>CAUJKE010000350.1 GCA_963205385.1 Planctomycetota bacterium | reverse complement strand
CTGCCGAACTGCACGGCGAAGTTGAACGCGCCGGCGCCTGGTTCTGGAGTAACGAGCGCGCTCGTGTAGAGCAAGTCGAGAAACGCCGCCCGCACGCCGGGGTCGGGGGGCATGGCGCGGAGGTCGTTGGCGAAGATGCGGACCTGGAACTTGGCGCCGACGGGGACTTCGCTCAGCAGTTCGCCGTTGACATCGGTCACTTGGACATCGAACTGCACAGCGTCGTCCGCGGCGTCCGCCCCCACGTGCACGCTGACGATGGCGTTTGACGAGCGGCCGTTGGCGTCGCGGGCCGTGTATTGGAATTGGTCGAAGCCGACGAAGCCAGTCGGCGGCGTGTAGCGCACGAAGCTGTTCGTGGGATCGACGCGCACAAACGCCCCCGGTTGCCCGCCGCTGACGCTGATGGAAGTGATGAGGCTGGAGCCGCGCTGGTCGTTGTCCAGGATGGGAAGGATGTTCGCGGCGCTGCCGCTGCCCACGCGAAACGTGTCGTCCACCGCGACCGGCGGGAACGACGAGGGATCGATCAACACCGAAACCTGCGCGGAGGAAAAGCCGCCGTGCGAATCGGTGATGTTGTAGCTGAAGGTCTCCGTGCCCGTCGTGTTTGCAGGCGGAGTGTAGCTGAGCGTTTGCGTGGCGGCGTTGAGTTGAATCTTGCCGCCGAGGCTGCCGACGGCGTTATAACCGCTGATGGTGTTTGGTCCCAAGAGGCCTGCGACGTCGTTGAGGAGCACGTCCAGCGAGTTGTTCGAACTGTTGACGTAGACGGTGAAGGCATCCGCCTTGGCGAGCGGCTTGGGGCCGCTGATGGAGACGAAATAATCCTCGACCTCCCCGGCGATGGCGTGGCCGGTGTAGGAGAGGTTCGCGCCGTAGCCGTAGCGGAAGCGGGCGTAAGTGTTGCCGACGACCGCGCCGGCGGGAACCTGGAAGGTGAGCGTGTTGATGCCGGTGACGACGTGCTGGTTGGCGAAAATCTGCTCGCCGGCGTCGGCCCAGTCGCCATCGCCATTGAAATCGATCCAGGCGTGGAGCAAGCCGGCGGCGCGGCTGCCGTTGTCGACGCCGACGATGACCGACGCGGTTTGGCCAGGGCGAAGGGGCGTGAGAAAGTAGACGCCGTCGTCGTCGTCGAGCACGCTGTTATCATCGCCGGTGGCGCGCACGGACGGCTTGCCATCCCCTTCGCCGTCGATTTCGTAACCGAGGTGGAAGTCGGCCAGGATGCCATGCGAAGCGCCGCCGCTGGCCGCGAGCGTGGGATAGGGGGCCGGCGCGTCGCCGTAGTCGGTGGAAGCGTAGTTGCCGAAGAGGAGAATATCCAGGACGTCCCCTTCTTCGACGGTGACTTCGTAGGCGAGCGAGAGGGGCTGCGTCGGGGTCCAGCCTGGGAGCGCGGCCTGGCGAACGGTGTAGGTTCCCGGTCGAACGAGGAAGCGGTACTGCCCCTGGGCGTTGGTCGTTTGGGCCGGTTCGCCGAGCCCGAGTTGGCCGTCGTTATTGAGGTCCAAGAAGACAATGGCGTTGGCGATGCCTGGCTCGTTGGCATCGTACATGCCGTCGGCATCCAGATCGTTAATGACGCCGCCGCCAATGTAAGTGGGGGGTGGCGGGGGCGGAGGCGGCGCGGCAATCTCCTCCGGCGCGCCGGAGCCGAAGATGGTGCTTGTGACGTAGGTGGTCATCTCACCGGGGGCGAGAATGAACGCATTGCGGAGGGCCAGGGTCACATCGTACCCTTGGCCGACATCCACGAACTGATCGTCGTCGGGGCCATCGCCGGTGATGGTGTCGTCCAGGGGTTGCCCGTATTCAATGCGTTCGAGCAGTCCGCGATATTCATCGACTTCGTAACGGTTGGTGGTTAGGGAAAGTCCACCATTGGCGGTGATGCCGACAAACGTGGTGGCGTCCGCGGTGCCGGCGGCGGTGTCGGTTTCAAACAGGATTTCATTGGGGCCGATCGTCAATCGACCGCCGCCATCGATCAAGCTGCCGTCGAAATCGAGATCGCCATCGAGGTAACGGACGAGATCGAAGCTTTGGGTAGCCGTGGTGGGATTGGTGATGGTATAGGTTTGCACCAGGCGACTACCCACGCGTTGGCCTTGCGAATCGAAGAGCGCTTCCAGCGTTTGTTGCAACTGGAATTGCAGACCCTGATTGATAAACGAACTGCTGCCTGAGGTGGTGCTCCCGGTGACGAGCGGATTGGTAAGGCTGCTGCTGCCAACTCCCGTCGCAAGCATCACGCGAGTGCCGCCTAAGCCGAGCGCCACGGCGGATTGAAACGTTGTGCCGGCGGGGCCGATGGGGCCGACGGGATCAAACGTGGCTTCGTCGGCCAATGCTCCCGCGAACGAGCCGAACGCGCCAAAACCATCGACCCCGACACGCACCGTGCCATCGCCGGGGATGTTGGAGAGATAAAACGGCGCGGTCCCGACCGGAGGCAATTTCACGCCGAAGTTGATGTTGCTGACGACCTGGTTTCCGGTCAACGTGACGGTTTGATTCGCGCCGCCGGCGGGAAAAGTTTGCGTGCCGCCGACAGGCGGAACGATATCGACGTGATACGTTCCCGCGCCCAGGTGATTGAACGTGTAGCTGCCATCGGCGAGTGACGCGGCCGTGGCTTCGCTGGGGTCGAAGAGGCCATTGCTGTTGGCGTCGAGGAAGACAGTCACGCCGGCGGCGCCGGTTTCACCGGGATCTTGCACGCCATCGCTATCCGTATCGTTCCAAACCGTGCCGCGAAGGATGCCATTTTGCGGAGCATTGGCGGGATCGATGCCGGTGAAATTGAGACGCACTTCGTTGAAAGTGCCCGCGTCCTGCGCAACGCGATCGCGCACTTCCACGCGCCACTGGCCTTGCGAATCTTCGCCCCAATAGCGTTTGGAACTAAAAAACCAGCCTTGCAGTGATTCCGTGGGATACGGAGCGACAGGTCGGGCTTCCGACATCACCGAGCGTGTACCCGATGGGGAGATCAAGACGACTTCGAGATCAGCCGGAAAGTTGTGCTGGATATCAACGCGCAAATCGACGGTTTCGATCAGCATGTTGGTGGGGATATCGATCGGGAACGAGATGCCGGTGGGGTTGTTGTCTGGGATGGCCATGCCTACCGGCAGGGAACCGGAGGTCGATTGCACTTCGGCCGGCAAGTTGGTCCACGCGGCGGCGACTGCGACGGCGGCGGCGGCGTTGATTCTGCCAAAGCCATACTTGTGATTCACCGCGTAGCCTGCGCCGTTGACGTACCAATCGGCGTCCGTCGGATCGGTCTTGACGGCCGTGTTGATCAAGATTTGCTCGACGTCGCGGAGGGTCAGGTTGGGATTGGCGTCGAGCATCAGCGCGATGACGCCGGACACGAGCGGCGTTGCGGAGGAAGTTCCGCCGAACGTGGAGGTGTAATCCAGGTCGGGCAAAGGATCGTCGTCGCCGGCAGCGCCGGGGCTGTCGTTGTAGCCAAACGCGCCGGCGAGATCGGTGGTGACGATTTGGGGCCCGCCTGAACCTTCTGAGGACGGGGCGCTAATCAATAAGTTCGCGCCACTCTCGCTGTAGTAGGCTTGCTTGCCGACATGGTCGATCGCGGCCACGGCAAAGACGTACGGCAAGTTCGCATAGCCGTCGTAATTCGAGTTATCTTCGCTGTAGAAGCCATTGCGGCCGTTGCCGCCGGCCCACGTGATGATGGAGCCGAGGCCGCCGCGCCCCTGCCCCGCGGTTTGTGCGAGCGCCGCAGACATGAGCGGCCCAGGCGAAGACAAGACGCCCAATTGATCCGGCGGACCCCAACTATTGCTGTATATGTCCATCTGTTGGGATTGAAAGCTCAAGGCGGCCGCTTCCATCGTGTCATCGGCCGCACAAGCGATGAGCCGGATGCCAGCCAGTTTCGCATTGGGCGCGGCGCCTGAGACGCCGACACCGTTGTTGGTCGCGGCGGCTGCGACGCCGGCCGCGGAGGTGCCGTGAAAATCCCCGGCCGGATCGGGGGCGGGATCGTTGTCGCCGTCGCAGATGTCGGTACTGAGTGCGGCGACGTACTGCGACGCCAGGTCGGGATGCGTGTGTTGCAACCCATCGTCCACAATCCCAATCACGACGCCATTTCCCGTCGCGGTATCCCACGCAGCCGTGACGTTCGCATCGGCGCCAGGCAGCCCACCGGTCTGCCCCGTGTTTTGCAAATGCCATTGCAGCGGGAATAACGGATCGTTGGGAATGAACCGCGGCTGTTGTTGCACCTTGACGAGCGGGTACGCGTACACAATGCCCGGCGTGTGCTGCAGTTGTTTGCCAACTTCCAAGCGACTGACGGAACTCGGCAGGTTGTAAATGTACGTATCGTGAATGAGCGCCTGGGGTACGAGCGCGGAAGTGCCGAGTTGCTGGGCGAGTTGCGGCACGTTCGTGGTGGGCTGCAATTGCAAGACCCAGCGGTCGGTCGCCGCGAGCTGTTCGGACGTGTATTGCGCCAGGTTCGCTGCCCGTTGGAAGGCGGTGTCGATGCGCTCATCCGTGAGATACTCGCCTACGGTTTGGTAGTACGGCGCGGTCGAGCCGGTCGCGGGACCATGGGGAATGTCTTGCGTCGTAATCGTGGCAAGGAGCTGCCGTGCTTCGAGCGCTTCGAATTGCATCTGGCGGCGGAGAACTTTGCGATGGTGTTTGGCGGAGTTGCGTCGATGCACGGCGAGGCCCTTTGCGTGGGTCGTGCGGCGACTTGGAAGGCACGCACGGTGAAGTCGGGTCGCGCGAAGATAACGGCGGCGGGAGAAGCCGCGCGGCGCGAGAAGAAGAGCGCGCGTTAGAACACACTGCTAACGGCCGCCGAACTCCGTCGCCGCGCCGAAACCAACCAGCCTGCGAGGAACCAGGCCCTGCGCAGGTGGTAGTTCGGTTATTCCGCGAACGACGGTTATTTTGGTTACTCCGCCCAGTGGTGGCAAGAGTCTTTCGCCAATTCCGTCAAAAGGTTGTCAAATTCTTCGTCCCCGTCGCTCGCACCGGCGACGAGCGCGTCGAACTGGTTGCCGCTGGAGCTCGGCAAGACGAACTGGGGCGCCAGCGCCGGGGAAGCATTGGAAGCAAAGAGGAGGTCGCTGCTGTCGCTGCTATCGTTGTCGAGGCTCGCGACCGAGTCGGCGGACTTCGCATCCAGCGGTTGCCCGGGCACGGTGACGTCGACCGACGCGCCGGGGGCGATCGTCACTTTAGCCGAGTTCGTGGAACTGGGAGCGAGCGACGGCTCCCCTTCGGCCAGGACGCTACCGATGCCGCCGCTATTCATCCGCGTGACGACCATTAAGGCGTCCAGCGGGGTGATGTAGTTGTCGCCATCGACATCCAAAAACGCGAGGTCCGGACCCGAAGGGGCCGGCGTGTTGAGGAGGCTGCGCGGGCCGCTGAAGTTAAGCGAGTTCACGACAAGCAGCGCATCAAGCGGCGTGACCTTGCCATCGGCGTTGACGTCGAATTGATTGGTTGCGTTGCGGTGCAGCGCCGCGACGATCGGCGTGCCGCCGTCGTTTGGTTCTGGATTGGGACCGACGCCCCCGTTGTTCACCGGGACGCTGGAGTCGATGGTGATCGACCGCTGATTAAGCTTGAGTTGATCCACGCCAATGACGGGGACGGCGCCGGCGGCCGCGAACTGGAGGACGTCGTGATCCGGCGAGACATCGGCCGGGTCGGTATACAAGTTGGCGACGCCGTTGGGCGCCATCGGCTTCGCTCGCATCGTGACGGTGAAGACGGTTACGGGGTTCGCGCCGATGGGAGTCGAACCGCCTGCCGAAAACACCACGGTGCCGCCAGTCTCATCGAGAATGCCAGCGGTGGCATTGCTGCCGGAGAGGGCGTTCTTGTAGATCGTCTGGTTGAACTGAATGTTGTAGCCAAAGACCGAATTCCAGCCAACGATGGTGTCGTCGGCGACAACTTCCAATCGCGACTGATCGTAGAGCACATCGAGATACGCTGCTGCAACGCCCCGGACATCGTTCCCCATTAGATCGAGGATGGGCATGGTGCGGAGGTCATCTGCGGTGACATTCACGAGGAAGAGTTGCCCCGGACCGATGTGGCTTCCGTAGGGCAAGTCGGAGCCATCGAGTTGGGAGAATTTGAAATCAAATTCGGCGAGGTTGTTGGGGTTGCCCGGCGTGACCTGAATGGTGACGTTGGCGGTCGCGGTGAGATTGGCGCCGTTTTCCACGGTGTATTGGAACGTCTCCACGCCAGCAAACGGTGGCGAGACAGTCGCAGGCGTGTACAACAGGCTCTTGCCATCGGCGGCGATGGCCAGCGTGCCGCCCTGACTGACGAGCGGCATCACGTTGACGATGGTCAGCGTGCCGACGCCTGCGGTGTCGTTGGCCAACACGTTGAGCGGCAACTGATTGACCCCTTGGGCGACGTTGAGGAAGGAGTCGTCCACGGCGATCGGTGGAATTTGCACGTTGATAGTCACAACCGCGTCGTCGGTGTGCCCATCGGGATCGGTGATCGTGTATTTGAACTGATCAAACGCCGCATTGGGCGCGGGAACGTAGGTCAGATATTGGCCATCGACAATCGTAACCGTGCCGTGGATGGGTGTGCTGGCGTTGATTGGAGCAACGTCGATGATGAAGTTGGGGCCGAATTGGCTGGGAATATCGTTCGCCAGAACAAACAGATTCTGCTCGGCCGTGCCGGAAAAGGAGTAGTTGTCATCCACGGCGATCGGCTGCGGTCCGGCGATAATGACCTGGTAGTCTTCGACTTCACCGGAGATGGACGGACCGGTGGGGCCGAGGTTTTGTTCATAGCCGTAGCGGAACCGCGCGTAGGTCGTCCCCACTGCGGCGTTCGCAGGAATCATCGCGCTAAGGACGTGTACGCCGGCGGGGAGTGTCAAGTTGCTGATGATCCGTTCGCCGGGATCATTCCAGTCGCCATCCTGATTGAAGTCGATGAAGCCTTGCAGCTTGCCAGGGAAGAAGCCGCCGGTGGAGACCGTCACCTGAATTGTGGCGACCTGGCCGCGGGCGATGATGTTGTTCGTTTGCGGGAGGCCATCTGGTCCCAACAAGACGATGCCATCTTCATCCGGCAAGTTACTGATATCGTCGCCGGTCGCGGTGGCGTTGGGTTGGCCATCGGGTTCGCCATCGCGGAGCGCGCCCAAACCAAAGCCCTTTTGAATGGTATGCCGGGCGCCGTTCTGCGAGAGCAACGTGGGATAGGGGGCGGGAGCGTCGCCGAAGTCGGGGCCGATGCCGCCGGTATTGACGATGAGGAAATCGGTATTGGGCGTGGACATACCCGGCTCGACGGTCACAAGAATTCCTGGCGGGCAACTGTCGGAACCGCCGGGGACACTGGGTAGAACCTGTTCGTAACCGGCCGGCAGGCTGAGCCGGACAGTGTAGGTTCCAGGACGAACGCCGTTGAGTCCGAAAGTTCCGCTCGGTCCGGTGACGATGGCATTCTCGCCGAGACCGATGTTGCAGTTGTTGTCGGCGTCGACATAGACGATGACGCCGGCCGCGCCCCCTTCGCCGGGATCGATCATGCCGTTGTTGTTGGAATCGACGTACACCTGCCCCGCGATTGAACCGTTGCGGATTGCGTCCCCGAAGTTGACGTTGGTGATGTTTTGAGCGGGCGAGACGGCGACGACTTGCGGGGCGTTGTTGGAAGGGAACGTTTGGTCGTAACCGGCCGGCGGAATCTGGCGAATGACGTAGGTGCGCGGGTCGAGGTTGTCGAGCACCCACGCGCCGCTGCCGACGGCGCTCGTGGTGTTGGGTTCGGTGGCTTCGAAGACGCCGTTGTTGTTCAAGTCGGCGTAAATGAAGGCGGTACCCAGGCCGACTTCGCCGGGATCGAGGCGGCCGTTCTTGTTGAAGTCCTCGAAGACGATGCCGGAAACAGAACCAGGCACGGCTTTATTGCCAAAGTCGAGATCCGCAATGACCTGCCCATCGGTGGCGAGGGTGACGTTATAGAAGCCTGCCGCCGGAAAGGTTTGCGTCCAGTTGGCCTGTTGCACTTCGCGAATGTTGTAGGTGCCCAGCGGGACGGTGAATTGATAAAAGCCGGTGGCATTGGAGACCGCCGTAGGCTCACCGGGGTTGAAGACGCCGTTATTGTTGACGTCGGCATAGATACGAAAGCCGCCGATGCCGACTTCGCCGGGATCGCGCACCCCGTTGCCGTTGGAGTCGCTGAACTTGGTGCCTGCGACCGTGCCCATAGTAGGCGGAATGATGATCGGCGGATCAGGGTCGCCAATTTCTGGATTGCCCCACTGCGTATTAGCGACATACACGAGGTTGCCGTTGCCTGGCAGGGGATTGGGGAATTGGCCGGCGCTGGTGTACACATTGTGCAGCGCCACGGCCCAGTCGTCCCCGGCGCCGTTATCGACCTTGTTATTGCCGTCGATATCGGCCGGCAAGGGGCGCACGATGTCGTTGACGAGCGGGAGGTCGTTGACGAGCTTATCGAATAACGGCGCGTTCGGTCCCAAGTAGGGCAAATTCTTGCAGGGGTTCGCGGCCGTGCAGGTGTTCGCGGGCGGCGTCTGCGGACCGGGCGCCGTGGGAGGATGGGTCGCGCGGCGCGAGAGGCCCACTTCCCAACGATCGACGCCTCCTACGGGGATCCCAGCCGGGTCCGAGCGGACTTCCAAATAGGTGCGATCGTTCCGATTGGTGTTGGTAGCGGTGTTCGTCATCCAGACGCGTTGCGGATCGCCTTGCATGACTTGCCGCATGCCGCCGCCATCGTTGTTGAAGTCGCCGTCAAACAGCATGTCGCCATCCACGTAGCGCCAAATCTCGACGTCGATGTTGCTGGGCGTCAGGTTCGTAATCGTGTATGTCTGGCGCAATGTGACGCCGGCCGGTGTCGGCCCCGCGCCTGGGATGATAATGAGCGTTTGCTGGAGGTTGATTCGCAGCGTCGCTCCCTGGCCATTGGCCATGGCCGTTTCGGGATAGTAGAACGTGCTGTTGACGGTCCGGGTCAACGGATCGACCTGCCCGGCAAAACGCCCGTTTTGAAAGCCAGGTAGGCCGCCGCTGGTGATCGAAGTACCGTTCGCCAACCTCACGCCATCGGACAGCACGCGGACGGGATCGCCGCCAACTTTGATCATCAGCAGCGCCTCGTAAATGGTTCCGGCGGCGGCGATCGGCCCGACCGGATCATAGATGGCGTCGTTGACTTCGCGCGGCCCGTTTTGATTGAACGGCTGCGAGACAGACAGCATGCCGGAGCGACCGAACGCTCCATATTCGTTCACTTGCACGGTCAAATGGCCATCGCCTGAGCCGGAAGTGAGCGTCGCCAACAGCTCGCGCCGCTCGAGCGTTTCGACGAGGAGTTTGCGATCGGCGCGCTTCCGCCGGCGCTTGGCAGGGGAAAGAGCGGTCTGGGAGCGGGAGTTCCGGAAATCGCGCGACATCACATCGTCCTCTTGGGGCGCAGGCAGAATTCTTAAGCGGCAATCGCTGGTTAGTTTGGGGTGTCTGCGATAATTGCGCAAGACAATCCCATCATAATTACAACGATGTTGATTTGACCAGACAAATGACACGCGCCGGGTGAAAAAAGTTTCGTCCCGACGAATTGCTTTCGTTTGGAACCCGCTAAGCCATCGAGAACGGCTGCCCTGGATAGACGTATCTCTTGATGAATTGGGTATTTAGCGGTCAGAGCGCGATTATAAACGGGGGTGCGGGCGTGTCAATGTTTTTGCTCGCCAGCCTCGAAAAAGACAACTCGGGCGCTGGAAATTCGGTGATTCCAATAAAAAACCCCGCGGCGAGCGCGGGGTTTTTGCTGCTGTTGTCGAAGCTTTCGACGTTTACCACATGTATTCTAAGCCCGCCGTGAATCCGTGATAGAACACTTCGCCGCCGGTAGTAATGGTGGGAGTGCGCGGCGGGTTAGTAAAGGCTGGCACCAAGAAGGGAGGGGTCGAGTTGAAGTTCTCAGGCGCTAGTGCGACATCGGTGACATACAGGAACTGGTAGCCGCCGCGGAACGTCAGGCTCTGGTTGAGCCGCCAATTCAGCATCACGCCCAATTCACCGAGGAACGCGGCGTCCGTGTCGTCCGCCGTTTCGGTGAGCGTGGGGTTGATGGTGGTCGCCGCAATCGTGGTGAACTGCGAGGATTTGTTGCCGTAGATGCCGACTTTCCCTTCGGTGCCGACGGTCAAGCCTGGCACCAGACAGGCCCAGATGTCGCCGCCGATTTGGAAGCCGGTGAGACGGTTACTGGTATCTACCCGGTAGTCCATTTGGGCGCTATTGATCGGGGCCAGGGAGATGTAGTTGAAGTTTTCCTGGAGATCGAAGTAGCGCACGCCCATCAACCAGGAACCTTGCAGCTTGCACCCGTAGCCTTGCCACCGTTGGCGGAAGTTGAGTTCGAGGTTATCGAAGTTCGATCCATACGAGATGCTTTGGTAAGCCGCTTGATCAGTTTCGGTGAAACCTTGTCCGGCCAGCGGAAAGCTGCCGTAGCCGCTAAACACGGAGAACAGGCTGTTCGAGCTGCTGGAAACCGCGGCTTGCGAGTTGAAAAAGGACTGGCCGAGGTAGGAGAACTCCAGATTACTTCCCACGCCAATTTGGCGGGTGACGGTGGCGCGGAAGCCGCCGGCGGTGTCGAAGTTCAAGTCATCTGTGCTGAGGACGATGGGCCCCAGCGGCGTATCCGACGTGAAACCGATGTAGTTCAGGTCGTCGTCTCGGCGAAGGTTCACGTATTCGACATGGAGGTCGAACCAGTGCGGTGCGCAGCAACCACCATCATCGTAGGGGAGCAGATACCGCAAAATGCGCGGCGCGCTCCGAAGGCGGCCGCCGAACGGTCCGCAGGTGTCGCAGCCATATCCGCCGCAACTCTCGCAACCATAGGCGGGACCGCCGTATTCGCTATTGGGATACTCCCCGTAGCCTTCATTGGGCAACGGCATCGGCATCGGCGACGGCGCCATACCGCCGGGGGCCATCCCCCCGGGAGCCATGCCGGCATTGGGATCCTGGTAACTTTGGGGCGCCACGGCATACATTTGTGGCGCGTAGGGATTCGGCATCCCTGGCCCCATCATCGGGCCATAGGGGCCGACGCCCGCACCTGGGGGCATTTGGCCTTGGGCCGAGGGAGCCACGCAGGTAAGTCCCGCAGTGAGCATTGCAAAGATCCACGCCGTACGCATCTTCATGGGAATAGTCTCCGCGGCACGTTGGAGCCAAGTTGTCGCGTCGCGTAATAACAGTTGACGAGGTGTAGCAGCCACTCGACTACAAACGGGGGCGCTGGCAACGTCTGGTTGTTCGTCAGCGTTTATCGTCCCGGTACGTTGCGTAAAATCACTACTACCGGCACAGCCCTAAAAGTCGCCTCAAAGGTAAAAGTCGGCTATTCCCCCACAGTCCTTCAGGTTTTCCGCTGCAAGGCGAGCTAGATTCCTCTCAATTCTCAAAAAATGCTTGGCCGCGCTCCCGGCTAGCAACGCGCCGACATCAACGCTGTCCCCCGCGGCGGATGAACGAAGATGCTTGCTAATTCAGCCGCTGGGGGCGAGAATAAGCAGAGATTCGCGTGGCAGATGGCGCTAGCGTTGCGCTGGTTCATCGCCACGAGTTCGCGTTTTTCGATCCTCTCGTCCTCAGACTAGGATTCGCACCCATGCCGAAGCCTGCGGCGGCCAGCAACGTCGAAAAGTTCCTCGCCCGCTTGGAAAAGAGCGAGTTACTCAGCCCCGAGCAGTTAGGAAAAATTCGTGAGATCGCCGCGGGTCATCAAGAAGTGAAGGCCCTGGCGCGCTATCTCATCAAGCAGAAAACCCTCACGCAGTGGCAAGCGGAGCAACTGTTGGCAGGGGGGGCGTTGTTCAAGTTGGGCAAATACCGCCTGTTGCGCCAGCTCAGTTCTGGCCAGCATGGGCGAATCTTCTTGGCGGAACATGCGGAGATGGGGCGTCGCGTTGCGTTGCGCACGTTGCCGCGACGCGCCGCTGAAAGTTCCGCGCGCGTCAAGCGTTTCTTAGCCGAAGCCGCCGCCGCTGCCGCGCTCGACCACCGCAATATCGTGCACGTCTATGACGTCAATAGCGAGGCCGAACGCTATTACGTGGTGATGGAATATGTCGACGGGCGAAGTCTCTCTTCGCTGGTCATGGAGGATGGGCCGCTCTCGCCGACGTTAGCAGCGGACTACATTCGCCAGGCCGCCGCGGGACTAGCGCACGCGCACAGTGAAGGGGTCATTCATCGCGAAGTGACGCCGGGGAAACTGTTGGTGGACGATCAGGGGGTCGTGAAGATTCGCGAGATGGGCATCTCCGGTTTGGATGAACCCAGTGAAAGCGCCAGCACCGATATCAGCGGCGGGCCGACAAGCGCGGGAGCTTATCTCGCGCCGGAGCAGTGCCAGCCGGTGCCGAAGGCGGACGAGCGCACCGATGTCTACGCGCTGGGCGCTGTGCTGTACTTCTTGCTGTCCGGCAAGTCGCCCCTCTCGGTCAGCGGCGCGGATCAGCCGCGCGACTTGTTGCAACTGCGCAGTGATGTGCCGGAATCGCTGGTGTCGATTTGCGGTCGCATGATGGCGCGCGATCCCAGCGAGCGCCCCGCCAGTGCGAAGGAGCTTGAAAAGCTGCTCGACCAATGGCTCGGGCAGCAACGGCCGGCCGCGCCGCCGATTCGCCGCAAGGGTGCAGGCTCGTCCGAAGCGCCGCTCGCCGCGGGTCCGGCCAACGCGATTCCCGCCGCGAAGCCTGCGCCGCCGAAGAAGATGAAAGTCGCGCAACCTTTGGCAGACGCGGCGCCGGCGGTTGCCGCGGGAGTGCCAGACTTTGGCGCAGGCGCAAAGCCAGCGGGCGTGAAAAGTTCAAAGAAAGCCAAAGCTGCCAGCGCAGGCCCGCCGGCGCCGGCAACCACGGACGGAGAAGCCAGTGCGAAGCAAGGGCCGTCGCTGCCGCTGATCTTGGGGCTAGCCGGTGGTGGTGTGCTGCTGCTGTTGTTGCTTGTCGGAGGCGGTTTGTGGTACGCCTTCTCCAGCGGACCCGAAGTCGCCACGAAGGATCCGCCGCCGAGTCCGGCGGTTGTGGCGCCGAAGCCGCCGGTTGAGCATAAGCCAGATGGCGAAGAACTCGCCACTGGCAACAAGAAGGCCGACGCGCCCGGCGAGGAAAAGAAACCGGACGAAGAGAAACCGCTCGACTTGAGCGAGGCTTTGAATCTCGACAACAACAAGCCCGAACCGATGCCGCCGACGGATCCGCCGTCGCCGGCGCCGATGCCTGGCGAAACCAAGCCGGAAGTCGCGCCGACGGAGCCTCCCGCCACGGAACCTAAACCGGAGCCGAAGCCAGAGCCCAAGCCAGAGCCTAAGCCCGAACCCAAGCCAGAGCCCAAACCCGCGAATCCGTTCGCGGACTTTGCCGCCCGCGTCACGTTGCCTGCTTTGGGCGAATCGGGCCAGCCGAGTCCCGAGGCGGCGAAGCCTGTGGCGCTCGGCAAGATTGCGGCCGAGAACGCGGTGGTTTTCATCAACCTGATCGGAGGTGAACGGACCGGCAAAGGAAAACCCCCCATCACGATGAAGAACGCCAATGGGGGCACCGCGGAGCGCGATTGGGAAATCTCCACCGCCGATCCCAAGACGAGCGCGGAAGTCGTCATTGCAACCCTCGCGCTGACGGACAATCAGTTGATGTTCCAGTGGAAGCCTGCCGCGCTTGAGAATCCTGCGATTGCTACCGGCCTTGTGAACTGCGCGCTGACGATGTCGGCGGCGGCTAATTCTCATCGCGTGGTGCTGCGTGAACTGATCCAGGTGCAGCCGATCGTGGTCGATTTCGACACGATTCTCAAGCCCGATATCGACCTGCCCAACGCGCCTGATCCGGATGCGATCAAAGTGGAGTTCACCAAGGTGGAAGGCGTGGAACTCAAGTCCCAGTTTGATAAGACGCAAATCATTCCCGCGGATCGTGGTTCGACGGTGCTGATGTTTGGCGAAACATCGGAGCAGCGGATGTTGATGCTCAAGCTCGATACGACATTGCGCCGCAACCTGCTAATCGTCGTTACGCCCTATTTCAAGCCGGCGCTGGACGCGCAGCCCAAACGGTTTATCAAGTCGGACGTCGAGAAACTCGTGAAGGGGGCGATCACTCAACGCGAGTTGGTCTCGAATACCATCCAGCAGTTGAAGGCGCAGCAAACGGCGCCTGGGGTTCCAGGCCAGGTCAAGGACGCCGGCAAGAAGCAGATCGCCGTGCTGGAACCGCAAATGGAACTTCTGAATCAAGGGATTGCGCGGCTGGAAGAGATGGGCACGCAGTACCAAGCGCTCAACAAGACGGCGCGGATTGAGTTTCGCGTGCTCTATGCACCGAACGAGACCGAGACGATTGAACTAGCGGCGTCAACCCTGCCGGTCGACGCCGCGCCGATGCCGGACGGGCCTCCGGAGGAAGGCGGGCTGCGCATTCCTCCGCCGAAGGAAGAGTAAATCGCGGCGCTAAGGCGACGCAATGCGACGGGCGATGAATTGCCGCACTGACGGAATCTGGCAAGTGCCCAGCAGTTTCGCCGCCTGAGCTTTGTCCGTGGGAATCGCGGGCTCGATACCGTACCAGGTCATCAGCGGCAGATTGTCATCCTCCGCATCTTCTGCATGCGCCAGCAGCGCCGCGGCAATGGCCCACCGCTGGGCCAGCGGCAGTTGCTGCAGCGCCGAAGCGATCTCCAAACGCACCAGCGCGGAATCATCTTCCTGCGCTAGTTTGGCGAGCGTTGCATGATTCTTCGCCAGGCCATTGTCGTACTCCCGCAGCAGGCGAATGGCCCAACCGCGCACATGCTCGTTCTTGTGGCTGAGTTGTTTGGTCAAGAAGTCGGCGTCGATCGCGCCGCTGCCGTGCAAGCACCACAGGGCGCGCAATTGGCGCGTTTCATCAGCGTTATCGGCGAAAATGCTGTTGAGTTTGGCAATCGCTTGCTCACTAATCTTGCCGCCGCTCGCCCGCTCTTGCAGCAAGCGGCGCGCGTGGCGGCAGAAGTAGTCGTTCTTGTGCAGTTGCAGTTCGACGAGTTGTTCATCGCTCAGCTTCGCAAGGTCGCGGAGTTTCGCCGGTTGCTGGTCTCCGTAGACGACTTTGTAAATTCGCCCGCTCGTGCGATGCACTCCCTTGTAGTCGTGGCACTCACCGGTGTCGCACCAATCGCTGACGTACGCGCCGCCATCGGGGCCGCACTTCAGTTCAAGAGCGCGGAACCAATCGTCGTTCGCCTTGAAGAAATCGGGAGCGAAATGGCTCGCATAGCCGGAGCCACTGCGCACGAGCGCGTCGTTGTTGATGCGATAGCCGTGGATGTTCCCCATGAAGATCGAGTTGCGATACTTGTCGGGCCAGTTGTCACCCAGATAAACCATCGCGCCGGCATGCGCATGGCCGCCGCCGAGGTCGTCGTCTTCAGCCCGACCGCGGGCCTTTTGCCATTCACCGCCGGCCCAGTGCAAATGCTTCGAGCACGCAGGCATCAGTTCGTAGGCATATTGGTTGGAATCCTGGCCGAACATCCGCTCGTAGTGTGCGCCGGGAATCAAGTGCCAGAGATGCCCGATCACGCAGTTGGTGAAGAACGCCTGGCCGTGGTCGTTCCAATCGAGTCCCCAGGGGTTGGTCGTTCCCTCGGCGACAACTTCAAAAATGTGCCTGGTGGGATGATAGCGCCAGATGCCGCAGTTGATCGGCATGCGCTGGTCGTCCGGCGTGCCGGGCGGGCCGACGTTCGAAGGCGCGGTGATCCCATTGCAGCCATACAGCCAGCCATCGGGGCCCCAGTTCAAAGCATTGAACACATTGTGGATCCCCTTATACGCCCAGCCATCGAGCATGACTTGCGGCGCGCCATCGGGGACATCGTCGCCATCGGCGTCGGGAATGAAGAGCAGATGGGGCGCGCAGCAAACCCACACGCCGCCAAAGCCGGGGATGAAGCCGGTGAGGTAGTTCCCTTGATCCCAAAACACCTTCTTATGATCGAAGACTCCGTCTTGATCGCGGTCCTCGAAAATCACCAGGCGGTCCTTCCCTGTTTCATTCCAGTCTGGATACGAGTAGCACTCGGCAACCCACAAGCGGCCACGCTGATCGACCGCCATGGCGATCGGCTGGCGCACGTCGGGCTCGCCGGCGAAGAGCGTGACTTTGAATCCTTCCGGGACGGTAATCTTGGCGAGCGCTGCCTGAGGTGTGATTGGCTGAACATTGGCCGGTTCGGTGTTCACGACGTCCGGCTCCGGCGAGTCGCCAGCCTGCTGAGCGTGGGCAGGCGGAAGCTGTCCACCGATGACCGTCAGGAAACAGGCGAGCAGGCAGATGGCCGCAAATTGCAGAGGTGATAATTGCATGGGAGGTGGGAACCTTTGGAAGGCGGGAGGCAGTCAGACATCTGGGAGCCAATTTAGCCGCAATTGTGGGTCGAGAGCAATGAATATTTTTGGATCGGCCGCGACTAACCCATCCGACGGCGCACACGAGCTCCTCCCCGCCTGTGCGCTCGACGGGCTCTGACTTAGACTTTTACCTACCAAGCAAACACCTAAACTGCAAATTTTTCCGCTTTCCTTTCCGCACATCCTTGGGGGATCCATTTCATGCGCGCTTTGATTTACGGATTTATCGCTTTGGCGGCGGCCTCGTTGCCGCTCGCAATGACAGGTTGTGGACCCAAGCCGGCGGGGAAGAAGGCTGATACGCATGGGCACGACCACGACCACGATCATGGCCATGACCATGCTGCCCACGGCCCACATGAGGGGCATGTCCTCGAACTCGGCGACGAAGAGTATCACGCGGAGTGGACTTACGACGACGGGAGCGGCAAAGTCACCGTGTATCTGCTCGATCACGAGTTAAAACAGCCAGCGCCGACGGGCGCGGAGACGATCGCGATCAAGGTCAAAGTTGGTGAAAACGAGAAAGAATATCTGCTAGAAGCTGTTGATCGCACCGCTGGCGACGCGCCAATGGCATCGCAATTTGAACTGGTCGACAAAACGCTCGGCACAGCGCTGATTACAACCGGCACCGACGCCACCCTCACGGTTGAAATCGGCGGCAAGCCGTACACGGCCAAGATCGAGCACGACGACCACGACGGGCACCATCATTAGCGACGATTCGCGTTCGCCGTTTGCGTGTACGCACCACCCATTCGTGGCGTGCGCGCGGGGCGGAGCCGCCCGAGCGGTGACGCTAATACTTCCCGCTCCGCAAACGGGGGGAATCGATGTAAGTCGTTTCATATCAAGGAGTAACGGAAATTCGCAAATGAAACCCT
>CAUJKE010000349.1 GCA_963205385.1 Planctomycetota bacterium | reverse complement strand
TGGCGAAAGTCGAACTCGAGCGCCACTTCGAGGACAACATCGTGCTGTGGGGAAACGGCGACGCGCCGGCCGATTGGAATAGCCCCGAGCCGGGCGCGTATGTCGATATGCACACGATCGCCGGCAAAATCGAGCGGGTCGATACGAACCACGTCAAGTATTTCCTCGATCTCCAGCCCGGCGAGAAGCAGTTGGTGCGTTATAGCGTGACGTACAAGCGGCGCAAAGTCGGGCCGGAGCTCAATGTCGAGAAAAAACGCGAGCCGCTGTGAGTCGCCTCACGCTTCGCGAAAGTACAGCGGACTATCAAAGCAAGTCTCACTTATCACAAGGGAACTGTTATGCGCACCAACCTGCTCTTTGCCTTCGCCTTGGCAATTTCGCTCGCGCTGGGCTCCACCGCCCACGCCCGCATCAAGCTCACCACGCTCCCCGAGCGCGAGACCGTGCGGGTCGATATTCAAAACGGACGATTCACGCTCGTCGAGGAAGAGCGCACGGTCAACTTGCAATCGGGACGTAACCAGGTCGATTTCTCCTGGGCGAACATCAACATCGACAAGGACTCGATCGTTTTTCGCGTCATCGAAGGGGATGGCGAGATCAACGTGCTTAATACCAACTATCCGCCCAACGAGAACGCTTTGTACTGGACGGTGAGCGCCGAAAAGGCGGGACCGGCGGTGATTCGGATTTCGTATCTCATCGGCAACATGGCGGCCGATCCGAGCTACCAAGGGATCGTCGAAAACGACGAAAAGAAGTTGCTGATGCAGGTCTACATGACCGTCACCAACACCTCCGGCGAAAGCTTCGGCGAGAGCACGATTCAGCCTGGCGTCGGGAAGACCACGGTGCGCTACTTCAACAACGGCGAACGCAAGCGGATGCTCGCCGCGAAGTTCGCAGAGGTTCCGATTGAGAAACGCTACGTGTTCGATCCGTCCGTCGATCAAGAGCGGACGCGGATGTTCTACCGACTGCTCAACGACAAGGCCAACAACCTGGGTGCGTTCCCGCTGCCGCACGGCAAGATGCGGCTGTTCATCAAGGAAGCGGCCGCTGGTGGCGACGAAGTTCGCAGCCAGGCGTTTCTCGGCGAAGACTGGGCGGCCTACACGCCCCTCTTCGCCCCGCTGGATCTGTACATCGGCGTGGCGCAGGACGTGAAAGTCGAATACTTCCCCATGCCGCCGGAGGATGGACCCAAGGCGAACTTCGACGAAGTCACCTGCAAGCGGGTCACGCTCGACGGCAAGGAGTCCGTGACCAAGCCGCAGTTCCGTCATCTGCGGACGCGCTTTCGCTACCGGATGCAGAATTTCAAAACGGCCAATGGCGATCCCATTTCCGTGCCGCTGACCATCAAGGAACATCTCGATGGCGAGTGGATCATCGAAAAGATGCAACTCATGGAAATCACCGGCGAGCGGAACGAGATGAAAGAGAAGGAAATCCCGCACGGCGACAAGGTGACGACCAAACGCATCGATGTCAACAACGTCGAGTTCGAGGTGCAACTGGCCCCGACCACGGTGGATAAGAAGTACGACTTGTTCATCACCTACGTGCGCAAGTTCCGCCGGTACTAATCGCGGCAGGCGCGTGCGGCGGCGTAATCGGCGTCACCGGCACAATCGGAAACCGTGTGGCGGCGCGGTGTTCATTCGCGCCGTAGGGTTGCGACAAGGAGCGATGCGCAGGTGTGCGTCGCGCGTCACTTGCGAGAGCCGCCATGACCACGATCACCGATCCCGAAACGACCGACGACGGCACGATTTGCACCGCCCGCTTCATCAATCATCCGGCATATCGCTGCTTGCGAGTCGGCGACGTCGCCGGTTTTCATCGCTATGCCGAGCTGCGCGACGTGCTCGACTTCTCGCACGCCGACATGCGGAGCGTGGACCTGCGCAAGGTCGATCTTGCGAAAGTCATCCTCCGCGGCGCCTATCTCAAAGACGCCGACCTGCGCGGGCAAGACTTGCGGCAGATCGACCTGGAAGGCTGCTCGCTGCGGAACGCCAAAGTCGGCGGCGTGTACTTCCCAGAGAATCTCAGCTCAAACGAGATTCTGATGAGCCTGCAATTTGGCACGCGGTTGCGAACTTCGAAGGCACACTAAACACTTTCACGTGTGAGGGACGCAACGATGCGCTTTGCGACGAGGCTTGACTCGCGCACCGGACCGACCCACTAATGTCGGCCTTTCGCTGTGCCTCGAAATTGGAACAGTAGACTTGCACAAGGATGTCAGGCGCTGAGAAATCTTGCGATTCTCCGCGTCAGGCGCAAAGGGTCACGCATTTGGCATTCCCAAATCGTGAGAACTGCCCATCCTTCGCGACGAAGCGCGCGAAGATTGCGTCGATCTCGCCTCGCGTTTTGGTCGCGTTTTGCCTGCCAATACTCAGCATTTGCAACCGGCGCTCGACGACCATGTGGACAGGAATGCAAGTGCCAAAAGCACCCATTAACATTAATAATCTTCTTGTGGCGACGAAGAACGATGTCGGGCTTGCCTGGAAGATCAAATGCGTGGAGGCGAAAGCGAAAACCGAGACGATGCACAAGTTGCCGAACTCGAATCTCCGGCATTGTATTGTGAGATCTTACGGCGGCCATGATTCGGGACCGCTCTGCCTTGGTAAAAGTTTCAGGCATTGCTACGAAACACCCTCAATGCGCATTGCAGGCGTGCCCACGGCTTCGACCCAGCGATTGTTGTAAAGGTCGAATAACTGTTGGAGTTGGCTTAACTTTCCTGTGGTTGAAAAACCACCCATTTCAGTAATGGTTTGACCGACAAATGATTCGACAGAACTTACGATCACTCGCTCCATGTCCACGTAGCCAAGTGCATCCAACTCGCGCCGCCAGGTCTCCACGCGGTGATGTCGCGTTAGCAGCCAAATCTCCAGGTCTGTGTCCTCAAGGGCATCGACAATTTGGGCCAAATGCTTCTCGTCTGGAATTCCCACCGCAACTTCGATCATTGTATTTTCGATCTCAAAGTCTCCCGTTCTGACGTCTCGGTCCGCATATGATTTCCGGTCCCCTTTGTTCGCAGCGAGAACGGGAATCTCGCGCTGAAGGCGGATCATCAGTTTTGCTCCGACGAGGTATTGAGCGACATCTCCCGACTTGCCCCGCTCATCCGCGAGCATCAGTATCTCCCGAATTACGGATTCTGCGCTACGGTCCGTGATGCGGACTTGGAGAGGTTGCCTTTCCTGGGTGTTCCGAACATTCTTAGACGCTGCCGCAGCGCTTGTTATGGCCGGCGGGAGCAAGAGCCCAATCGCGCCGAATACGCCAACTTGGACGAACTCACGGCGTGTGACGCCATCCAACCAAGGATCAGTGCTATTGCCTAAAAGCCGACGCATGCCCATGCACCTTGTATACACGAAGACGGAGTGCACCCATTCGAATTCATTGGGAATTCATTAAACGTATTCTGCGCAGAGCGTAAACGCAAGGCAAGACGGCTCAAATCGTACCGGACAACCTGTGCGTGATGTTGACGGGCCCGTAGGCCGAGACTTGTGCGGAAAGGTAGAACTCAGTTTAAGATGAGGCACGAAGCCGGAGAGCGTGGTCCGCACTGATGATTATGACCGATTTAACATGCAATGTCGCGAATACTTTGCATTGAATTACGTTATGCAATTCGTCGGAGAATCTCGATCCGCATCGACTCTGCTACCACCTGAGCTTCTCGCATGTCACTATTGATTTCGTCGCAAAGTGACCAATAATGCGTCCATGCTTCCGTACCCAGAATGCGTGGGAAATCAACTAGGGTGGGCGAACGCCATCGTTCGAATTTGTCTAGCAACTCCACTCGTGCCGGTGTGTCGAGAATCCTTCGTCCTGTCGGAGAAAGCCGTGCGTTGCTCAATATCCACTGCCGCCATTCCTTGTTTCCCTTGCTTTGGTTGCACTTGCCACACGCGGGCACAAGATTGGCAATCTCGGAAACAAATCCCGTTGGACGCTGGTTGCGCACGAGCGGTCGCAAGTGATCCCATTCGCTGGACGAATCACCGCAATATGCGCACGTGACGTTTTCCGGCGTTATTTTCAGAATAGACAATGCTTCGGCGATTTCCTCAACTGACGGTTGAACAACTGGGATAATTGCATTCACGAACGCGTTTGTGATGCTCGACTTCCGTTGAACCATGTTCTGCCTAGATGGCATTTGAAATGCCGCAAGCAAGATCCTATCGCGAGTGTCGCCCAATGGAGTCGTCACTTCTTGTGACCTCCCTGGCACGCAATTATTCTCCTTAGCGACGCAATCGCGTCCGCACCACACGCATTCGCGAACCAGACAAACTCAATTACGTCGATGCGCCGTTCGCCGGTTTCCACTTTCGCAACCCAGCTAGGCGGAACGTCGAGCGCAGATGCTAGTGCGCGCTGTGACAGTCCGGCGTCTTGACGCATCCGTCGAAGCTCGCGTTGCAACTTCCCGAAATCAGAGGAATGCACTGACTTTTGCATTGCTCCGATTATGGCAGCATTGCGGCATGCTCCCAAAATAGGAGCGTCGCCTAGTTCGCAGCTACAGCAGAGACCATAAGGTTTAGGCAGGCCGAGCCGCCAGAAGAAATCCTTGGAATGCCAAGGACTCTCTAGCGATCAAGCCATTTAAGCGCCAAGTCGTTGCAGGGAAACGACGCGGTGAAGAGATCGCATTCAGGAACCGCATCTGGATTTAGTTTGTGAACGTCGGAAGGATTCCAATGCTCTGCGCCGAAATTCGCCTCATACATGATCTTCTTGCGCGGGTCGAGATCGTTTGCGAATACAACCTCCCACTGTTCGCGTTCTAGGCCCAGCCGGACAAGGCCGATACCTGCGAAAAACTCCGCCGCTCTGAATTGCATCATGCTTGGTGTCATGCGCGTATCGTAGCGGCATTATTGAGGGGGGTCAAGTTGCCACTGCTAACGCAGTTAAGCGAAGCCCGTTACCGCGGATTGGTCGGAAATCAACCCGCCTTGCACGAGGGTTTGTCTGGCGTTCTATGCAATGTTACGGCCTTGATTCACGCGTGCGCGGCAATGCGTTCACGTTGATGCGATGACGCTTCAACTTCTTGTAGTGCGATCGCTCGTAAACGGGCTTTTCGCGTTGGATTCTGCGGCGGTGGAATTAGGCCGTGCATGTATCCGGCGCGACGGTCAGATTGTGAGCCTTTTCCGTGAGGCGTGCACGCGCGGCTTGGCGCAGTGCCCAGAGGGAGTCGAGGCTGTAGACTACGATCGCGCCCCAGATCAGTCCAAAGGCGACCATCTTGGGTTGGTCGAACGCTTCCTGGAAGACCGCGATCGCGACGACGAACTGCAGGATGGGCGCCAGGTATTGCAAGAAGCCGATCGTGACGAACCGCAAACGCCGCGCGGCGCTGGCGAATAATAATAGCGGCGTCGCGGTCGCCAGGCCGCTGAACACGAACAGGCCATAGGCTGCGAGGCTGGTCACTTCCGATTGAGCGGTGACCTGCCACCACACAATGCCGCCCAGCGCTAACGGCGCGAGCAACATGGTTTCGATCGTCAGGCCCAGCAGGCTATCGACGGCGACCGTCTTGCGGCAGAGACCGTAGATCGCAAACGAGATCGCGAGCACCAGCGCAATCCACGGCAGTTGCCCGCCGCTGATCGTGAGCACCAGGACCGCTACCACGGCGAGCAGCACGCTCAGGATTTGCGCAGCGCGCAACTTCTCCTTCAGCACGACGACGCCCAACAAGACATTCATCAGGGGCGTGAGAAAGTAACCAAGGCTGGATTGCATGACTTCCTGGCGTTCAATGGCGTACAGGAACGTCAGCCAGTTGGTGGCGATCAGCGTGGTGCTTAGCGCGAGGGTCATCAGCACGCGGCGATTGCAAACGGCCAGCGCCAACTCGCGCCACCGACGTTGCGACGTGACGAGCCCCATCAGCAATAAGCACGACCACCAGATGCGATGCGCCAGAACCTCGACCGGCATGGCGCCGGTGCTCAACAGCAGCGCAAAGAACAGCGGAAACACGCCCCAAAGTCCGTACGCGGCCAGGCCGTACAGGACGCCAACTTGCGCCGCGCGCGAACTACTGTCGCTGTCTGTCATGGAAATTCAAAGGGAAGGAAGCATCGCGCGGAACACAGGTAGGGGGGCGAAGCGGGATTGCGGTTAGTCCAGCGGTTTGCCGAGCATCGCCCGCTTGTGGCGAAGATGGATCATATGGCCGTCCAAGTGTTCGGCAAAACCTGCGATGATTTCGCTTAGCGAAATCAGCCCCGCGACGTTATGGACACCTTGCCGGGCGAAAGCTTCCTCGGGGAGTCGCCGCAGCAGGTTCGCGGTGAGTCGCCGATTCAGGCGAAACAACTCCGCGGCTGCCGGAACGTCCTGTTCGTTATAGGCCAGATGCTGCGCGAAGCTCGATTCATCGAATGCTAGCAGCAGCGGCCGGTCCATCGCAATCACGCGCTTCATGCGGTCGCTGCCGGTCAAGTCGCTGTCCGCCAGGTGGACCACAATTTCCGCGATGCTCCAGGTTCCCGGAATGGGCCGTGCGGTCAACTCCGCGGCGCTCAGCCCCTGGATGGCGGCCAGCGGCACTTCCGCGCCAGCGAGGTAGCGTTCGAGAAGCGCGGCAGACGGAGAGGACATGGCAGGGCTCGCGGGAGGCTTAAGCAAGTTGGAGTCTTGATAGCATACACCAGATGGACGATTTGTAGACACCGCCCCGGCGGCAAGGTTCGCCGCGCAGAACGCTGGCGGCGGGACGAGTTTGCCTGGGTTTGCTGGCCGCTGGCAGGCTGCGCAGTTAGGCCAGATTCCGCCTTGCTGTCGCGCGGGGGCGTTCCTATAATCCGCCCCGCTTATCCCTCGGGAAAATGCGCGCCGAGAGCTAATCGGCCGGCGCCAGGGTATTCGCCAGGCTCGTAGGGCAAGGATGCCGTTACGCTAAGTCTTCGTCTCGATCTCGAACGAAGGAATCGTCTCGCGACCAATCGGTCGCACGAGACCGCGCTCGGCGTGCGCGCAGGCAGTCGCCTCTATTATCGAGTGTTGATCGCGCTGGCGTTAATGATTTTTGCATCCGCGAGCAGCGCGGCGGAAATTGAACCGCCGGTTACGAGCGACGCGCTCGCGGTGCGCGTCTCGGCCAAGAGCGCCCATCGTTGGCAACAAGGGGCGTACGATGTCTGGCTGCTGAGCGGCGGGGTTGAGATCAAGCAGGGAGAAGTCATCGCCACTGCGAGCGACGCTGTGCTCTGGATCGATCGCGCGGCCAGCGGCAGCGCAGAACCGAGCAAGATCATCGGCTATCTCGAACATGATGTCACAGTCGACTATGGCCGCGCCAGCGAGCGCGGCGAGCCCCAGCGACTGGCCCGCATTCAGGATCAAACGTGGTTCGGCCGCTTTCACACCCGCGGCCAGATCGACTTCAACGTCCCCCAGGTCGAAGGTGCGCCGGCGAACTCGGCCGTGTATGCCCGCGGGATGGACGCGCGTCGCCCGGAACCGCTCGGCGAACTGTCGCGTCCCAGCCATGTCGAGCTGATCATGCCTGCGTCTGGCGACGCGACGAGCGCGGAGCGCGAGTATCCCGTCCAGCGCGCCGACGGCGGCAGCCAGGCAGCAGGGCAGGGGAGTGTGGAGCGCGCGCAGTTCCTCGGGCCGCTCGACGCGCTCGGCGGGCGTGAACCGATCGCCACTCCGCCGGGAACTCCCGCCGCGGGAGCCTCCGCCGCGGGGCTACGTCGCGTGCGCGTCTTTCCCCGCAGCACCGCGCCGGTGCAAGCACGCTGGTTTTCGGTTCCCAATCGCAACGAGCGGGTGGCGGTGGTCGAGTCCGGTGTCACGGTGATTGTGGATGGGCTTGACCAGGTGGGGACGATTGATCTGTCGACTGACCGCATTGTGATTTGGACGACCGAAACGGCAGTCGCCGATCTCAGCGGTAAGAAGCTGGAAGAGAAGAATGTCCCGCTCGAGTTCTACATGGAAGGCAACATCATCTTTCGCCAAGGCGATCGGGTGATTTACGCCAACCGCATGTATTACAACGTCTCGCAAGAATATGGCGTCGTGCTCGATGCCGAAGTGCTGACGCCGGTGCCTGAATATCAAGGACTGTTGCGGCTCAAGGCGGATGTCTTGCAGCAGCTCGACCGGCAAAACTTTCAAGCCTATGGCGCGGCGCTCACGTCCAGTCGCTTAGGCGTGCCGCGGTACTGGCTGCAATCGCAGCAAGTCACGTTTCAGGACAATCAAAAAACGGCCATCAATCCGTACACCGGCCAACTCGCGGTCGATCCCGTCACCGGAGAACCGGCGGTCGAGCACGACATGCAGGCAACCAGCCGCAACAATTTCCTGTTCTATGGCGGCTATCCCGTCTTCTATTGGCCGACGATCGCGACCGACCTGCGCGATCCCACGTACTACATTGAGAGCATCAAAATCGCCAACGACAGAGTCTTTGGCTTTCAGGTTTATACGGACTTCAACGCTTATCAATTGTTCGGCATTCGTGATCGGATCGAAGGCACGAAGTGGCAACTCTCCACCGACTTCCTCTCCGACCGCGGTCCGGCGGCGGGAACGAATTTCAAGTACAATCGAGACTCGTTCTTTCACATCCCGGGGCCGACTTA
This sequence comes from Planctomycetota bacterium, assembly GCA_963205385.1. Lineage (GTDB taxonomy): Bacteria > Planctomycetota > Planctomycetia > Pirellulales > Pirellulaceae > JAEZGD01. Next base: position 35,122 of record CAUJKE010000349.1, on the reverse strand, counting down.
TGGCTTCGTGGACGCATGGGGCATCTACGATACCGGGCTCGATAACCTGGGCGCCGACCGCATGGCGATCAAGCCAGACACGGAGTCGCGTGGTCGCATCCTGGCCCGGCATCGCCAGCAATTGCCGGGAGATTGGCAATTCACCGGCGAGTTTGGCCTGATTAGCGATCGCAACTTCCTCGAACAATATTTCGAAAAAGAGTGGGATCAGCATAAAGACCAAAACACCGGCATCGAGCTGAAGCGCTATGCGGACACGATGTCCTACAGCCTCACGAGCGATGTGCGGCTCAACGATTTCTTCACCCAAACGGAGTGGCTGCCGCGCCTGGATCACTACTGGCTGGGGCAGGATGTGTTCAACGTCCTCACCTACACCGCGCACACGAACGTCGGCTATGCGAAGTTGCAAACGGCCGACGGCCCCGAGGATCCGATCGACGGCGCCAAGTTCAGCCCGCTCGCTTGGGAGTCCGAGCGCGAAGGGATGCGACTGGCGACGCGGCAGTCGATCGACTATCCCGTGACACTGGGACCGGTCAAGGTTGTGCCCTATCTGTTAGGCGAAGCCGCGCACTGGGGCGAAGACCTGGCAGGCAACGACATCAATCGCGTGTTTGGCCAGGTCGGCGTGCGCGCAAGCATGCCAATGTGGACCGTCAATCGCGACGTGCATAGCGAGCTACTCAATCTCAATGGCCTCGCCCACAAAGTCGTGTTCGACGCCGAAGACTTCTACGCCGACGCAAGCCAGGATCTCAACGAGTTCCCGCTGTACGATCCGCTCGACGACGATCAGGTCGAGCATTTTCGCCGCCGCTATTACTTCAATACGTTTGGCGGCGTGCCGGGAGGCCATGTGCCGCAGCGCTTCGACGAGCGGTACTACGCGCTCCGCACGGGGTTGCAAAGCTCGGTGACGTCCCCGAGCACGGAGGTCGCGGACGACCTTTCCATCGCGCGGTTTGGCATTCGGCAGCGCTGGCAAACCAAGCGGGGCTTGCCGGGGCGGGAGCGGATTATCGACTGGATCACGTTCGATGTGCAAGCATCGCTGTTTCCCGACGCCGCCCGCGATAACTTCGACGAAGACATTGGCCTCATCAATTACGACCTTCGCTGGCACATTGGCGACCGGTTGACGATCCTCTCCGACGGCTACGCGGATCTCTTCGAGGATGGTCTTCGCACGGCCACCATTGGCGGCGTGGTGAGCCGGCCGGAACTGGGGAGTCTGTATCTCGGCTACCAGGCAATTGACGGCCCGTTTCGCAGCAGCATCGTCAATGCGGCGGTGACCTATCGCATGAGCGAGAAGTGGATCCTGACCGGCGCTTCGTCCTTTGACATGGAGTCCGCCGGCAATATCGGGCAAACGCTCTCCGTCACGCGGATCGGTGAATCGCTGCTGATGAGGTTCGGCTTCGCCTACGATGAGAGCCGCGATAATCTCAGCTTGCAGTTTGCGATTGAGCCACGGTTTTTGCCTTCGAGCAAATTGGGACGGGTCGGCGGTGTGCAGATTCCACCGGCCGGAACGTATGGATTGGAATAGCGGCGCCGCACGTACTCTCCTTGAAGGCGAGGTGTAGAGATGCAAGAACCGTTTCAACAGCCGGAGCGCAGTTGGTTGCGGAAGTTTGCCGACGCGGAGCGAGGCGTTGTTGTTGGCGTCTCAGGCGAGCGAAGCTTCACGGTGCACTTGGCGCTAGCGGGGGCCGTGGTGCTCGCGGCGGCGGTGCTGCGCGTGTCACTGGTGGAATGGGGGCTGCTTGCGCTCGCGATTGCGATGGTGCTCGGCGCGGAACTGTTCAATTGCGCCTTGGAGCGGTTGGCCCGCGCCGTGACCGAGGAGTCGAACGAATACGTGCGCGACGCGCTCGATTTAGCCGCCGGGGCGGTGCTGATGCTCGCGCTGGGCGCGGCCGCCACGGGACTGCTCGTCTTCCTGCCGCGTCTGCTATCAGCTATCAGCCAGCAGAACTAGCTCAGGAGTGTTGCGCGAAAGGCGAGAGAAGAATGCTCGAATTGTTGGCAAACTTGACGGCTGGGAGCTCTTTGAGCGAGCAGGATGTAACGGCTGCGCAAGATGTAGCGAATGCCCAGTTTTGCCGATTTTTTCGCCAGAAACAGCATTCACTCGGTGTCGGTTGGCGACTAAAATTTCTTCAGTGATTTTTTTTCGTCGCAAGCCATTACAGGCTGAGACGTTGGGGACAATGTTGCGAAAATTCACGCGCCAAATGATTTGCTAAAGTGCCGAAAATTCGCCACACTTCTCCGTAGGAAGTGCGCGCGACAAAGTCCATTCCCGCCGTGGGGCGATTGGTCGCGACAGACGGCTGGGACGCCGGCTGGGAGTGTTGTCGAGCGGATTGGCTTTTGAGAAGGGTGAGAAAGCATCATGACTCGTTCATTTATCGTTAGCGCGCTCGCGCTGTTTGGTTTTACGCTCGTGGCGCCGGTGGCTGCCCAGTCGCCGTGTTCGCAGGCGTATCGCATTGTGTACAAGACGGTCTATGACCAGGAACCGGTGACGACCTATCGCCTGCAGTACGACACGGAGTTGGTCGAACGTCAGGTGACGGTGCAGCGGCCGGTGTGGGAGACGGAGATGCGCGTCCGCCGGACGACCGTCGCCAAGCCGGTGACGGAGACCAGCGAGCGCGTCGAGCGCCGCACGGTGATGCGTCCGGTCTGGGAGACGAGCGAGAAGGAAGTCTCGTTCGATCGCGTCACATACACCACCGAGACTTCGTTCCGCACGGAGCAATGGACGACTCGCAAGCCGGTGTATGAAACCTCGGAGCGCGTGGAACAAGTCACCGTGCGCCGCCCCGTGACCGAAACCGTCATGCAAGAACAAGCTTCGACGGTGTGGGAGCCGGTGACGACGATGCGGACGCAGTTCGTCGATCAAGGGGGCTTCGTCGATCAAGCCTTTTATGCGCCTGGTCCTGTGACCAATCGTCTGCAATGGCTGCCGCGGGGGCCATCGGTCAGCTCGGTGACAGGTCAGACCTTCATCAATCGGGCGGGCTTTTATTGGGTTCCCACGCAGCAGCCCGGCGTGGTGACGACGCAGCGGCAATTCGTCTCGAACGTCGTGGCCCAGCAAGTGCCGCAAACGCAAATGGTGGCCAAGGTGGTGACGCAACAGGTTCCCACGCAAGTCACCCGGTTTGAAGACGTGGTCGAGACCCGCCGCGTGCCGATCCAAACCGTGCGTTACGAAGAAGAGGTTCATCAACGACAGATCCCCGTTACCGTGCAAAAGCCGGTGGTCGAACGGATCGTCGAGAAGGTTCCTGTTCGCACATGCAAAATGGTGGAAGAAGTGATCGAAGAGCGGATTCCGGTCACGACCCAGCGCATCGAGTACGTCGAACGTGAAGAGCAAATCCCAGTGAAAGTTTGCAAGATGGTGACGGAGAATCGCATTTTGCAAGAGCCGCGCACCGTGGCTAAGTGGGTGGCCGTCGAGCAGACCCGCCTCACGCCGCGCACCGTGGCGATGCGCGTGCCGGTCGATCCGTGCGGCCAGGTGATCGAATCGTTCTACTATCCCGAAGCGACGTCTGCCACGACGACCCGCCGCGTGATTGTCGAACCGGAGGCGACTCGTGTTGAATCGCAGAAGACCATCATCGAAGAGCCGAAACCGGTCGAGTCGAAAAAAGTTGAGCCGATGACCGACGAGCAACTCGAGCCGATGGCTGATCCCGCCACCAGCGGCGAAGCGCCGGCCGCGACGGAGCAGAAGCTCGACGAACGCTCCAAGCTCGTGCCTCGCGGGCCTGCCCAAGGCAAGACGGCGGAACCCAAAGCGGCGGAACCGATGGATACGGACCCAACCGGTCGCCCGCAGTTAAATGGGCCCAGCGAAGCGAAGCGCGAGCCGACGGCCGCGCAGACTTGAGCTCGCCGCCGTGAATGAGTTTACTTGCTAACGGGAAGCTTCGGCTTTCCGTTAGCTTTTTCTTGGGCCGGCCTATAGTTCCCACGCCAGCGTGCGGCAGGCTTCGCGCCATGCGCGGCGGCCGAGGGATTCCGTGCCGGTGTAGATCCGTGCTTGACCGCGGGCGCCGGCGATGATGCGGCCGGTTGGGTTTTCGAGCGGAGCGCTGGCTTGATATGTCGTGGAGAGCGGGCGCTGGTTGCCGGCGGCGTCCGTGTGCGTCGCCAGGCTGCCGCCGTGTTTGGTGGAGAGACTCGGCGGTGCGATCGCCAACTCTTGCGCACTGAGCGTGGCGAGCTTCGTTTCTAAGCGCTCGCCGGGGTATTGCTCCAGGACGATGTCCACCGTTTGCCCCGGGCGGACGAAGTCGATCTCGGTTTCGTCAATCGCGAGCACCACTTCGGCAGCCGTGGGATCGCCGATCTGTCCGACAATCACGCCTGTCTCGAGCCGCGCCCCGACGTTGCGCAGTTCCAGCGGATGGCCGCTCCAACTCGGCAGCACACGAGCGTCCGCGGTGTGGGGCGTCCGCGGGGCAGGGGGCGTGAGCCAGCCGGACGCCGGGGCGACGATGGTGAGCCGCCGCAGTTCGATTCGTTTGCGATCGAGCTGCTCGCCGAGAGCAACGAGCGCTTCTTCGGTATGTGCAACGAGCTGCGCGGCGTTGTCGTCGAGAATCGCCCGATCGTGCAGCGACGCGAGCCGCGCAGCCAACTGTTCGCGTTCGCCTTCCAAGCGGCTGATGGCGATCTCCAGGTCGAGATTCGCGAGGCGCATAATCGGCTGGCCAGCGACGATGGGCGCATTGGATGCAGCCAGAATCTCGCGCACCTCGCCTGCCACATCGACATACACAGCCGTCGCGCCGCGCGGCTGCACAAGCGCGCCGCAGGTGACATAGCGCGGCAGCGGCAACCACGCGAGCGAAATCACTGCGCCGGCGGCTAGCGAGCACGAGACGATTGCCCGCGGAACATTCACGCGCTTGGCCCTCCCGGCCAGAATCAAGAAGCGAACCAGTTGCACGAGCGGTAGCACAAACAGCGCGAAGAGCGCCACCACGGCCAGCGCGTGCCCGATGACCTTCAGGCCATACGGCTCGAACATTTTCAGGAGCGTCCACAAGATGGACGCCGTGATCAGCCAGCTATACGCGGCCGCCGCGATGGCGAACAGCGCGAAGATGAACTGCTTTTGCCGCGGCAGAAACGGATCGTGCGCCACCGGCACGCCCAGCAGCCACGCGCCGAGTTTGGCGCGGAGGATGCGCGTCGCCTTGGAGCGCAAGTTGGGAATCTCGCACAAGTCGGAGAGAATGTAATAGCCATCGAACCGCATCAGTGGGTTAGCGTTGAACAATAGCGTGCTGACTGAGCAGACGAACATCACGTCCAGCGCGAGGTAATGCACGAGCCCCGGCCGCGTCGACCACCAGACGAACGTCGCCAGACTGGCGAGGATCAACTCGATATACATCCCCGCGGCGCCGACCGCGGCCCGTTGCCACTTGCTGGGGAGCGTCCAGGCGTCGGAGACATTCGCATACAGGCATGGCGAAAAGACGAGCAGCATCACCCCCATCTCGTGACACTCGCGCCCCAGGCGTTTGCAAGCCAGGCCGTGGCCGAACTCGTGCAAGACTTTGGTCGTCGCTAGCGTGAGCGAAAGCCAGAACCAGTTTGTGAGGGTGAAAAATTCGTGGAAGCCGGGGAGTCGTGCGCGGACGGTATCGAACTGGGAGAGCAACAGCAAAAGCGCGCAGCAGCCGAGTAACAGCGCGGCGGCGATGGTGGCCGGAGCAAAGAGCCAGCCGAAGTAGTCGTCGAGTTCGCTGAGTAGGGCGTCCGGATTGAAGCCGCGAAAGCGAATCGCCAGCAAATTGCCCCACCACTGCTTGCGCTCGTCGCTCGCTCGCTCGGCCCGGCGCTCCAGGAGCACTTCGGCCTGGCCGGGGGCGTCGGAAATCACCAGCGACGCCTTGTAGAGCGTGCCGATGAAGGGATGCAGTTCGGCGGTGGAGATGGTTTGCGGCGCGAAGCGACGTTCGAACTTTTTTTGCAATTCCGCCAGGCTCGTTTGGCCGTCGAGCCACGCCAAGACGGCGTACTCTTCTTCCTGGAAGCGAAAGTAGCGCAGCGTGAGCGGATCCTTGACGACCCAAAACCGTCCCCCTTCGTAGGTTTGCTCTTGCGCATCCAGGTCAGGCCGCATCCGCAAGCTCAGCGGGCGGCTAGCGCTGGAGACCAGGTTGGAAGTTGATGGTGTCATGCGTCTGTGAGAAGCTATCTCGCTCCGCGAGATGAGGTGCGTTACGCGGAGCGTGAAGCGGGTGTTTAGTCCAAGCCAATCGCGGCGACGGCGGTCATGCCGGGGCGGAGGAGCCATTGCTCCGCTTCGGTCCGGTTCGCGACGGTGCAGCGAATGCGATATTTGTTGCCGGCCGTCACGAGCGGGCTAATGTAAGTCACTTCGCCTTGGAACTGCGCGGTGCGGCCGTGAGCCAGTTCGACTTCCACGAGCACCGGCCGGTGCATCAGCTCGCTGGGGTTGTAGTCGGCTGCCGGCAATAAGCCTTCGACCTTGAGCTGGTCCATCCGAATCACACGCAGCACTGGTTCGCCGGCGTTGACCCATTCGCCGGCCTGACGAATTCGGGCGACGACTTCGCCATTGGTCGGCGAGACGATTTTGCGGCGGGCGATGGTGTCGTCCGCGGCGCGGACGGCCGCCTCATGCACATCGGCCTGCATCTTGGCGACGCTCCGATCGAGCTTGGTTTTGTCGATTTGCAGTTCGGCCCGGTGCCTGGTCAGTTTCTGGCGGCGAATTTCGGTCACGGGGACGAGGCCTGGCGTTTTGGCGTTGATGACTTCGTTGGTCTTGAGCTCCGCATCGGCCACCTCGAACGATGCTTCCGCAAAGCGGACTTCAATATCGTCCGAAGCGCGGGCCAGCGCCGCCTCGCGCTCCATTTGCGCGGCATAACGCGCGAGCTGGGCCTGGCGATCGTCGATCTGCGCGACGACCTGGTCCCGCTGGACCAGCGAGCCTTCCTCCACCGCAACGGCAGTGAGCAAGCCGGACTCTTGCGCCGGGACTTGAATATCGTCGATCACCGACACCAGACAGTGCGAGATCATCGCGGCGCGGGGCGGTTGCGAGCGCGCGGCGACGGCCCGCGCCGCGAGCGGTTGCGGTTGCGCCGGCGCTGTGAGTTGTCCCGCGAGCAGCACGGCGGCCAAGGCGACGGTGGTGGCTGGCATGGCAGCATCTCCGCGAGAGTTTAGAACCAGAACAAGACTTTGGACTGCACCGCCTCAATCGCATCCTGAAACAGCACATAGCCCAGCGGGCGCTGGCCGCAGTGCAGTTTGGCGGTGACGGTCGTTTCGCTGTGGAGTTCGGGAAGCGCTGCTTTGTCGATCGCCACCCGCACGAGCACCACATTCCCCTCTTCGCCTTGCGTTTCGGCGCGGCGCTCGACTTCGATCACCTGGCCGGTGAACTGCTGGCCGGGATGCGTGCTGAGCTGGAACGTGACGAGCAGCGGCTGCCCCGCTTGGGACGCCGCCTGTTGCGCCGCAAGCGCGTGTCCCAAACGCTTTTCGGGAAGTTTGAGTTCCAGCTGCCAATCGCCGGCCGGATCGACGAGCGTCATGAGCACCTGGCCGCGCTGCACAGGCCGCCCCAGCAACAACTCGCGGACTTGCCATGAGACGACTTGTCCAGCCTGGCCGCTGCGCACCACGAGCTGCGCTTCTTTTTGCACGTAGAGCGCGATTTGGCGGTCGATACTTTCCAGCGTTTGCCGCAGTTCCAGCGTCTCGCCGGCGATGCGGTTTTGTTGCTCCAGGCTCAGTTGCGACTCGTTGAGCAGCGCGCGTTGCAAGGATGAAAGTTGTTCTTCAAGCGTGGTCTTACGCCCCAGCAGTGTCGCGATTTCAAGTTCGAGATCGCTGTTGCGCAGCTTCGCCAGAATTTGTCCTGGGGCGACCGTTTGCGCGTGCGCGACCGGCACATCAACGACGACGCCGTCGATGCTGGCGAAAATGTCGCGCCGCACGGCCGGTTGCAACTTGCCGCGGGCGGCTAGTTCGAAGTCGCCGGGGACAAGCACTAGCCCGGCAATGACGGTGGCCACGACTGCGAGCATCAGCAGTAGTTTGGGAATCTTTCCCAGCCACGCGAGTCCGCCGAGTGCTTTCCAGAGCGGCAAAAGAAAAATCGCTTGATGTTCGCGGGCGTTCGCGAGCGCCGCGCCGCCATGTTCGGCCACCGCCAAGACGCGCTGCCTGGCCGCTTCGCTCCAATGTCCTTCTGCGAAGCGTTCGACGACGAGCGCGCCAAGGGGCCGCCGCTGGGCGTCTTTGTCAGATGAATCATCCGCCGGCGGAAACAGCGGAATCACGCCGACGGCGCGGGCTTGCGAGAGATCGACAAAGTTGTGCAGGGCATCATCCATTTGCGGAGGAAGCTGCGAACTGTCGCCTGCAAACCACACCGGCTGATGGGCGGCGAGCGCGATGCGCGCCAGGCGCTGCATGGCGCGCAGTTCGGCGGCGCGGCGATCGAGCGTATCGAGTCCGCTCACCGCGTTGACTTGCGCGCTGCGACTGGTTCCCAACAACACGCTGACGCGGTCCGCCCCCATCACCCGGCGGCCTTCGTTGGCGAGCGTGTAGGCCGTGTAGCGAAGGTCCAACTTGCGATGCACGGCGCTGAGAAAGGCTTCGAACTGCTCCCACAGCGACGCGCGATCTTGAAATTGCCGCAGTCGGCGGTTCTTCAAGTAGTCGCTGCCGAGCGCGCACATCTGCACGAGAAAACGCAAATAGCCGCGTTGCGTTGTCGGCCCGCCGCCGGGGCGTTGGAAGATTTCCACCAGCGCGATGGTTTGCTGCTCGACGACGAGCGGCGCCAGCACCAATAAAAGGTCGGTCGGATTGCCAGCCTGCGCGGGGGCATTGGAACCGGCGTGCGGCGGGACGAGTTGCGGTTGCCCCGCAGCTTGCCAGATTTTGTCGATGAGGAGCTGGTGCCGCGCGGCCTCGGGGCGCGGGCCCAGATCGATCTCTGGCAAGTTGACTTGATAGGCCAGACTTAGCTGGCCGTCGGTGGATTTGGTCCAGACCGCGCCGCCGACGCCAGCCAGCGCGGTGACAATGCGGGCGAGAAACCCGGCGTAGAAGTCTTCGAGCGGCAAGTCTTGCTGCGCGAGCGCTTCAATCTCCGCCACGAGCGCGCGAATCTGGTCGCGCGTCTCTCGCACCAGATGCGCATCGACGTCGCCTTCGCGCGCAGTCGGGGCCGGCGAGAAATGGGGTTCGGCGTTCGGCGGACAAGTCACGCGCGACATAGCAGGCATTCGAGTGAGCGAAACATGTGTTACGAGCCCGCCCTTCTAGTTTGCAGGCGTCCGGTAAAAATCTTTCTAGCTTTGTGGATACTAGCGCCACGACTTGCGTGACCATTGAGTTCTGATCTGTGGTTCGCCTCGAACGACGTTCTGGAACCCATCCAGATTCGCCTTGTGCGGATGGCGAATGAGATTCTGAGCTAAGGGTCGGCGAGTCGCGACGGTAGCCCAAGGAACTTCTTCACCATTCAGGCAAGCTGGAAGGGGTCGTGTGCTGTCGGCCCTTAGCTTTTAGCTCACCATCTCGCTCACCATCCGCACAAGGCGGATGGGGTCGTGATCTTGTGGCTGGAGTGAACAAGGGGCATGAGTTTGGTGTTAGCGTCTCGAATTAGCGCGAGGGGTCGAGCGGTTTCCCCGCGTGCGGTGCGGGGCGAAGTCGGGCCCTCGCAAACGCTGCGGGTCAGTAAATGGTTTCGGCCACATTGCCTGCAAAGTTGACACAATCGGCAAGGTTTCGCTGGATTGCCTGGTTGATGCTAGCGGCGACGTGTCAGCAGGTAGATGATGGCGCCGCTCACGAGTGACAGCACGGTGGCGGCGGCGCTGAACCAATAGATCCCGTCGTGCTTGTGGTACGGGTCCAGCAACCAGTCCACGCCCCGATAGATCATCAGCGCGCTGGTCAAGAAAAAAATCACCGGTTCCAACGGGAAGAAGGGCAGGCGGAAAGGGCGCGGCGTTTCGCGGTCGCGCAGGCGCAGGACGATCACGGCGACGCTCACGAGCAGCAAGAAGCTCCAGAAGACTGGGACGGTGAACATCACCACCGGGTCGAAGCCTTCGCCGGTCGAACCGAACACGGCGACGAGCACCAGCGCCACCACGGTTTGCAAGGCGAGCGCTCGCGTCGGCGTGCCGAGGGCGTCGTGCCATTTGCCGAGCCACGCGAAGGCCGGTTCTTGCACGCCGAGCGCGTAATACAGCCGCGCGCCGGTGAAGAGCATGCCGTTGATCGCGCCGAGGCAACTCAAGCAGATCGAAACGCTAATCGCCCGCGCGCCCCAGGGTCCGAGGATGCGCGCGACCGCTGTCGCGACCACGGTGTCGCCTTGCGCGATGCCAGCGAAGCCGAGCGTGCGCAACAGCGCAAGGTTCACGCCAAAGTAGGTGACCACGACGACCGACGTGCCCAGCAGTAGCCCGCGGAGCATGTTCCGCTGGGGATCATGCACTTCCGCCGCGACGGCCGCCGTTTCGTTCCAGCCGCCGTAAGCGAACAGGATGAAGACCAACGCGAGGGTCCAATCGAGTTGAGCGGGCTCGCCGGCTACTTCGGCAACATCGCTGGCGACTTGGGCGGACGCACCGGCTTCGACAGCGGCGGTGGGCCACATGCCGACGACAAAGATTGCGACCAGTCCGGCGATTTTCACCACCGTCAGTACGTTCTGCGTCCCCTTGCCCATGCGGATGCCGAATAGGTTGATGCCGCCAATCAGCACCACCGCAGCCGCCGCGAGCAACAGTTGCGACGCGGTGGAACCGAGCGCCGTCGCGCCGATGGCCTGCGAAAAGTACTTCGCAAAGATGAACGCCATCGCGCCGATATTGCCAGGGCGGACGATCCAGAACTCGCTCCAGGCGTAGAGAAAGCCCGCCCAGCCGCCGAACGCCCGGTTGAGAAAAACGTACGTCCCGCCTTGGTGCGGATAGGCGGAGGAGAGCTCGGCGTAGCAGAGTGCGCCGATCAGCGCGATGACGCCGCCAGCGAGCCACATCAGCATCAGCGACGTGGGGCCGCTGACGTTGCTGGCGATCCGCGGCACGGATTCATAGATGGCAGCGCCGATGATAATTCCGGCGGTGATTGACGCGACATCCCACATGCCCAACTGGCGGGGGACGATTGTCACCGGCTTCTCGGTCGTGTTTGGCATGTCGGCTTTATAGGGGGAGCGCGTGGGCGTGGGAATAGGTCGCCCAGATAGCGGCGGCGAAGAATTGACGTTACGTTGGGCAGGCGACGACGTCCACTTTCTCTTGGGAAACCAGCCGCTATGCGTCCCGACGATATTTGTCCCCGCCCCGAGCGACTTGCGCCGCTCGCCACCACGCCCCACGCTCCGCCGATCTATCTCGCTTCGGTTTATGAATGCGATTCGCCGGCGCAAGCCGACGCACTCTTGGCTGGCACACTAACGGGTTATGTGTATCAGCGCGACGGGCATCCCAACGCGGCGCTCCTGGCCGCGAAGTGCAAACAGTTGCACGCCGCCGACGAGGCCGCCATCACTTCCACCGGCATGTCCGCGCTGTCACTGGCGATGCTCGCGCTGCTGCGGCCGGGGGACCATATCGTGCTGAGCAAGTATCTGTATGGACGAACGACGCAACTGTTGACCAGCGAGGCCGAGCGACTGGGGATGACGAGCGCCGTGGTGGATTTGAACGACATCGCCGCGGCCGAGAAGGCGGTGACGACGAGCACGCGGCTCGTCGTCGTCGAAACGATCGCCAACCCGCTGCTACAAGTCGCGGATATCGCCGCGCTGGCGAAATTGACCCAGCGGTCCGGCGCGAAGCTGCTCGTCGATAACACGTTCGCCACGCCGGTGCTCTGCCGGCCGCTGGAACTGGGGGCCGACCTGGTGTGGGAAAGTCTTACCAAAATGATGAACGGCCATAGCGATGTGGTGCTCGGGTTGTTGTGCGGGCGAACGGACGCTTGGGAGCGGATGCCCTTGGTGCTGTCCGCGTGGGGACTCGCGTCGGGGCCGTTCGATTGCTGGCTCGCGCAGCGAGGCCTGGCGACGATGGCGCTGCGGGTGGAGCGCGCGGCGAGCAACGCGCTGGCGGCGGCGAAGTTTCTTGCCGCGGAGCCGGGCGTTGCGGAAGTTTACTATCCAGGGCTGGCTTCGCATCCGCAACACCAGCTGGCGAAGACGCAGTTCGGCGGCAAGTTTGGGGCGATGGTGAGCTTTCGGCTCCACGGCGGACGAGCGGCTGCGGAGGCGTTTATCAAGAGCGCCGGTCAGATTCCGTTTTGTCCGTCGCTCGGCGAAGTTACGACGACGCTCAGCCATCCCGAATCGACCAGTCACCGCGGCCTGACGCCGGAGGCGCGGGGGGCGCTGGGGATCGATGGCGGCACGATTCGCCTCTCGGTCGGTTGTGAAACGCCGGAGTTTGTGATCGAGGCGCTGCAGGCAGGACTTGGGGGAATCGTTTAACGGCTAGGCGTACGGGACTTCTTCACCATCGGGGCGAGCCCGATGGGGTCGTGATGTTGATGCGTCTTGCTTCTAGCTCACCAACTCGCTCACCATCGGGGCGAGCCCGATGGGGTCGTAATGTTTTGGCCCGCGTGAAAATCGGAACTTATTGATCGATCGCCCTTATGGCGCGCGCTGCTGCAGTTCTTTCACTTGGGTTTGCAGTTCGAGGATGAGCGCTTCGGTTTCGCGGCGCTCTTTCTCGCGCTGCGAGAGCTCCTCTTGCTGGATCGCGATTGTCGCGAGATAGCGTTGGAGGGCTTTCTCCATCAGCTTTAGTTCCGCGGCGCGGCTGCGCTCGCTGGTTTGGGCGGCGCGGAGATCTTCGGCCTCGCCGGGGAGGACGAGTTCGCGGACGGCGCTGCCGCCGCTCTTGGCGATGTAACGTCCGCCGCGCGTCCCTTCGATATCGACTTTGGGACGAATGTACTCGCCGAGCGCCTCGACCGGCGCGGACTCGAACTCCACGCCGCCGCCGAGAACCACTTCAACCTTGCGCGACTCGCCGCTTTGTTCGACATCATAAGTCACGATATCGCCAGGCTGTTTGTAGAGCACGGGGCGAATGGCCTGATAGACCGAGCGAATCTTGACGCCGTCGACCGCTTGCACGATGTCGCCAACTTTCAAACCGGCTTTGGCGGCGGGGCTGTGCTGGTCCACGCGCTTGACGACAATGCTTTCGCCGATGCCGTCGAGCTGGCAGCCGACGATGGGGCGGCGGCGCTTGAGCACGACGACCGAAGCGCGAACTTCGTCGAGTCGCTCATCGTGCACTGCCGCCCCCTGTTGCGCTGGCGCCGCGGCCTGGGGCGCGGCCGACGGATCAACTTGCGCGTGATGTTCAACCCGTGCCCGCAGCAGACGCTGGACGTGCGAAGCCGGCACGGCGAAGGTCCAGCCCCGCTGATCCTTGGCGCCATCGACGAGCACCACCACGCCGAGCAGTTCGCCGGCGCTATTGATGAGGGCGGCGCCGCTAGAGGTTTCGGTTGTGCGTAAATCGAGTTGCAAAAGGGGCGGATATTGCATGCCGCCGACGGTCCGCTCCTCGCCGCTGAGTATGCCTAGCGACACCACCGGCTTCTCCACGCCCCAAGCCGCGGCGCTTAACACCCACGCGCCGACCTTGGCCGGTTGTTTGGCAGGGGCGAGCGGGGTCAGGTGCTTGGTGTCCGCCTGGATGAGCGCGAGGCCGGAATACTCGTCGATGACGCGGAGTCGTCCCGGCGATTGTTCGCCACCGGGGAGCGTCAGGCGAATTTGCGAATCGCTGCCAGCAAAGGCCGGGGCGACAACCCACCCTGGCTCGACGCAGACGCCGGTGCAAACGGTGACGCGGGGCCGCAGGGTTGATTTGGGATCCAAGGGATCGGTGGCATTGGCAACAGTCGCATCATCAGCAGCGGCGCCATCAGGCGCACCGTCGTCGTTGGCAAGATCGTCGTTAGCAACCAGGTCGAGCACGCGCACGGTGGCGACGCCCGCTTGCGCGGTGGCGGCGGCGTCTTCCAGCGGCGGCAGGCCGGGAGCAGCCACCGCTTGAGCGCGCACCGCGGCGGGGGCGAAGAGCATCGCCAGGCCGAACGTCGCACTCCAGAGAATTGTGCCGCGCATCGCTAGTCGCCACTTAGATCGAGATGGGCTCGAGTTCTTGCCCGTCGTTCTGCCACAGATCCAACAGCCCTTCGAGTTCGGGCCCTGAAACACTGGGGACCACGGTTTCTGGCGCCCACGGCAAACGCTCGATGCGCGGACCAGCCGGCGCGGTGATGAACGTTTCGGTGGTTGCACCGGTTGAAGAGGGCGCAGTTGAACGGGGTGCGCTGGCGCTCGCTGGTGGCAGCGCAGCGGCAACGCTCACTGCCGGAGTGGGTTCGGGAACCATGTTCGCGGGGCGATAGGTCGCAGCGAGCATGGCCAACAGCGCGGCCGCCGCCGTACCGACCCAGTGCCAGCGCACGCGTCGCACAGGCGCGGCGAGCGGCAACGGCGTAAGGAGCGGCGCCGGCTCGGCCGGATAACGCTCCGCCAGGTAGGTCGCGTCGTCGCGCAGTTGCGCCGCGAGCTCGAGCAGGTCGTCTGGCAATTCGATTTCGCCAGCGTCATCCAGCGGAGCAGCGTCAGCGCGAATTAACTTCGGATCAAATGGCACGACTCATATCCTCATTGGGATGCTCAGGCATCAGGCGGGCATCCTCGCCGGCGGCTTCCATCAACTTGCGGAGGGCTAACAGACCATGAAAAATGCGGCTCTTGACGGTTCCCAACGGACAATCAAGCGCGGCGGCGATTTCGTCGTAACGCAACTGCTCGCTAAACCGCAGCACGAGCGCTTGTCGCTGTCCATCGGGAAGTTCGGCGACGCGCCCCCATAAACTGCGTTTCCACTCGGTTACTTCAGCGGTGGCATCCGCCGCCGGCGTCGTCCGCGGTTGGGAGGGCTCGTTATCCCACAACACTTGCAACTTGCGCCGCCGCATGCCGTAACGCCGGCGCTCGCGACGATCTAAATTCAGGAGGATTCCGTACAGGTAGGTGTATATGCTGCTCCGTCCTTCAAACCGATCGCTCTGCCGCGACAACACCAGAAACGTTTCCTGCGCCAAATCGTCCGCATCCCACGGATTACCCGACAACACCAGCGCAGCACGATGGATGCGCGCGAAGTATTGGTGGATGATCTCGTCGATATCCAGGGACTGGTTGGGCATGGACGCTGGCGTCAAAGGGAGCGGAAAGTTTCGCGTTAGGCTTCATTCTACCGGGGCGGGAAAACTTGCACCACGAAAAACGTCGCCTCAAGCGTTCGCAATCGGTTCAACAGGAGTTGGTGCGCGCTCGGAGGGCGAAAGTTCAGTCTGGCCCGCTGTGGGGGGTGGCTGGCGGCGTTTTCGAGCGGTTCGGCATCTATTCCGCGCATCATAGGTTTCAGTGAATTTCTAAGATTTATTCGCAACCTGTTTAACCGCATAGGCTTGCGTCAAAGTTCGTGGTCGCTGGGCAGGGGGCGACCTGTGGCTTAGAGTTGTGAGGACGCTCCGCGGCGTCGGTTGGAAGCGGTGGTTGCGAACTTTCCGCGCATCGCGTGCAATACACACTCCCCCGTTTGCCCCTGGCCGTTGCAAGCCTCGAGGAAAAGAGCTACTGCCGTGAATATCTTGCTTGCCTCTAGCGAAGTCACCCCGTTTGCCAAGACCGGCGGACTGGCCGATGTCTGCGGCGCGCTGCCGATGGAACTCACGGCGCTGGGTCACGAGATGACGGTGTTTTTGCCTGCGTACCGGCACACGCGTCATTGCGGTTTGACGATCGAACCGACCGACATCTGGTTCGACATCCCGATCGGCAGCAAGATCGTGCGCGGGCGGTTGCTGTGCAGTCGCTTGCCGGATGGAAAGACGCCGGTGTATCTCGTGGAACAGGACGACTACTACGATCGCGCGGAGCTCTATCGTGAGAAGGGGGAAGACTACAAGGACAACTGCGAGCGTTTTGTGTTCTTCTCGCGCGCGGTGCTGGAATCGATCCGGCTCTTGGGGCTCAAGGTCGATGTGGTGCATTGCAACGATTGGCAAACCGGTTTGATTCCCGCTTATCTCGACATCGAGTATGTCGAAGCTAAAGGCTACGAGCAGATCGCTTCGTTGATCACCATTCACAACATGGCTTACCAGGGAAACTTCTGGCATTGGGATATGCTACTGACGGGACTGGATTGGAAGTATTTCAATTGGCATCAGATGGAATTTTATGGCGGGTTGAACTTGCTCAAGACCGGGCTGGCGTTTGCGAATTCCATCAACACGGTTAGCCCGCAATACGCGCATGAAATTCAGGAGCATCCACTCGGCTGCGGGTTGGAAGGGATGTTGCAGCAGCGGCGCGACGTGCTGTCTGGCATCATCAACGGCGTGGATTACCGCATTTGGAATCCGGCCACTGATCAATACTTAGCGACGAAGTATGACGAGACGTCGTGGCCGCAAGGTAAGCCCGAGTGTAAAGCGGCGCTGCAGCAAGAGTTGGGCTTACCGGAATCGCCCCAGACGCCGATCGTGGGGCTGATCGGTCGCCTGGCCGATCAAAAAGGCTGGGATCTCGTAGGCGCGCTGATGCAGCAATGGGCGTCGACGGAAGATGTGCAGTGGGTGATTCTCGGCACAGGCGAACCGGCCTACCACGACTTGTTGAGCCGCCTGGCGGCCGAGTTTCCGCATCGCGTCGCGGTGCGGTTGGGATTCTCGGATGCGCTCGCGCACCGCATTGAAGCAGGCAGCGATATCTTTCTCATGCCGAGCCGATACGAGCCGTGCGGCTTGAATCAACTCTATAGTTTGAAGTACGGCGCCATTCCCGTTGTCCACTCGACCGGCGGACTGGCGGATACCATTGTTGATGCCTCGGCGGAAAACCTGGCCAGCGGCGTGGCCAACGGTTTCGCGTTTTATCATTACTCGACCGGCGAACTCGAAGCCAAGCTGCGCAAGGCGTGCGAAATGTATCGCCACGCTGCGGAAACCTGGGCGCAGCTTGTGAACACGGCGATGCGCCAGGATTGGTCATGGAAGAACAGCGCGCTGCAATATGTCGAGCTCTATCGGCGCAGCATGCAGCGCAAGCGGGCGCTCGTAGCGCAGCCTTAGGACAACCGGAGGGTCTCGCGGGGCGGGGCCGCGTGGGGCGTGGGTTGACCGCTCTGGCCCATCGCCGGAAGATGGAGGGAGCGCCGCGGTTTTCGCCGCGCAGGGTGATTCGTATTGTGAGGAGCGCGGCATGCACTCCCGACGGTGGATGAAATGGTTGGGAATGTTGCTGCTCGCGGTGGCGAGTGGTCGCGGCGCGCTGCCGGTTGTGGCGCAAACGCCTGCACCGGCGGGGGCGACGGACACGGCAAATCAGCCGGCGCCAGCGAGTACTCCCAATCCCACAACTCCCGACGCGGCGGCCAACCCAGCGGTCAATCCGCCTGCGAATCCACCGCCGCCGGTGGATGTTCCGCGGCTTCCGCTGACCGAAGTCGAACGCATCGCGGCGCTTGAGAAGACGCTGGCCGATGACTCCAAGCAACTGGAAAAGCTGAACGCGGATCTGGCCAAGCGTGAAACCGAGTACGCCACCGCGGTGAAGGAGTTCAACGACCTCAAGACGCAAGTGGAGGTCGAGCAAGCGGCCCTGGCCGATCTGCGAAAGTCCTCGGACAACTCGGTAGCGATTTCGCGTAGCGAAAAGGCCCTGGAAGCGCTCCAGCAGAAAATGATGTTGGCGAAGGAGCGCGTGGAGCTGGCGGTCGCCGAACGTAAGGGCGCGCAGTCGAGTATCGCCGTCCTCACGGAGAAGATCGGCCAAGAGCAAGCAGCGCTCCGCGAGCTCAAGGGGAACGACCAGCCTCCCGCCGTCGATAGCACCGCGCCGCCCCCCGTCCCGGCGGAAACGTCTCCCGCGGAAAAAAAAGAACCTACGCCCCCTGCGCTGCCGACGCCGGAGAGCGTGCTCTCCGGCAGCGGCGAGCCGAAGAAGAGCGACGAGACCAAGCCTGCTCCGATCAGCGAGCGCGCCGCCAAGGCGGAAACGGAAGCGACGGAAAAGCAGGCCGCCGCCGACAAGGCCAAACGCAGCGTCGAGGAGATTGCCAAGCGCAAGCAGACGCTCGAGGAGAGCATCGCGCTGGAGCGCACGCGGCTAAGCACGGCTTATAAACGCCACGAGAATCTCTCGCAAACTTTGCAGACGCTGGAGAGCGAGTTCTATGGCGATTTGCGCAAGGGGAAAGAGTATGCGTCGCTCGAAGACGTGTCCAAGCAACTCGCCGACACACGCGCGCGGTTGGAAGAGACGAGCGACATCATCCAAGACCACAACGAGCGGTTGCAGGTGTTGCAGGCCCAGTATGCGGACGTGCAGCAGGAAGAACTGGAGCTAGCGCGCGAAGCGACCGAGAAAGAAGCGCAAGCGGCCGCGGCGCTCCGCAAGAGCTGGTGGATCACCATCACCGACTACGGCATGATCGTGTTGCCGCAGGTGGGCGTGGTGCTGTTGGTTTTGTTTACGCTGCATTGGCTGTTGCGGGGCGCTAGCAAGCGGATGGTGACGTTCTTGACGCGTAACGCGCGCGGCACGCCCCTGGAACGCGAGAATCACGCCAAGACGCTCGTCAGCGTCACGGAGAACGCCGCTTATACGGCCCTCTATGTCGGCGGCGCGCTGGTGGTCGCCAATGTGCTTCGCATTCCCGTCGCGCCGCTGATGGGCGGCGTGGCGGTGGTCGGCCTGGCGGTCGCTTTTGGCGCGCAGAACCTCATTCGCGATTACTTCTACGGCTTCATGATCCTCGCGGAGAATCAATACAAGATTGGCGACGTCATCACGATCGGCGACATGACCGGCACGGTCGAACGGATCACGCTCCGCATCACCGTGCTGCGCGATCTGGAAGGCAAGGTTTATTTCATTCCCAACGGGCAAATTACCTCGGTCATCAACCTCACGCACGAGTGGTCCCGCGTCGTGCTCGACATCGGCGTCGCCTATAAGGAGAAGGTCGATAAGGTCATGGCCGTGTTGCTGGAATTGGCGAACGAACTGTGTCACGATCCGGCCTTCGAGAGCTCGATCCTCCAGGATCCAGAACTGCTAGGCGTCGAGGCTTTGGGGGACTCCGCGGTTGTGATTCGCATCTGCCTGGTCACACGACCCGATCGCAAATGGCCGGTCCGCCGCGAAATGCTCCGCCGCATCAAGAACAAGTTCGATAGCCTGGGGATCGAAATCCCTTTCCCGCAGCGGGTCGTTCGTCACGTCGTCGAAGGCGAAGGGGAGATCGTTCCCATCAACGGCGCCATCCGGCAACAAGCCCCCGTCTCGACGAATTGAGCGGTGTGCGGAAATGCTCACTTGCGGCGACTGCGGCTACAGCGGCGCCGGCAGGCCTTAATATTCCGGCTATGGTGCGGCAAATGGCCCTAGGAAGAGGCGGGGAACACGTCTAAACTCAAAGGCGGTCGCCGGACCGGTGGGTGCGGCGATCGTTCTCCCTCCTCGCGCCCTCTTCCGGCCATCGCATGTCTGAATTGCGCCAAGACCCGGTAAGTCAACGATGGGTAATCATTGCCCAGGAGCGCGATAGCCGTCCCGATGAATATGTCTCCACGCCCAATCGCCGCGTCGCGGAGGCGTGTCCGTTTTGTGCCGGAAACGAAATCGTCACGCCGGAGGCGGTCGCCGTTTATACCATGGGTGATGCGCTTGCCCACGCGGGGCAACCGCCGACCTGGCAAGTGCGCGTGGTTCCCAATAAATATCCGGCGGTGCGGCACAATGCCAACGGCCCGGTGCGCAACGAACTGTTCGGCACGCGCGTCAGTGCCAACGGCGTGCACGAAGTCATCATCGAATGTCCGCAGCACGCAGCGAGTCTCACCGAACTGAGCGACGATCAACTCCGCCTGACGTGGACAGCTTATCGCGATCGGCTGAGCGAACACGCGCGCGATGCGCAGTGGAAGTATGGGCAGATTTTCAAGAATGTCGGCTCCGCGGCCGGCGCTTCGATCGAACACACTCACAGCCAGCTCATCGTGCTGCCGCATGTGCCCAGCGATATCGCGACGGAGCTCGCGTCGTGCCGGGCCTATCACGAGGCGCGGGGCCGTATGCTCCTGGCGGACATCCTGGCCCAGGAACTCGCGGCCGGGGAGCGGATCGTGGCGGAGTCGGACAACTTCGTCGCCTTTTGCCCGTTTGCGAGCCGTTTTTCCTACGAAACCTGGATTCTGCCGCGCCGGCATTCAGCCTATTTTCAACGGGGCGGGGACGGCTCACCCACGGATGTGGAACTGGGCGAACTGGGTAGGTTTGTCCAAAAACTCCTCGCACGTATGGAGGCGGTGCTCAATCGGCCGGCTTATAACTTCTTTTTGCATACGGCACCGTTTGACAGCGCGCCCTATCATTACTATCACTGGCATGTAGAGGTTTTTCCGCGTTTGACGAAAGCGGCAGGCTTTGAATGGGGCACCGGTTATTTCATCAACCCGGTTTCTCCTGAAGAAGCGGCCAAGACGTTGCGGGGTTAGAAACCAAAGTTGCTCTCTCGGGGTTTGGGCCGGAGCCTCGAATCGTCGGTTTGCAGGGGGTGGCGGTTAACGCTGCGCTCACTAATTTCCGTGGGCCGGCGGCAAGTGTCCAGCTCCGTAAGATAATCTGGCTGGAAAAACTAGATAAACCACGCTGAGATTGCCGATTAGTAAGTGCCAGTGAGGTTCGACGGGAGGTCACGCCTCGGCGCTATTGTGTTGTTTGGAATTGTCATCCGTCTCCCATTGCCCCGCCAAACCGTATGACTCCGATGATTCGCTTTTGTCTGGTTCTGCACAATCACCAACCCGTCGGCAACTTTGAAGGCGTCTTCGAGCAAGCGTACCAGGATAGTTACCTGCCGTTTCTCGATGTCTTCGAGCCGTATGCGGATTTACGTCTCTCGCTGCACACGAGCGGCCCGCTAGTCGAGTGGCTCGACCAGCATCATCCCGAATATCTCGACCGCCTGGCGCGGCTCGTGCAGGCGGGTCGGATCGAGATCATAGGCGGTTCGTTCTACGAAGCGATTTTGGGGATGCTTCCCTCGCGCGATCGCATTGGCCAGATATCAACCTACACGACCTGGCTGGAGCGCCGCTTGGGCGCGCAGGTGCAAGGGATGTGGGTTCCCGAGCGCGTCTGGGAACAGTCGATGACCAAGGACATCGTGTCCGCCGGCATCAAGTACACGGTGCTCGACGATTTCCATTTCAAAAACGCCGGTCTCGTCGATGACGAGCTCTGTGGCTATTACATTACCGAAGACGACGGCCAACTCCTGGCGATCTTCCCTGGCAGCGAGCGGTTGCGTTATCTCATTCCGTTTGGTCAGCCGCATGAGACGGTCGATTACCTCCGCGACATCGCGCATCGCCATCCGCACTCGGTCGTGGTCTTTGGCGACGATGGCGAGAAGTTTGGCACTTGGCCGGAAACCAAACACCACGTCTATGACAACGGTTGGCTCAAGCAGTTCTTCGATGGCCTGGTCGCCAATAAGGATTGGCTCCTGACCACGACACTCGCGGACGCCGTCGAGAATGTCCCGCCGCAAGGGAAGGTTTACCTGCCTGATGGCAGCTATCGCGAGATGACCGAATGGGCGCTGCCTGTCGAACAACAGGTGGAATATGAAGCCATCACGCACGAGTACGAGCATGACTCGAACTTTCCGCGGTTGAAGCGCTTCTTGCGGGGCGGCTTTTGGCGCAACTTCAAGGTGAAGTATCCTGAATCGGACGAGATGTACGCCCGCATGATGCACGTCAGCGAGCGTTTGGAAGAGGCGCGGCGCGAAGGGGTGCGGAATGCGGAATTCGAGAGTGCGCGCACGGCCCTCTATCGCGGTCAATGCAATTGCACCTATTGGCACGGCGCGTTCGGCGGTATTTACCTCCCGCACTTACGCAACGCCGTGTACAACCAGCTCATCGCCGCCGATAACCTGCTCGACAAGGCCACGAACAAATCGTCTGGCTTCGTTGAAATCACGTCCGGCGACTTCAACTACGACGCGCGCCAGGAAGTGAAGCTGACCAGCGATCGGCTCTTCGCATTCGTCGCGCCGGCCCAAGGCGGGCAACTGTATGAACTCGATGTTCGCACGATCTGCCACAATCTCTTGGCCACGATGACACGGCGTCCCGAAGCCTATCATCGCAAGGTGCTGGCCGGCGCGAGCGAGGGGCACGGCGCGGCCGCGAGCATTCACGATCGCGTCGTCTTCAAGCAAGAAGGTCTCGACGAACGCCTGCAATACGACTCGTATCCGCGGAAGTCGCTGCTCGATCACTTCTGGGATCACGACATCTCGCCGGAAGCATTGGCGCGCAACGAAGTCGAGGAGCGGGGCGATTTTCTCCGCGGCGTCTACGAAGCCAAACTGCGGCGCAACGCTGACCGCGTGCAACTCGTGATGACCCGCGAAGGGCGCGCGTCTGGCTTGGCGATCAAGATTACCAAGGGGATCACGCTCGAAGCCGGTTCCAACCAACTGGAGATCGCTTATCTGCTCGAAGGGGTGCCGCAGGACCATCCGCTCCACTTTGGCGTGGAGTTCAACTTCGCGGGGCTCCCCTCAGGCGCGGACGACCGTTACTTCTACCGCGGCGACCGTGAAAAGCTTGGGCAGCTCGGCACGCCGCTCGACCTGGACAGCGCTGTCGATCTCGCGCTCGTGGACGAGTGGCTGGGGATCGACGTCAAATGGACCGCCAACCAGCCGACGAAGATCTGGACGTTCCCGATCGAGACCGTCAGCCAATCGGAAGGGGGCTTCGAACTGGTTCACCAGTCGGTCGCCGTTATTCCGCACTGGCTCGTCCGCGGCGATGCAGCCGGGCGCTGGAGCGTGACCATGACCCTCACCGCCGACACGTCGCTCGCCGAAAGCCGGATGCAACCGCGCGCTGTGGCCGCGGTGGTGTAGGGCGGGCCTCCGCATCACCCGCGCGCAACAGCGACGCGCGCCTGCATAATGGCCGGCTCCGGCTCCCCGTGCGGTTGGGAGTCGGATATCCCCTGTGAGCCTTTTTGCGACAAGCTAAACTAGGGAGTCGTGCATCGCTGTTTGCAACCCAGAATCACATCGCCAGGTCTCTCATGCCTCAGGTTGAAATGTTTCCCACGCTGCGTCAACAAATTGCTGGCGTTTCTGTGGTCGAGCTCGCCCGGCGGTTTGGCACGCCGACGTATGTTTACGACGAAGCGAAGATCGTTGAGCGGATAAACGATTTGCGGGCGTTCGACGTCATTCGTTATGCCCAAAAGGCGAATTCGAACCTCGCGATTCTGGACATCTGCCGCCGCAACGGCGTCGTGGTCGATGCCGTGAGCGCCGGTGAGATTCGCCGCGCGCTGGCCGCTGGTTATTCTCCCGGCGGACATCCCCACGGGATTGTGTACACGGCCGACATTTTCGACCGCGATGCGCTCGACCTGGTGATTGAACACAACATTCACGCCAACTGCGGTTCGCCGGATATGCTCGATCAACTCGGCGAGCGCGCGCCGGGCCGCGAGGTGACGCTCCGCATCAACCCCGGCTTCGGTCATGGCCATAGCCAGAAGACCAACACCGGCGGCGAACAATCCAAGCACGGCATCTGGCACGAGAGCCTCGACGAGTGCTTGCTGCGGGCGGATCGTCAGGGGCTAATGGTGACGGGGCTGCACATGCACATCGGTTCGGGAACCGATCTGGAACATCTCGCGCAAGTTTGCGGCGCGATGGAGCGCTGCGCCGAACAAGTCGGCCGGTCACTCACCACGATCAGCGCCGGCGGCGGCTTGCCGATCGCCTATCATGCGGGGCAATCATACGTCGACCTGGCTCAATACTATGCGCTGTGGGACGCCACGCGGCAGCGACTCGCGGCGAAGTTCGGCCACGACATCACGCTGGAGATCGAGCCGGGGCGTTATATTCCCGCCGAGAGCGGCTACCTCATCAGCGAAATTCGCGCCGTCAAGCAGATGGGAGCGAACATGTTCTACCTGCTCGATGCCGGCTTCAACAGTTTGGCGCGGCCCATTTTGTACGGTTCGTATCACCCCATGTCGATCGCCTTGGCCAGCGGCGAAAGCGACCCCGCGCGCGTGCCGCATCATGAGGTCGTCGTCGGCGGGCCGCTTTGCGAGTCGGGCGACATCTTCACGCAAGAAGAGGGGGGCTTCGTCTGCAAGCGCGCGCTCCCTGTCGCACAAGTCGGCGACCTGCTGGTGATTGAATGCGCCGGGGCATATGGCTTCGTGATGGCCTCGAACTACAATTCCAAACCGCTGCCTGCGGAAGTGCTGATTCGGAACGAAACCCCGCATTTGGTCCGGTCTCGCCAGACTTTTGAGGATTTGGTGCGGGGAGAGTCGATCCCCCAATAGCCATTCCGGCCACAGCGGCGCTTGGCGGCGTGCCGATAGACGTCTATAATTGCAGCAGCGAGTTTGTGAAATCCGTCACGATGTCCGTAGCGTGACCTTTCCCGGAGTAAGCATATTCATGGCCAAGCAAGGTCCACGCAAGAAGCTCCCCAAGGAAATCGCGGTCATCAATGCCGATAACTGCACCGGTTGCGAAGCCTGCATCCAAGTCTGTCCCGTCGATTGCATCGAGCTCAAGGAGTTTGGCTTGGGTGTGAAGGGGTCGCAATCGTGGTGCGAGATCGACTTCGAGCGTTGCGTCGGTTGCGAAGTCTGCGTGCATATTCCGCAAAAGAAGACCAACCCCTACGAGTTGACGGTCTGCCCCTGGAACGCGATTGAGATGGTTCCAACCGAGTTGTTGGCCGTCACCGTGGCGCAAATCGGCGGCCCGCCGGAATACATCCATGAGCATTGGGATCGACTGGTCGGCACGGCCCAGCACCTGGCCGAGATGAAAGCCGCTTCCTAACGGCGGCGGCGGGGCAACCGGCTTCCCTTCTTCACGCCTGCAAGTTGCTCTGTGGAACTGTCCCGCCCCTTCTGCTGTAGCGGCGGCTTGCCGCAAGATTGCAAATTGCGCGTGCGAAATTTGCAGCTAGCGTTCTAATGAGAGGATGCCCAGTGTGGTCCGTCGGAAACGTCCGGACACTCGGCCTTGTCTTGTTTCGTACCATTATTCAGAACCGCTGGGCCGCCCTGGGCTCCGTGTGTGCAATCTTATCTTCCCGAACTTCGTGCCTCTGGCACGGCACTTGCTCCCTTTTCCCTCGCGCGGAAAGGAAAGGAGGCGCAGATGAAAGTTGAACAACGCCCTGATGGCTGGCACGTGCTCGGCGAGCGCGGCGAGCATCTCGGGCCCATTGCGTCTTTGAGCGAACTTCAGGACGTGATGGACAACGTGGAATTTCACCTTCGCGAGGCTGCGAAGCAGCAACCGCAGACGCCGGCGCGCGTCGGTGAATTGACTAAGAACCCGTTGCCAAAGTTCAATGTGTGACGGCAAATGACGGCGGCGCGATCAACTCGGTCGCGCGGCGTTCGCTTGCGCCAGCGCCGCTTGCATGTTCTTCATGCTTGTGCGGGCAATGTTCTCCGCACCGGGAGAGTAGTCGAAGACTTCCACCGAGACCCAGCCGTCGTAGCCGATCTCCTGCAGCGCGGCGAAGATCGGCGCGAACTCGACTTCTCCCATGCCGGGCCCGAGTTTGTTCGGGTCGTTGGCGTGGAAGTGGTGCAAGAGTTGCTTTTGCTCGCGGATGATCTGCGGGATCGGCTTGGACTCGGTCGACATAGCCTTAACATCTAAATGCAGGCGGCAATAGTCCGATTGGACCTTCGCGCAGAGCTGCGCGCCGAGTTCGGCCGTATTGAGGAAGTCCCCTTCGCTCGGACCCAGCGGCTCAACGGCAAGCGTCACGCCGCAGGCTTCGAATTCAGCCACGGCTGCGCGAATGACTTCCGCTGCATAGAGCATGGCATCCTCGTGAGTCACGCCGGGGAGCAGGTTACGCTGTTGCGGAGAGCCCAGCACCATGACCTTGCCGCCGAGATCACTACAGAGGCGCGCGAGCTCGCCCAGATAGTGCGAGGTTTTGCCGCGCACTTCTTCATCGGGCGAAGTTAGATGGAAGCCGGTCGTCTTGGCCAAAAGCCAATGCAGGCCCACGACTTCGAGCCCGGCCGCTGCCGCTTGCCGCCGCACTTCCGCCCGCTTCGCGGCGGAGATATCAAACGCACTGGGGCCGATGGTGAACGGCGCGATCTCGATGCCCGTATAGCCGCACTCGCGCGCCATGGCAAACGCCTTATCGAACGGCCAATCGACGAACGTCTCGTTGCAGATAGCGAATTTCATGAGTGGTTCCCAGGCGGAGTTGTGAAGTGCGCTGCGAGCGACGACAATGAGCGTCTCCCCATCGTAACGCAAGTCCCCGCGCGGTTTAACCCCGCGCCCCGCCTGGTGAGTCGCCAATGTTGGGTCAAGTCACGCCGCTGTGGATCGTCATGTCGCTGCTGCTCGCGGCCAATGTTCTCCTGGCGCAAGCGCCGCCGGATAGCGTGGAGCGCGATTATGCCGCGGAACTGCCGCGCATCGCGCCGACGGCGCCGGCAAGTGTTGGTCAAAAGTTTCACGTCGCTCCCGGCTATCGCTTGGACCTCGTCGCCGCCGAGCCGCTGGTTGTCGATCCCATCGCGGCGGCGTTCGATGCGGACGGAAGACTGTATGTCGTCGAGATGCGCGATTACAGCGAGCAAGAGACGGAACGACTCGGCCGCATTCGCCTCCTCACCGACACCAACGGCGACGGACAGTTCGACGCGAGTCGAATCTTCGCGGAAGGACTCTCCTGGCCAACGGCGGTGACGTGCTTCGACGGTGGCATTTTCGTCGGCGCTCCGCCGCACCTCTATTATCTGAAAGACACCAGCGGCGACGGCGTCGCGGATTTGCGGCGCGTGGTCTACACCGGCTTTGGCCGCAGCAACGTGCAAGGGCTGATGAATTCGTTCGCCTGGGGACTCGATAACCGGATTCACGTCGCGGTCAGTTCCAGCGGGGCGGAAGTGCAGCGCACCGATGACGACGGCGCGCCGCGCGGCGAGAAGCTGGTGTTGCGCGGGCGCGATCTGTCGTTCGACCCCCGTAACCTGGACGACTTCCGCGCGGAGAGCGGCGGCGGGCAACACGGGCTCTCCTTCGACGATTGGGGGCGGAAGCTGGTCTGCTCCAACAGCGACCATGTGCAACTCGTGATGCTCGACGACCGCGACCTGGCCCGCAATCCGTATCAAAGCCTGCCCAGCCCGCGCATCAGCATCGCCGCCGATGGTCCCCAGGCGGACGTCTTTCGCACCAGCCCGGTCGAACCGTGGCGGGAAGTGCGGACGCGGCTGCGCGTGAAGGGCATTGTCCCCGGCCCGGTCGAAGGAGGCGGCCGCGCCGCAGGCTACTTTACCGGCGCGACTGGCATCACCATCTATCGCGGCGACGCCTGGCCCCAGGCGGATCGCGGGCTGGCGATTGTCGGGGATGTGGGGAGCAACTTGATTCATCGCAAGCGCTTGCGGCCTCACGGATTGGAGTTCATCGCCGAGCGGATCGACGACAACACAGAACTCGTCACTTCCGAGGACAACTGGTTTCGCCCCGTGCAGTTCCTCAATGCGCCTGATGGCGGGCTGTATGTGCTCGATATGTATCGGGAAGTGATCGAGCATCCCAAAAGCTTGCCGCCAGTGATTAAGCAACACTTGGATTTGACGAGCGGTCGTGATCGGGGGCGAATTTATCGGCTCGTGCGGCAAGATTTTAAGCAACCGAAGTTATCGAAGTTGAGCCAGGCGACAACGGCTGAGTTAGTGCAAACACTCAAGAGTCCCAACGGTTGGACGCGCGACACGGCGGCCCGCTTGTTGTATGAGCGTCAAGATCCCGCTGCGAGCGAGGATCTGCACAAGCTGATCGCAGGCGATTCGTCACCGCTGGCGAAGCTGCATGCGGCGTATGTACTCGTCGGTTTGCACGCAGCGCTCGACGATGTGCTGCCGGTATTGATCCAGTCGCCGCAGCCAGAGTTGCGCACGCACGCGATTCGCCTGGCGCGACATGCGGCGCCAGCGGCGCTGGCAACACTCGCGGCGGAGTTGGACGTCGCGCACGAGGATGTTCACGTGCGGTGTGAACTGGCCTTGGCGGCCGCGGGGATGAACAATCGCGCGGCGCAAGTGGAGCTATTGTGGAATGCAGTCGCGCCAGACCTCAGCGACCGCTGGTTACGCGCGGCGGCCTTGTCGTCGCTCAAGCACGGGGCAGGGGAGTTTCTGGCGCACCTCGTGGGGCAAGAAAAGTTCCAGCAACATCCAGCGGCCAGGCTCTGGCTGGAGCCTCTCGCGCGGCAAGTGAGTCGCCAGGATGAGCCGCGGGAATTCGCGCCGGTGCTGCGCGCCTTGGCGCCGCTATCGCGGCAGAGTCCTGACACTTTCCGCGCGCTGATGACGAACCTCAAGCCGCCGCCGGAGAGTCAGTTTGCGAAAGCCCTCGCGCAAACGCAGGCCGGCAAGTCCGCGCGCGAGGCCCTCGCGCCGCTGCTCGCCGCCGCCAAACGGGATTTGGATGCGGACGATACACCGGCGGAAAAACTCGTCGCCGCCATTGATCTCTTGAGCCTCGACGACTCGCCGCTGCTGTCGGCGCGGTTCTTACAGCTTGTGCATCCTTCTCAGCCTGCGGACGTTCAACAGGCGGCGTTGCGGGCGCTCCTGGCGCGGCGTGATTCCAAAATCGTGGGCGAACTTTTGCAGCGCTGCGACAGCCTGTCGCCGCCGCTGCAGCGCGAACTCGTTGCGCGTTGCCTCTCGCGCGCCGATTTCGCCGCGGTGCTGCTCACGCTCTTACAGCAGGACACGATCGCGAAGACATTGCTAACCGCCAGCGATCTGGACCAACTTCGCCAACATCCCAACGCGACGATTCGCGCCCAAGCGTCGCAGGTCTTGCCGCGCGTTGCGAATACGAATCGGGCGGAACTCATTGCGAACTATGCTGCCGCGCTCACGCTGCCTGGCGATCGCGCACGCGGGGCTGAACTGTTCAAACAGCAGTGTTCGACCTGTCACAAGCTCGGCGGCGGCGGGCACGAGATCGGACCGAATCTCGCAACGATGAAGAACCGCGGCCGGGAAGCGATCCTCGTCAACGTGCTCGATCCCAATCGCGAAGTGAACCCGCAGTATAAATCGTATAACGTCGTCACCACTGACGGCCGCAACTTCAGCGGGATCCTCGCGGCGGAAACGGCGAGCAGCCTCACGCTGGTGCAGGCCGAAGGGAAGTCCGAGACGGTCCTCCGGATCGATATTGAAAGTTTGCGCAGCACCGGCCTGTCGCTCATGCCCGAAGGCTTGGAGAAAGTGTTGAATCCGCAACAGTTGGCGGATGTGATGGCGTTCATTCTGGCGCAAGAGTGAGTCGAGCCGACGTTTTGCGCGAGGCGCTTCTCGCGCGGCCCGGGTGCGTACCCAAATATGCAAACAGTTTTGTTTTACTTAGCGCTCACCACGCTCCTGGCGACCATCGCCATGTGGCTGCGGATGCTCACCGGCATGCGCGGCCTCGCGAGGCTCGAACAGATCGACCCGCCGCCGGACTTCGCTTATCCGCGGGTCTCGATCATCGTCCCCGCGCGCAATGAAGAACGCGATATTGAAGAAGCCTTGTCGTCGCTGCTCGCGCTCGACTATCCCGACTTTGAGATTCTGGTGGTCAACGATCGCTCGACCGATCGCACCGGCGAAATCCTCGCACGCTTGCAAACAGCATATCCTCGCCTGCAAGTCGCCACGGTGACGGAACTTCCACCGGCCTGGCTGGGAAAGAATCATGCGCTGCAGTTCGGGGCCGATCGGGCCAGCGGCGAGCTGTTGCTGTTTACCGACGCCGACATCATCATGCACCCCAGTGCGCTCCGCCGCGGCGTGTACTTGCTGGAACACGAACACCTCGACCATCTCGCCGCAACGCCGGACGTCGAGATGCCAAGCTGGATTCTGGAAGCGTTTGTCGTGGTCTTCATCATGATGTTCACGCTGTTTGTCAAACCGTGGAATATCCGCAATCCCAAATCCAAAGCGCACGTCGGCATCGGCGCGTTCAATTTGATTCGCACGAGCGTCTATCGCGCCATCGCAGGACATCACCTCATTTCGATGCGCCCGGACGATGATTTGAAACTCGGCAAACTCGTCAAGAAAAACGGCTACGCGCAGGCCCTGGCGAGCGGGCGCGGGGTTTTGCTGGTGCGTTGGTATTCGTCGCTGCGAGATTTGATTCAGGGGCTGGAAAAGAACGCTTTCAGCGGCGTGGATTACAGCATTGGCATGATTCTGTTCTCAACTCTCGGGCTCTCCGTGGTGTTGATCTGGCCATTTGTCGCGGTGTGGATCGTGTCAGGCGCGGCGCGGTGGATGTATGTTGCGACAGTCGCATTGCACCTGGTCGTCTATCTGTTGGTGGCGCAGCAAGCGCGGTTGCGTTGGCGGGGCGCGCTGGCGTTTCCTGTTATCATCGGGCTGTTTATGTATATTCAATGGCGGGCGATGCTGCTCACCTACTGGCGTAACGGCATTCGTTGGCGCGATACGCATTACCCCTTGGCCGAACTGAAAGCGAATAAGGTTTAACCACATCTTTGGGAGATCCGCTCATGTCACGCATTCTCTTGACACTGCTGACGCTCGCCGTGCTGTTATCAGCGCCGCCTGCGAGCGCCGCGGATAACGTCTGGCAGGTTGGCGTCGCCAAGGTCGAAATCACGCCGGATTCGCCGCTGTGGCTGGCAGGCTACGCGGCGCGCAATCGTCCGGCCGAAGGCAAGCTCACGCCGCTGTGGGCCAAGGCGCTGGTGCTGGAAGACGCGCAGCAGCACCGCGCGGTGTTGATCACGCTCGACCTGGTCGGCATCGATCGCGAACTAGCGCTCGCGATGCGCGGGGCGATTGCGGAGAAACTCAAGCTCGAACCGGCGCAAGTGATGATCTGCACATCGCACACGCACTCCGGGCCGGTCGTCGCGCAGAACCTGCGCCCCATGCACTACCTGCTCTTGGACGACAAACAGCAGCGGCTCGTCATGGATTACGCCAGGCTGCTCAAGGATTCCGTCGTGCAGCTTGCGACGGTCGCCAGGCGGCGGATGGAGCCGTGCACGCTGCATGATGGTAGCGGCCACTGCACGTTCGCGGTCAATCGCCGCAACAATAACGAAGCGGAGGTGCCGGAATTGCGCAAGGCGAATAAGCTCGTTGGTCCGGTCGATCACGATGTGCCGGTGCTCGCCGCGCGCGATGCGGCCGGCCAGCTCAAGGCGGTCGTGTTTGGATACGCCTGTCATGGCACCGTGCTGGATGGCTACGACTGGTGCGGCGATTATCCTGGCTACGCGCAGCTTGCGCTCGAAGCGAAGCACGACGGCGCGATCGCCCTGTTCTGGGCGGGGTGTGGCGGTGATCAGAATCCCATCCCGCGCCGCCAGGTGGAACTCGCGAAGTCGTATGGAGATCAGCTCGCGGCGGCGGTGGATGACGTGTTGGCGAAGGAGTTGCCGACGCTACCGAGCCGGCTCGCGACCGATTACGTCGAGATCGATCTATCTTTTGCCACGCTGCCGACGCGCGCGGAGTTTGAATCGCAAGCCCAAGACAAGAACCGCTACATCGCGTCGCGGGCGAAGTACTTCCTGGCCGAACTCGACGCCGGTCGTGCGGTGCCGACGAGTTATCCCTATCCCATCGCGGCCTGGAAGCTTGGCGACAAAATCGACTGGCTCTTCCTCGGGGGTGAAGTCGTCGTCGATTATGCCCTGCGGCTCAAGTCCGAGCGCCACGAAACCCACACCTGGGTCACCGGCTACAGCAACGACGTCATGGCCTACATCCCCTCGCGCCGCGTGCTGTTGGAAGGGGGCTATGAAGGAGGCGGTGCGATGGTGTATTACGGTCGCCCCGCCGTGTGGGCGGAAACGGTGGAGGAGCAGATTGTGAACGCGGTGAAGAAGTTGCAGTAGCGGCAGTGCAGTAACGCCGGCCTTGCCTCGCGCGACATGCGAGCGCGTGGATGCACGTGCGCTGCGTTATATGCAGCCGCACTCCTTCGCGCAGCAACCTCCGGCTGGGCGTTCAGGGCGGGGTGACTCATTCCAACTCCAACACCCTTTGAATTTCCGGCTCCCCATAAATTGCGCCGCCGGTGAGGATCTCGACATTCGGCAAGGGGCGGCACTCGCCGCGGCCGTGGGTGTGCCCGCAGAGGATGAGGAGTTCGCGCTCGGGATGTGCGCGCATCACGTCCAACACCGCGTTGCCGATCGTCGGCGAGGCGAAGTGGGGGGCCCATTCGTCGTCGGAGACCTGGCCTTGATGCCAACAGGCTGCACGTAGCGGCGGGACGTGGGTGAGGAGGATCACGCGCGGGTAGTTGGCCAGCGCGAGTTCTAGCTGCTTGCGCAGATGGTCGGCGGCGGCTTGTGCGAGTTGCTGAAGTTTTTCCCAGCGCTCATGCTTTTCCAGGTGCGCCAGTTCGGCGATGAGCCAGTAATCATTAAGCATCACGTCGGACGCTTCGTAGTCGCCTGCCAGCCCGTCGGCCCAGCCGTCGTGGCCGATGAGGGCGACCGTGGGGGTGAGTGCGATCGGCTCGGCGGCGTGCGTGAGATAGACGAGGCGCGGCTCGCGCGCGCACAGTTGTTCCACCTGGGCGCGAATTTCCCAGATCGAGCGGAAGTAAAAGTCGTGATTGCCGAGAACGAAGTAGAGCGGACACGCGACGCTCTGGGCGAGCCCCGTGAGGTAGTCGATGAGATCCTTCCCCTCGGCGATGTCGCCTCCAATGAGCAGCGCGTCGGGACGCGCGGCGCGCAGTTCATCGCGAAACGCAATCAGGCGTTGCGGTTCGACGAAGTTGAGATGGATGTCGGTCAGCCAGAGGGCGCGCATCGGTCGTCTCAGCAAGCAAGGTGGCGGCTAGGAAAGATCGTTACGGCTCGCATTGTTGCAGGAGTTCAAGAAACTGGCGCTTCAGCGGCGTAGCGTCGAGCCCCGGCGGCGTCACCTCTAAATACTTGATGAGCTGCGCCGCTTGAGCTTTGTCCCCCAGGCGATAGTTGAGGTGGGCCACTTCATATTTCGCGCGGAACCACCGCTCCGTCTGCGGGCGACTCCCCTGCGCGACGACGCGCCATTGGGCCAGCGCTCGCTCCATCGTCGCTCGATCTTGACCGGCGGACAAGAGCTCCGCGAAACCTTGCTGCACTGCGGCGCTATGGGGCTGTTCTTGCGCGAGCTTTTCATACGCGGCCAGGGCTTCATCGCGGCGACCAGCGGCGACCAGCGCTTCCGCTTCGATCCGCGCGAGGGCGACTTGCTGCGCCGCTTCAAGCTTCGCGCGTTGGGGGCGTAAGCGTTCGAGCGCGCTGAGCTGCAGCGCCGCGAGTTCCGCTTTCACCTCGGGACTGGAAGCGTGCGCAAGTTCGGTGAGTCCGCCGAGCATTTCCAAAAGCTGCGCCGGCGAATCTTCTCCCAGTTGCGCGACAATCTGCACCGCTTCGCCGCGCTGGCTGGACTGGCCGGCGAGCGCGACGACGAGCAGTGCTTGGGCGGATTGTTTCCACGGAGCCGATTCATGGGGCGAGCCCAGGAGCGCGCCGCGGAGGAGTTCCTCGGCGGCGGAGTAACCATCGGTGGTGAGCTGCAGCAGTAGACGCGCGCCGCCCAGTGCGGCGGTGCGATCGGTGTCGGAAAATTGCAGCGGGAGCGGTTCGTCTGGCGGAGCGATGGCCATGCGAAAGTAAGCCACGAGGTCTTTCGCGGGATATCCGTCGCGCGCCGTGGGGAAGGTCTGCTTCCACCGCTCGACATCCGCCGGCCAGGTCCGAATCGCGCCAGCGAGGGCGGTTGGAAACAGCTTGTCCTGCTGCGGAACTTGCCGATAGAGGTCGAGCGCTGCCGCCGGGTCGCCAGCCGCTTCGAAGGCGGCGGCGAGTTCGACTTGGGCCACGGCCGCGGTCGATTGCGTGGGCCACAGTTTGAGCTGTTCGGTGTAATGGGCCACGAGTTCTGCACCGGCCGGCGCCGCGTCTGCTGCGAGGGCCTGCGCTTCGCGCCACCAGCGAATCCCTTGCAAGTGAATCAGCGCCGCCTTGGCTTGCAGCGGATCGCCTGCGGAGAGTCGGGTCGCGAGGTTGCGGCCGAGTTCAAGTGCGCGCTCGGCGGCATTCTTCAAATCGTCGCGGCGTTGTTGCACGGCGGCGGCGCGGAAAGCCAGTTCGAGATACTTGGGCAAGTCGCCGCTCAGCAGGGCCAGTTTGGCCGCTTCGTCATAGATCTTGAGCGTTTCGTCGTCGAACTGCCCTTTGACAAACCGGGCGTCGGCGGTGCGGATGAGGATTTCGAGATTCCCTTCGTCGCCGCTCGCGGAGCCGATCACGAGCCATTCGCCGCGGCGCGCCCAATAGACGCCGAACCGCTTTTCAATCATCGCGAGTTGATCGACGGCGTCCTGACGATAGCGGGCGGCGTCGGTCTCTTGCGCGGCGGTCTTCCAGAGCGCGACGTATGTTTCCAGCAGCGCAAATTCGAGTTCCGCGGAGTTGGAGCCGGCGGCAGGGCGCGCGGCAGTGAGAAAGCGGAGCGCCTCGCTGGCGCGGCGCGTATCGAGGGCGACCCGCGCGAGTTCCGCTCGTGCAAGCTGCCGCGTGGCGAGCGGGACACTGTCGTCCAGCAGGCTCGAAAGGACGTGCGTCGCCTCAATGTCGTTACCCATCAGTCGGAGCGCGGCGCCTTGATCGATCTTCACGCGATGCGCCAGCGGCTCGTCGTCGGCCAGTTGCGTGCGGAGTTTGGTAAGTTGTTCCACCGCTTGCCCAAGCGCCGCGACCCGGTCGTTACTCTGCGGCGGGTAACACAAGGCCTGATTGCGCCGCGCGCGGGCCAGTTGATAGCGGGCGTTCTGCTGCAAGGCGAACAGCTCATCGGCGGTGA
>CAUJKE010000348.1 GCA_963205385.1 Planctomycetota bacterium | reverse complement strand
GGCGCTGGGGACGCCGTTTCCTGAACCGCTGCCGAACTTCCTGGTGGCCGCCGATGTCTCCTGGCAGATCGATATCTGGAGGCAATTGCGGAATGCTCGCGACGCCGCCATGCTGGAATACCTGGGCACCGCCGATGGGCGAAACTACGTCGTGACTCGTCTGGCGGCGGACATTGCAGAGAACTATTTCGAACTCCTCGCGCTCGACAACCGTCTGGCGACGCTGGATCGAACCATCGCGCTGCAGGAGCAAAGTCGCGAGATTGCGATTGCGAAAAAAGCAGCCGCCCGCGGCACCGAACTGGCGGTTCAGCGCTTCCAGGCGGATGTGCGCAAGAACCAAAGCGAAAAGCTGATCGTGACGCAGGAGATCATCGAGGTCGAGAACCGGATCAACTTCCTCGCCGGTCGCTATCCGCAGCCAGTCGAACGGCGATCCGAGGAGTTCTTCAATCTGAGATTGCAACCGCTGAGCGTCGGGGTGCCTGCGCAACTGTTGCTGAACCGTCCCGACATCCGCCAGGCAGAACGTGAGCTGGCGGCGGCGGGACTGGATGTGCGCGTGGCCCGCGCCAACTTCTATCCGCAACTGACGCTCCATGCTGGCGTCGGTTATAACGCCTTTAATACCAGGTTTCTGTTCGTGTCGCCGGAATCCTTGATCTACAACGCGGCCGGCGACCTGGTCATGCCGCTGATCAACCGGGCGGCGATCAGAGCCGAATACCTCAACGCGAACGCCAAGCAAATCCAAAAAGTTTACAACTACCAGCGCGTCGTCCTCAACGCCTTCACGGAGGTCGTCAACCGCATCAACAAGGTGGAAAACTACAGCACGAGCTTGACGCTCAAACGTCAGCAGTTGGACTCGCTCGAAGCTTCGGTCGACAACGCAACCAAACTGTTTCAGAACGCCCGCGCCGAATATGTGGAAGTGCTGCTCGCCCAGCGTGACTTGCAGGAAGCCAAACTGGATTTGATCGATACCAAGCAGCAGCAACTGTCGGCCGTCGTCAACGCTTACCAGGCACTCGGCGGTGGTCTGCGAAGATACGGAACGCTGCCGCCGGGTGCAGTCCCCGCGGTCCCGCCAATTGAATTGCTTCCCGCCCCCGAACCGGACAACGCCCCCTAACGCCCAATGGTGCATGTCCAGGGTTGTTAGTCACTGGGCGTGACTGGACGTTGGCCGGCATTAGCTCGGTGGCGATGTCGTGCCTACATGTGTACCTCGTATTGTTTTGAACATCCATCGTCAAATCTGTATGCGTGCGTGAAAAATACACGAGTTTTGCTGGGGAATCGCGCTCCTAGTCGCGCCAGGGCTTGTTCATTAATTCCGTGTCCCCCGGTCGTTTGACCTCTGCGCCGTTGGAGGTGAGTTGCCGTACATAGGCGAGATAATCGACCTTGTCGTTCATAAATCGCGTCGCGCCGTCGGCCAGGGCGATGTTGACGCCGCCGGGATGCTCGCTGGAAGGACGCGCGTAGTACAGCGAGCCATCGCCGTGACCGCGATCGGCATTGATGGCGGCCTGGACCGGCGCCGGTGTGGGAATGCCATCCTTGAGGTTGGGCGCCCAGACCATCCCGACGCGAAATTCGTCGTCATCGACCCAGCGGCCTGCGTCGACATTCTCGGAGAACAAAATCGTGGCGCTCGCGCCGTCGTGTTCCGTCAACCACGCGCGCGTCATGCTGACGACTTGCTGCGGCGGGCGGAGGTGATTGAACATGAGCCCGTTGGCGATCCAGTCCGGCGGGATGTCGCCGTCCAGCGGCACATCGGCATCCGTCTGGCCACAATTCGCGATGTATGAGAGCGGTTGATTCTGTCGCTGCTGGGCGGTGAAGTTCTGCGCGGGGCAGAGCACTTCCGGCAGCAGTTCTGTCGGCGTTTGGCCGCGCGTTGCCTGCGGCGCACTGGGTCCATACGTGCTCCAGATTGCAAGCGCCTGGCCGCTCGCGGTCGGGTCGTCGAGATCGAGATGCGGCAAGAGCGGAAAAACCCAACCTGTGCCGCGCTCTTCGTCGTCGGCAGTGACCGCCAAGAGGTTACGGTAGCCGGGGAATTCGGTCAGCAGTTCATCATGCTTGAGCGTAGCGAAGGCGAGCTTGCGCAGCCGGTTCTCGCACATTAGCTCGCGACTGGTCGAGCGCTGATGAATGATAAACGGCACGGCGATCGCGAGCGCGATCAGCACGATGATCACCACGACGAGCACTTCCGCGCGACCAATGCCGCGCCGCGAATGTTTGTGGGAAGCTTGCAATTTCGGTCTCCTCTGGTCACCGGCGCAATAAACCTGGCACGCCCCCATGGTACGCCAGACGGCGGCAGATGACACACTCGGAGCGGAAATTATTAAGCCTTCGTCAGCTACAATTGGACGAGAGCACTCGGAAACCGCCTTGCGGCGCCGCGGCGATTACTCGGGCGAAAGCGCTTCGAGCTCCTTGAGCTCTTCGATCCAGAGGCGAATTTCGTTGGAGTACTCGCTCGCCATGTCGCCGAAGACCAACTGACGATGGAATGCCGCCGCTCCCCCCTTCATCATGTCGGCCGCGCCGGCATCGGGAAAACGCCGCATCGGGTCGGCCGCGACCAGGCCGCGGCAGAAGTTCATCAACAACTCATTGCACGACACGTCCTGGGGCAGGATCTCGTGCAAGCGCTGCGCCAATGACCGCTTCGCTTCGAGCAATTCGCGGTACGTCGTCAGCCCAGCAAACGGCGGTCGGCCCGCCAATAACTCGATCAACACATAACCCAGTGACGCTAAATCGCTGCGCGGCGTGCATTCCGCGCCGTCCAGAACTTCCGGCGCCGCATAGGTTGGCGTGCAGGTGCGCGTCGGCGGGGGATCGTCTGTTTCAAACGCCGAGCCGATATCAATCAGCTTCGTGATGCCGGTCCGCTTGAGCATGACGTTGGATGGCTTCACATCGCCGTGCACGATACCGTCACGATGCAGCGCCGCGAGCGCCGCCAGGCAATCGCGCATAATCGCCACCGCGACGCCCGGCTTGACCCGCGGTTGCAACGGGCCGTGCGTCACGAGCACGCGGTTGATGTATTCCCAGCGCTTCGCGCTGACGCGGTTGCGCACCTGGTCGAGCATGTTGTGCGACAACAGTTGAGCCAGGTCGTAACCGTCGATCCATTCCATCACCATCATGCGGATGCGGTTGCGATCGACGAAGTTATGCACGTCCAGCAAGTTATCGTGCTGAATCAACGCCACCTGGGCGGACACGCGTGCCACGCGAACCATCGCTTCTTCATAGGTCCGCGCATCCTGATAACGCTCCGGCGAAAAAATCTTCAGTGCCACGGGCAACGTGAAGCCGTCCGTGCCGCGCCGCTCCGTCAAAAACACAATCCCCTGCCCGCCGGCGCCGAGGCGCTTGATAAGCTGATGATGAATCGTCCAGTTCAGCCGCTTTTGGCCGATGATCGACTGGTAATGCTCCACCAGTTCAACGGCATCGCGCTCCTGGCTGACCGGCGTCCCTTCCGGCGTCAGCGTGGGAAAAATATCGTGGCGGGTAGTAGTCAGCATGGGGATATTGCGGCCGCGAACGATTGGGCCGAATTCTGTTCGAGGAAAGGTCGATCCGTCCGCCGTATCATAATCGTAATGGCATCTCCGCGGTAGCCGAACTGGATTCTGGAGCGTGGGAAAACCCCATTCCACGCTGCCACGCGTATCGAATTAATAAAGCCGCTCCGCGCGAAAGCCTGACTCACCGCCGAGGCCGCCACGGCGCGGGATGTTGCGGAAAGCCGAGTTGCTTATCCACCAGGTTCATCAACGGCTCGTTCGCCAAAAATCGCCGCAAATTCTCACACAAGAGATCCGTCGTATCATCCGCCCGACGGGCCGCTTGCGCCCCGACGTGCGGCGTGATGATCAAGTTGGGCAAGTCCCACAGGGGGCTAGTCGTCGGCAGCGGTTCGACTTCGGTGACATCGAGTCCTGCGCCCCAGAGGTGGTGCGACTCAAGCGCCGCGACCAGTTCACTTTCCACAATCACAGGCCCGCGGGCGACATTAATCATGATCGAGCCTGGCCGCATGTGGGCGAACTCCGTCTGGCCGATCATGCCCTGCGTCAGCGCATTCAGCGGCACACACAAAATGACGATCTCCGCCGCGCTGAGCAGATCCGGCAACCGCTCGGCCGGCCAGATCGCTTCCACATGCTCCGGCTTCTCGCGCGGGAACGCATCGGTCGCCAGAATACGGCAGCGATACGGCGCGAGGACTTCGGCCAGGCGTCGCCCATTGCCGCCGAAGCCGACAATGCCTACCGTCGCGCCGTGCAAGTCGCGCGTGGGGCGGCGAATGAATTCCCGTTTTTGCTGCGCGCGAAAGAACGTCGGCAGCCCGCGCAATAACCCCAACAGCAGCGCGAGCGTTTGCTCCGCGACTTGATCGGCGAACAGCCCGGAGGCGCTCGTCACCGGAATCGACGACGCGATCACCTCCGGCGTCAGGCAATGGTCAAGCCCGGCCGCCGAGGATTGAATCCACCGCAGCCGCCCCTGAGCGACAACTTCAGGCCACGGCACCGGAACCTTCGCGTGCCCCATGAAAATGTCCGCCGCAAGCAGCTCGGTCGCAATCCGCTCCTGCCCCGCGTCCACAATCTCATGCCCCGGCGCCGCCGCCACGAATTGTTCGTAATGCCGTTTTTCAAGGGGATAACACAGGACAATTCGCATAGGGCCGTGGGGGGATGAGTGATGCGAGGGTCAGCAGGGAAATGGAACCTAACGCAGCATACAACCATTACATTTTCTCGCCAGCGGCTACCGCACGAGAGTTGCAACGCGGGTCATCGCAACT
Organism: Planctomycetota bacterium; assembly: GCA_963205385.1. Taxonomy (GTDB): domain Bacteria; phylum Planctomycetota; class Planctomycetia; order Pirellulales; family Pirellulaceae; genus JAEZGD01. The sequence goes on along the minus strand of CAUJKE010000348.1, from coordinate 2,516 downwards.
GCACATCAGTATACATATCGAGTGTTGCTCTGTCGGGGCGAACGACGCAATTTCACGTCGCCCATTCGCGTCTCGATTGCCGACGAAACTCGCCGTCGGTGGTGGCAATCGGCGTGTAGTTGGGAGCGCAGCCACCTTCCTTAATTGGGCATCACGCGGGAATCGGGGTCTGTGGTCGGCACTTGCGCCGGCTTCTGCTGGGGGTTGACGCCTTGCCGCCGGCGAGCTTCGTCGGCGGCACGGGCCTGGTCCCAGCGCTGCTTTACCCCGCTGCCGCCGCTGGTCAACCTTGGCCAGTTCGTCAGGCAAGTGCGTGCCGCCTTGCCCCATGCCATCGGAGTCCGCTTCGTTTGGGGGAGTCATTCCAATAATCCCGAGTTGCCATGGCGAAGTTCCTTACCTTCCGTGCCATCGAGCCCAGCTATGTCCTACTGCCAAATTCTATCCCAGCCATTAAATAACCAATTTATCCCCCCAACATGACAGGCCTTGTCCCCCTCGGGTGCTTCACCGCAGGACTATATCAACAGACCGCGAGCCAGACGGGGTCCCGGTCGCCAGCGCAATGGAAACTTGGATAATGACAGAGTCTGGCGACTTCGGGTACAATCGTTGCTAGCACAATCGCGGCGGACTTTTGCTTGCAATCGCCCGGCGGCGGAACTAATATCAATCTGCTGGCGACTAACCAATTACAGCGGTTTTGCAGGCGGGCGCTAATCCACGCAGCCTGCTGCGCAGGATTTCATTCCCACCCAGGCACCCATCCCTCATTTTCCCGCCCGCTCGGCAAGGGAGCGCGTCTCATGACCAGGAAATTCTTAGCAGGCTTGTTAGCCCTCAGTCTGTGGGGCGGCACGGTATCGCAACTTCCCGCGGCGAGCCCTTTGCTGGGCGAGTTGTATGGCAGCGGCGTCCACGCGTTCAACGATCACGACTACGATCAGGCGAACGAGTACCTGACCGAAGCCATCGACCAGGGCTCGCTCGACCCGCGCGTTTACTATTTTCGCGGCTTGATTTTCGCGCGAACTGGTCGCCCGGAGCTGGCGCAAGCTGATTTTCAGCGTGCGGCGAGGTTGGAGGTGACGAACGACAATCAAGTATTCAATGTCGGCAAAGCGCTGGAGCGCGTGCAAGGCGCGGAACGCTTGGAGATTGAACGCTTTCGTCGCGACGCACGTTTGACGATTGCTCGGGCGGAAGCCAAGAACGCCCAGGCCCGTTATGAAGCAGCGCAAGCGGCCGAAGATCGCGTGTTGCGCAAGCCGGTTGCGGACGCCGCCGCTCCCCCCGCCCCGACCGAAACCCCGGAACTCGCAACACCACCTGCCGCCGCCGGCGAGACACCGTTCGATTCCGGAATTGGCGTGGCAGGCACGGCGGAAGCGGCCCCGGATCGCGCCACGACCACCGAAGAACCCGCGGGCAATGCCGGCGACCCGTTTGGTGCCCCACCGACGCCGCCTGCTGTTCGTCCGGCCGATCCGTTTGGAACGCCGGCGCCGGCCGCTAGCGGAACCGATCCATTTGGTACGCCGGCGCCAGCGCCCACTCCGACGCCCGCTCCGATGCCGGCGCCTGCGGAAGATCCATTTGGCGCGCCAGACACTGGTCCCGCGCCTGGGCCGGCACCTGCCCCCGCAACGGACCCGGCGCCGATGCCTGCGCCGGCGGAAGCGCCAGCGGTGGATCCATTCGGTGCTCCTGCGCCTGCGCCAGCGACCGACCCTGCACCTGCGCCAGCGACCGACCCTGCACCTGCTCCTGCGCCTGACGCTGAGGCGATGCCGGCGGCGGAGAATCCGTTTGGCGATGATCCGCAGCCAGCCCCAGCCGACGCCCCGAACGATGCCCCGGCCGATGCCGAAGCCAGCCAACCGCCGGCGGCCGGCGGCGCGAAGAAGGGGCTGTTTGGCTCGATGTTCAACGCCTTTAGTCGCGCTTTGCCCGGCGAGGCGAGCGCTCCCCCTGTGACGGCGCCAAACGGTCCCGGCGCGCCGGCAGTTAATCCGGCGCCTGATCCGTTTGACGCACCGGCGCCGGCTCCAGCGCCGGCCCCAGCCACGGCACCCGCGGACGATCCGTTCGCCGCGCCGCCAGCAACCGCTCCAGCGGACAATCCGTTCGCGGCCCCGCCAGCCGCTGCACCGACGCCTGCACCGGCTCCCGCCGAAGATCCCTTTGGCGCTCCGGCGCCAGCTCCGGCTCCCGCACCTGCTGAACCGGCTCCAGCCGCTGCAGACGATCCGTTTGGCGCTCCAGCGCCGGCGCCCGCTCCAGCACCAGCACCGGCAGCACCCGCCGATGACCCGTTCGGCGCGCCGGCCGGGGATAATCCGTTTGGAAACTAGCTCACCGTCGCGGCCTGCGACCGTGCGGCAGACAAGTTGAGACCTTCCTCGTGCCCTCGGTGACTTCACCGAGGGTTGCGTTTACCCGGCCCTAGCGCGTGCTCAGCGCGCGCCACCGAGGGAGGAAAGGATGACTTCGCTCTTTTCTTTTCGACTCATTCT
>CAUJKE010000347.1 GCA_963205385.1 Planctomycetota bacterium | reverse complement strand
CGGCGCGGAATTCGCCTGTGCCAGCATGTTTGTTGGCCAGCGGTTGATCGAGTGTGATGGTCTGGCCAGTAATTTTGGTGATGACGCGCTGTTCGGTTTGCGGCTCGCGGTCCATGCGAAAGGAGCCATAACCATCCGCCCGTTCCGAGGCCGTGACCAGAACTTCGTCCCCCACGCGCCAACCGGTGACTTTTTCAGCGAGTTTGACGGCGGAATCACCAGGATTCGCATCCGCGCCCAGTTTCACCCAGGTGCGACTGAGCGGACTGCCATGAATCTCCATCCGCCCCGCGCAGCAGGCAAGGGCCGGCGCGTCGTCCCGGTTGAAGCCTGGGAGAAAGTGGAGACGAATACGGGCGGTGTGCTTGGCGGGGATCGGGTCGTCCAGCGTGCCGATGAGGAGCGACGGCCATTGATCGTCTGGCGTCTCCGGGCCGCTTTTCGCCCCTTCAAAATCGCAGGCAAAACCATCTTCAGAGCATTCATCGATATGTTGCATTGACAGCACGCCGACGTTGAGCTCCGTATCGCGATCGCGCGCAAATCTGAGCGTTCCCACAACTTGAATGAGCCGCACGACCTCAGCACTGGCGACGTCGTAGTTGACCGTGGTGCCGCGCGCGATCAAAACACGATCACCTGCCTTGGGAACGCGGGCCGGCTCCCAAGTCTGGGCATTGGACCAGTCGCCACTCTGGATTGAGCGGATGGAGAACTTCAGGTCATCCTGCTGATGAGCCGAACCGTGCGCATGTTCGTGCTTATCAGCGCTTCGCACGGAAACGGGAAGCGCCCACAGCGCGAACAGGAAAACAATCCAGCCAGCCAAAACGGGGTGAGAGGACATGCGAGGTCTCCCTGGTGGGAATGAGAGGAGGGCGAGTGCGCCACAAAGGATGGACGCGGACACTGGGCGGAAAGGCTGCGCGGGATGCAGGATTCCACAGCACGGCGCATTTTGACGGAAATCGCTCCAAGATGCCACAGCCAGATTCGATGAAAGCACGGTCCGCCGGCGGATTCTGGCACGCGGCGCAACGATTGGCACACCCAGGCGAGCGTAGGAGCCACGCAACGCCCGGCTAAAAATGCGCCCCAGCCTGTCAGCACCCGTGGTCGTCGAGTTGCGGGCGCATGTTGCTTGGTTTCAAGGTTGAATTCAATCCAGCCCGTCATTAGCCGGGCAGTAGTGATTGGGAATTTGGGATTTCCATGGGTTTTGGTGCTTCAGACTTGGTTTTTTCCAACGCCAGCGGACCGCACACCCGACTGCCACCTGCTCCCTTCCTCCCCCTTACCTGCCATGGGCGATTTTCCTATCATTTGGGGTGCGCCACGTTTTTCTGGTTGGCTCCGCTCACCCCTTGGTTTCCGCACAATCATGGCACGTAAAGGTTCCGCCTTCGCTGGTCTCTCGGTCGCGATCGTCACCCCCTTCAAGGACGGCGCTGTCGACTATGCCAAACTGCGCGAGCAGATCGACTTCCAGATCGCCGCCGGCGTGACTTGCCTCGTCCCTACGGGAACGACCGGCGAGTCGCCGACGCTCTCGCACGAAGAACACGAGCGGGTCATTAGCGAAGTGGTGCAAGCCGCGCGCGGGCGTTGCAAAGTCATGGCGGGGACCGGTTCCAATAGCACCTCCGAGGCCCTGCGACTCACCAGGTGGGCGGCCAAGGAAGGGGCCGACGCTTCGCTGCTCGTCTCTCCTTATTACAACAAGCCGACGCAGGAAGGCTTCTATCAGCACTTCAAGGCGGTGGCCGAAGCGGTGGATATTCCGCTCTGTGTGTACAACATTCCAGGACGTTCCGCCAAAAACATCGAACCCTCGACGATCATCCGCTTAGGCGAGATTCCGAACATCACGATGGTCAAGGAAGCGACCGGCTCGCTCGATCAGGCCTCGCAGATTCTCTCGTGCAGCAACCTCACCGTCCTCAGCGGCGACGACAGTCTCACGCTGCCATTGCTAGCGATCGGCGGCGAAGGGGTGATTTCCGTGGTGGGGAATATCGTGCCGCACGATATGATCGCGCTCTGCAATGCGTTCAAGTCCGGGGACATCCCACAGGCCATCAAGTGGCACTACAAACTGTTCCAGCTCTGCCGAGACATGCTGGGGCTCTCAACCAATCCCATCCCCATCAAATGCGCCATGAAGATGCTCGGCCGCGACACCGGTGGGTTGCGCCTCCCCATGACACCGTTGGACGCCGAAGACGAAGCGAAGCTCCGCAAGACGCTCGCAACCTACGGCCTGCTCTAATCGCCCGGCGATGCGCCCATCTTGGTAAGCTGCGCTGGATTTGCCGATTATTCAAGCTTTGCGGATTTTTCCGAAAGTTCCGGTCAGGCAATGTCCGATACTTTTGCCACGACGGGGTTGTTCTGTCCGCCCCCGCGTTCGTTCGTGCAACTGTAAAGGACTACTGTGATGAAATGCAACCTTGGTCTTACGAGCTGGCTATTGGCCGGCTCTGCGACCTTCTGCCTGACGCTCGCGGGTTTCGCGGGTAGTGTTGGGGCCCAGCAAATTCCGAGTCGTTATGCTGGCAAGCAGGTTCGCCTGCCGGCCCACGCCACCTCCAGCCGTTCAGCCGTCGCTAGCAAGCCAGCAGCCCGCACCGAGCCGACGCCAGCCGTCCGGCCTGCTGGCGGTGCTACCGCTCGCGTGGCGAGCCGCAGTTCGGTGCAGCCGGCCTCTGCCTCGCGGACCTTCCGCACGCAGCAAGAGGCCGATGCGTATATCGCCGCGGAAGAGCGCGCGTTACGGGCGCGTTCTGCTTCGATGCAAGAATCCGTCGAAACGTTACCGCTCGTAGACGACGGGATGACGCATGTCGAAGGCGAAATTTTCGCCAACTCGCATCACGGCCCTGGTGGCGGGTGCGACGGCAATTGTGGCGGCGACTGCGGAACGCAAGGCTGCGGCGGGTGCGGATCGTGCGGTCAATGCTGCTTGATTCCTTGCCCGCGGCTGTCGTTCGACAATTTCGAATTCTTCGCGGGCACGCAGGGCTTCACCGGTCCGCTCAATGCGGGAGAAGTCGGCAGCTTCGGCTTCCATGAAGGGCTCAACTGGGCGAACTCGCTCCCCTGCCTGCCCAACCAACCGCTCGCCGCCCAACTTGGCTTTCGCGCCACGCAGAGCAATTTCGCAGGCTCGGCCCTCAGCGATCAAGACCGCCGCCAGTTCTTTGTCACCGGCGGCTTGTTTCGCCGCGAGGATTGGGGCTTGCAAGGGGGCGCTGTGCTCGACTTCCTCCACGACGAATGGTATTACGACGCCATCGACTTGACGCAAGTCCGCGGCGAATTGAGCTGGGTCTTCCCGTGTCAGGACGAGCTGGGCTTTTGGTTTACGCACGGCGTCAACAACACGACCGGCCAAACCGATACGGCCGCGACCAATCAATCGCTGTTCGTCAACCCAGCCCAAGGCTGGCAACCAACGGACATCTATGCCGCCTTTTATCGTCGCAAGCTACAAGACTGCGGGGCGGAAGGGCGCATGTTCGGCGGCTTCACCGACAATTCGGACGGCATCATCGGCGCCGATATCAACTTGCCGATCTCGGATAGCTTCGCCCTGCGAAGCGGTTTCACATACCTGATCCCGACGGAAGGCCATTCCACCGGCGGCTACGCCCAGGAGTCGTGGAATGTCGGCATCTCGCTAGTCTGGTATCCCGGTTGCCGCACCTCGCGCAGCCAGGACTACGCTCGCCCGCTGTTCAACGTGGCCGACAACGGCTCGTTCCTGGTGGACCGCGACTAGCCTATATTGTAGTGGAAGCACGAACGCGGACCGGTCGGAGCGAAGGCATTCGCTCCGGCTGGTCTCGTTTCTTGCCGCCTTTACTCTTAGGACTGCCCACCGACTGCCACACGGGAGAGCCACCATGCTTCGAATGTCGCTCCACTACTATCTTGCCGCCGTCATCGTGCTCATCGTTGCGGGCGCGTCGCTGACTGCGGAGGATGCCAAGGGCGTCAACCTGGAGCTGTATGCCTCGCTCGATCAAGCCGTGGGCAACATCGCATTTACTCACACGGGACAGTTGGTGATGAGCCATCATCCGTTCTTCAAACCTGCGATTCGCGTTGCGACTTACGATCCAGCGACCAAGAGCGTAACCCCATTTCCCAATGAGCAGTGGAACACGCCGAGAAAGGAAAACGACTGGTATCTCGACGATGTCCTGGGGCTCCGCAACGACTCTCGTGGCGTTGTCTGGATGCTCGACATGGGCACGCGAAACAATGTGACGCCCAAGCTTGTCGGCTGGAACACGCGCGAGAACCGCCTGGAACGGATCGCCTACATTCCGGCTCCAGCCAGCCTCGAAACTTCGCAGCTCAATGACTTTGTCATTGACGAACAGCGACAGTTGATTGTGATCGCCGATGAAGGCATCGGTCGTGGCGGGGACGGTTCAAAAGCCGCGCTGATCGTGGTCGAACTGAAAACCGGCAAAACGCGCCGCGTGCTGGAGGGACACATCTCAACCGCCGCCGATCGTAATAGGCCCATCATCATCGCCGGAAAACCCCTCAGCGTGGACCAGGATGGGAAGCAGGTTCCGATCTTTGTAGGCGCGGACGGAATCACGCTCGACCACAATAACCAGTGGCTCTACTACGCTCCGCTCAATGGTGACAAGCTATACCGACTCCCCATGGCTGCGCTGGCGGACGACTCCCTCACCGAACAACAGCTTCGCAAGCAGGTCGAGACCTACAGCGACAAAGTCAACAATGGCGGGATGTCCATCGACAAACAAGGCAACTTGTACTTCACGAACGTCGAGAGTCACAGCATTGGAATGGTGACGGCCGGCGAACGGAAATACACCGTGCTCGCTGCCGATGACCGCATGTTGTGGCCAGATGGAATCAGCTACAACCGCGACGGTTACATGTATGTTTCGGCGGCGCAGGTCCATTTGGGCGCCCCATTCAATCACGGCGAAGATAAATCGTCGAAGCCGTTCTATGTCTTTCGCTTCAAGCCGCTGAGCGATGGAATCCTGGGGCGTTAGCAACGAACGGTAAACAAGTGGCCTGGGTGCTCGCGACATAGCAGCTCGCAATATTTTCGAAGCAGCCGTTGAAACACGCCAGAAGGAGCCGTCCGTGAGTGCCATTTGCCGCTGGAATCATTCCCTTTCACCATCTTTGTCAATTGCCTGCCAGGCTTTGGGGGTGATGTGGGAAACAAGAAGGATCCGGCAGGGTGTGGCTAAGACGCCATCCCAACGCTAAAATCTCCTGTTGTCCCCCACGCCTGTACCGCGGTGAGTGTGTGGGACAGCCAATCGGACAACCGCTTGCTCACTTTCCATTTTGGCCAACACGACCAGCGCGGTTGTCAATACAGTTACCACGCAGTCAGGCGAAGACCGCCAACACGCGAAAAACCCCGCGTTTTGCCCCTCCGCCCCCATAGATCAATTGGATAGATCGTCGGCCTCCGAAGCCGAAGGTTACAGGTTCGAATCCTGTTGGGGGTACTCCTTTCCTTTCGCGAATTCAGAGCGACACAGCAGTTAGCTCTCAGCGCGGAAATGGCCGTCGTCGGAGGTCGCGAGTTATCCGCAGTCTGCGAAAGAGTTTGCGGCGACAGCCGCGGTGGTTCCGCTCTCGTGGGTTTCCCACGTAGAGCGCCGTGGGCGAGGGTTGCTTCCGTCTGTCCGAGAAATCGCGCGCGAACTCTCGCGCTCTCGGTTGAGAACCCCCTCGCTTGTTAGCACTCTGGTTGGGACCGCGAGGCGGACCCAACCAGCTG
>CAUJKE010000346.1 GCA_963205385.1 Planctomycetota bacterium | reverse complement strand
GCGCGGCGGCGGGGCTTGTCGGCGAGAAACTTCAACCCCAGGCGGTGCAAGAGATTTTGATGTTGCGGGCCAAGGTGAATGAACTGCGCCATCTCGAAGGGTTGACGAACGAACAAATCGTCGCGATCGGCGATCCGGCGCTCGCACGCCTGAAGGAACTTATCCTGGTTGATCGGGCGCAAGTGCTGGAGCGTGTTCCCGAACTTCACCAACAACGTGACGCCTTGAATGAGTTGGGCGCCCAATGGGAAGAGTGCGAGCGACTCTTGGCGGCGCATGAACCGCCCGCCGAGGCCGAAACCGTTGCCGAGCCGCTGAGCTTTGCCGACTACCTGGCGAAAGAGGAAGAGTTTGCCGCCGCGCTGGCCGTGCCGATGGATGCCGGCACGCGGCAGGTGTTGGCGGCCAACTCGCAGCTAGCGACGCGGATCGATCCCGAAGAGGCGCGCTGCATTCTCGACTTGAACCTGATGCGCTACATGTTTGGTCAGCCGCCGCTGGCCATCGATCTGGCGCTTGTCGCCGCCGCCCGCGATCATTCGACCGACATGCAGAAGCTGAATTTCTTTTCGCACACGTCGCCGGTTCCTGGCAAGGAATCGTTTGTCGATCGAGCCAAGCGTTTTAACGCTTCGGCCTCCGCGGAGAATATCGCCGCGGGTACGAGCGATGGGGCGGGCGCGAACCGCATGTGGTGGCATAGCCCCGGCCATATGAAAAATATGCTGGGGGATCATCGCCGCATCGGCGTCGGCCGCGCGGACAAGCACTGGACGGAAATTCTCGGGAACTGACAAGCGTTAGCCGTCGATCAACACTGCTTCGCCGGACTTGAACGCTGCATTGGCGGCGAGCACGGTTTGGGCGTTGCGCAGTCCGGTCGTTGCGTCGCAGATGGTTTGCGCGTCGCACGTCCGGACGCAGTTGAGGAACTCCACCAGTTCGTCGCGCGTGTCGTCCCCTTCGGCGTCGATCTCGAAAGGACTGCCGCGATGCGCCCACGGATCGTTGGTCATCTTGAGCGTCTTTCCGGCGGTGAGCAGCGCGGCATCTTTCGCGACGCGGCCATCGGTCGCCCAGAGGGGATCATCGACGCCGGCCTCGCGATAGAACAGGCCTTTCTTCTGTGTGAGAAAGAGCGTTCCGCGCGTGCCGAAAATGAGTTCTGAAGCCCCTTCGTACTGATTGCTTTGAATGGACGAGTAGGTCACACGCGCGGTATACGGCTTACCATCGCCGGTCACGGCGGCGTTGATGCCGGTCGGGGCGACTTGGGGGGCGACTTCATACTCGTAGATGCAAAACACGTTGTCATAAACTTCACGTCCATCGCGCCAATAGTCGATGCCGGCGGCGCCGAGCACACGCCGCGGCGTGGTTTGCAAATACCAATTGGCGATATCGAGTTGATGGCTGGCCAACTCCGCCATCAAGCCTTGCGAATAGTCCCAATACAACCGCCAGTTAAGCCTTCGCTCGAGCCGGGCGTAATCTTCGTGGCCGCGCGGCACCGGAACGGGGCGCCGCCAACTGTTGTGCCGATGCCACTGCGCTTTGATCGTGGTAATCTGTCCCAGCATCCCCGCCTGAACCATCGCCAGGCCTTGGCGGTAGATGGCGTTGGCGCGGCGCTGCAGCCCAACTTGAAAGACCGCTTTCTTTTCCGCGACGCGGGCGGCGACCTGGCGCGCTTCTTCGACGCTGTGACACATCGTCTTCTCGCAGAACACGGCGCAGCCGGCATCGAGCGCAGCCAGGCACATCTTGCTATGTAAGTAGAGCGGCGTGGCGACAATGACCGCTTGCGGTTGGACGCGGTCGAGCAGTTCTTCGTAGTTGGCGAACTTCCGTGGGTTGTTGCCAGCGAACTTGACGCCCTGCTCCAGGTGCGGCGGATAATCGTCGCACAGGCCAACAATCTCCGCCCCGTCGATCGTCGTCAACGCGCGAATCAAATCGCAACCGCGCGCCCCCGTGCCGACGACGGCGATCCGCACTGGTTCCTTTTCACCCGCCGCGACTAACTGCGCCTGCGCCGCGATCGCGGAGAGCGCCGCGGCGCTCTTTAAGAAAGTTCGGCGACCGGACTTGATCGGTTGACTCACGGGACTTGACTCCGCGCGTGGAAGATTAAGGAATGAATTTGGCTGGGCTCGCCCCACAACCATAGTGCGTGCTTGATGCGTTTGCCGCTCTGCTCCTGCCAGGCGGACATGCGGCCGGCCACCGCGGCGGGTCCGAGCACAAGGCCGGCCGTCGAGGCAATCTCGGCGAGCGCTGCTGATTGGGCTGAGACCGTGCATTGCAAATGGCCACGCGCGTCTGCTGGATTCCAACGGGTGCGTGTATCGGCATCGATCACGTCGCCGCGAAACGTCGCTGAAGTCGAAAGCGCGCCGTTGAACAGTTCGAACGGTGCGCCGTCCCAGCTATCGATCTTAACTTGCCACGGCGATCCGCGCGCCGCGCTCCCCCGCAGCAGCCACGAACTGCCGCCCCCTCCCAGTCGCGCATTAGTCACGCTGTACTGGGCGAGAATCTCCGCCGCGCGATCGAGCGCGTAGCCTTTGCCGTACGCGCCAAAGTCAAACATCGCCGAAGGCGCGCGAATCGCCACCGTGCGGGCAACGTCGTCGAACTCGATGCTGTCCCATCCCAGACGGTCACCGGCGGGGTTTGTCACCACGTCGAACGCTCCCTCGGTCCAGCGGTAGGCAGCGCGGCATTCGCGCAACGCGCCGGTCAGCTCCACGCTCAGCGCTAACGGTCGCTCGCGTGCTTGTTGATTGATGCGATAGGTTTCGCTGGCCGGATCGAAACGGGAGAGGAGCCGCTCCGCACGGTCAATCTCCTCGCAAATGCGCGTCGCGACCGCGTCCAGGTGCTCCAAATCGTCGCCTGGAAGCCAAATATCGAATTCCGTCGCCATGGCGAGGTGGGTTTGATGCACTCCAGACGATGACAACGTCGCCACGTGATTTGACCTTGGGACGGAAATGAAGCAAACTAAATGGTCGGTATCTCCGTTATACCCTCCCCATCCCTAGAATGCTCCCTATGAATCGCCCTTTGAGAACCGCATTTACCCTGGTCGAACTGTTGGTCGTGATTGCCATTATCGGCATTCTCGTCGGCCTGTTGATGCCAGCCGTTCAAGCCGCGCGGGAAAGCGCCCGCCGCCTGCAGTGTGCGAACAACCTGAAGCAAATCGGCCTGGCGCTGCTCAACTATGAGTCCGGCAAGAAGGTCTTTCCGCCGGCGGAGATTCATGGCGGGAGTTGGAATGCTGGCTACTCACCAACGACAAGCTCGGGATCGCAGCGCGATCACTGCGAATGGGATGGGCAGATGGGCATCTGGAACAATCTCATCTTCCCGGAAATGGAGTTGCAAAATGTGTACGACACCATCGACTTCAGTGCGCGCAAGCAAAACACCGTGGCGAGCAATCGTGTCGTCATGGAGATGAAGTTCCCCACGTTCCTATGTCCGTCCGATTCCTACAAAGGGCTGACTTCTCAATGGGGGCAAACAGTCGCTCGCATCCAGCACTACTACGCCGTGGCAGGCGACGATGAGGCTTCCGAAGTCGCCCATTCGGACGGAGCGAAGACGTATAGTCACTGCAACTGGCACGATGGTATGTTCTACAACGATTCCGGCGTGAAGCGCGCGCATATTCAAGATGGCCTCAGCAACACGGCGATGGTTTGCGAGACCTGGGGGCGAACCGCGATTGGTCCTAGCGAAAGCCGCGGCATGAACTTGCATTCCGTCGTTTACTTCGGCGGTCTGGCTGGTCCAGGCGGTTCCGCTTATACACCCAACAGCACTCATAGTGTTCCTTGGAGGGCCAACAGCTTTCACTCCGGTGGCGTGAACCTGGTGTTCGCCGATGGCTCGATCCACTTCATCAACGATGCCGTCGATGGCCCAACCTGGCGGAGCCTGGCGACTATCAAGGGGCGCGAGTTGGTCGATACGTCCAAGCTCAACCTGTAACCTGCCGCCCACAGTTTGGAAGCCATGCCGGAACTTCCCGAAGTCGAAACGATGCGGCGCGGCATTTTAGGGATCGTCGGCAGTCGGATCACCGACATCGCGTGGCCCCGCTGCTCCAAAAAGCCAATCGCCGTCCGCCCGACAAAAGCTCGCTTTCGGGCGCGCGCCGTCGGGCAGGAAATCGCCGCCGTCGACCGGATCGGCAAGCGCGTGGTCGTGCGGCTAGGTTCAGGCGATGCGATTATTTTCGAACCGCGCATGACCGGATTAGTGCTCGTGAGCGACGCCCCGAGCACAGAACACTTGCGTTTTCGTATGGATCTGGCCGGTTCGCCCATTGCGAGCGTCTGGTATTGGGACCGCCGCGGGTTGGGCAATGTGCGGCTGTTGCGCCCCGCCGAGCAAGAGCACGAGCTGGGCAGCAGCAAACTCGGCCCTGACGCGCTGGCGATTACGCCGGAGATCCTGCGCTTGCACTTGGGGGCGAGTCGCCGCGATATCAAGGTGGCGCTGCTCGATCAGAAGCAGATTGCAGGCGTCGGCAATTTGTACGCTTCGGAAATCCTCCACGCGGCCGGCGTTCATCCCGCGCAGCGGTGCGACTTGCTCCACCGCGGGCAATGGGAGCGAATTCACGCCGCGCTCGTGGAGATTCTCGAAACGGCCATTCGCTATGAAGGCTCGACGCTTTCCGACGGAACCTATCGCAACGCGCTCAACAAGTCAGGCGGATATCAAAACGAGCACCGCGTCTACGCTCGCGCCGGCCAAAGGTGCGCGCGCTGCCGCAGCGCGACGATCGTCCGCATTGTGCAGGCCCAGCGGGCGACTTTCTATTGCCCTGGCTGCCAGAAGAAGTGAGCCGCGGTTGGCGCGCGGCCGGCGCCGTCTTAACCCGCACGACCGTACCCCAGGCACACTCGGCGTTACGCGCGCTTTGCTTGCGTTCGATTGATGAGGTATGGGTTAATAGACGAGTTCGTGTTGCGCCGACCATGTGGAACTGCTCATGCTGAAGTCTGATTCGACGACCGATGCGGAATTATTCACCGCGCTGCATCATGCCTTGGAGGAACTCACCGCGCTGGATGCGTCTGCTGAGCGCCGCCAGAACGATCGCCGGCCGTTTCAATGCGTGCAGATGCTCGCGCCGTTCGACGGCGTCACGCTCCCGGATCAACACGACTACACGCGGGCCATGTTTTTCGACCTGTCTCCCACCGGTTTCAGTTATCTGGCCGATGCGCCGCCGGAGACAAACCTATTAATTACCGCGCTGGGACGGACGCCCTTTCGGTTCTTCATCGCGGAGATCGTGCATGAGCAGCGCATGATACACGAAGACCGCCGCCGCATCCTCGTCGGCTGCCGCTTCATCAGTCGCGTGGAAGCGGAATAGCCCGCACGGAGCGTTTACTGGCTCGTCGGATCCGTCCGACGGGCGAGTTTCTTGCGCAGGGCGGGAATAATGTTGGCGGGCACGAATCTTGCCAGCATTTCGTCATCGGCCAGGGGGGCGATTTGCCGGATGAGCGAACTGGAGACGTGCGAGAACGCTTCGTCCGCCATCAAAAAGACCGTCTCGATGCCTGGATCGAGCTTGTGGTTGGCCATCATCATCGTGAATTCGGCCGCGATGTCGGTCAATGGGCGGACGCCGCGAATCATCACATGCGCGCCGCATTCCCGCACGAAACTGACCGCCAGGCCGGTGAACACGCGCACTTCCACGTTGCCGAACTTCTCGGTCGCCGTGCGAACCAGTGATTCCCGCTCTTCAGGCGTGAACAGGCTCGACTTTTCGACGTTGATGCCGATGCCGACGATCAAACGATCGACGAGTTTGCAGCTTCGCTCGATGACATTGAGATGCCCCAAGGTGATCGGATCGAAAGAGCCGGTGTACACAGCGATGCGAGCGGGATGTTGACTCATACCTGAATCTCAAGCGTTAGGGGAACCTCAAACCTGCGACGGCTTAGCGGCGGCGAAGCGATCAAATGCCTCGATCGTTTTGGGGAGAGCCAGGTAGCGCGACGAGAGCGCATAGAGCACGATCTTCACGGCCGGCCAAACAAGCGCGGCCACCAGGCCAAACATGGTCGCCCCTTTCGTAAAGCGCAGGATCATTTCATCCTCCCCCGTGCCCCCTCCCTCGCGCGCGACGCGCATGGCCATTTCGTCGTAAAGCGGCAGCATCTGCAGTTGCAGATAGAATTGAAACGCCGTGCGGATCACTTCAAATGCGATCAGCGCCAAGAAGGTGTAGATCAAGAAGCGTCGCCCCGCATGATCCATTCGCAAAGTCTTCACGCCGCCATAAATCAACATCGGCGCAAGCACCAACTGTGCGCCTAAAAAGACCAATGTCAGGGGTAAATACCGCTGCGTGAGCCCCATGATCTCTTGATTGAGCTCGATCTGCGCTTTTTGCATCGGCGTGGCATTGGGGGGCACGGTCATCATTCCCTGGAGCGCCGTATTGGCGATGAGACCCACGCCCCCGCCGCAGACCGTCATGAGCCCCAACACCCCGAGCACAATCGCCAGCACGCTGACGGCCGTCACCGCCCCCGGCTTCAGCGGTCCGTACGCCTCGGGCGAGTGCTGCTGACTGGAATAGGGGTCGGAATAGGGATTAGTGCTCATAAGTTGCCTTTTGGACGCGCTCAGCGGGCCGTGTAGGGATTGAACATCGCGTCGATCTGATCCGGCGGATAGCCTTGCGCCCCGAGTTCAAACGCTTCCTTTACGGAAGCATTGAGGAACACAAACAGGCCATAAATCAACAGACCGATCGCGGTAATGCTGCAATAGCAAGAGAGTGACGCACCGACGCCGACAATCAGCGCGATGATTCCCAATTGCCGTTTGCGAAACAGATAGGTTTGATAACCGGCATAAATCTGCAGGCCGCCAGCAATTAGCGTAATGAGCCCGATGGCGCCATAGACGCCCCCCGCGATCCCAGCGATGAATTCCGGCGATGGCTCGCCGGCGCGCGCATTGGGAGGCGGTTCCATCGCGGCGAAAATCATCGGGAAGAAGATCGCCATGGCGATGAACAATAGCCCGCACAACAGCGCCAGCACGCCATGCACCAGCATCAAGATCCCCAGCACGCGCACATGCCCCACGAGTCCGCGCTCGCGCCCGCCGGCGGGCAATCCCGTCGGGTTCTTGCCGCCAAAGGCGTTCGTGGGATTCGGTGAGGCGTAAGGGTTGTCCATGTGGGCTCCGGTCGCGGTAGTATAGTCGAACTACGACAGGGCCGAAATTAGCCGCGTCAAATCTTCGGTATTCGTATAAACATGCGGCGCGATGCGTAGCCAATTGTGCCGCACGCTGAGAATCACGTCCTGCGCCCACAACCGCTGCCGCACGGCGGCGCTCTCCTGCCCCGGCAGTTGAAACGAGACAATGGCCGAATTGTGGGCCGGCGCGGCGCGTTGGGAAACGATTTCGGCCCCGGCCGCAATCAGCCGCGCGCACGCTTCGTCGGTAACCGCCAGCAATTGCTCGGCGATGGTCGTGCTGTTTGGTCCGGCGCCATATTCCGTCAACACGTCGAGGCTCGCTCCTAGTCCCAGCATGCCGACCATATTCTGCGAGCCCCCTTCGTAGCGCTGGGCGGCCGCTTTGGGCTCGAACTTCGCCTGGCTAAAATCGGCCGCTTTCGGCACGCTATGCCACCCCACGTTGAGCGGACGAAGCAAGTCCAGATGCTTCTGCTGCAGGAAAAAGAGGCCTGCCCCCTCGGGACCGAGCAGCCACTTGTGGCCATCGGCGGCAAGGAAATCGACCGGCACAGCGCGCATGTCGAGCGGAAACATGCCCAGCCCCTGGATGGCATCCAAGAACACATACACGCCCCGCTCGTGGGCGCGCGTGACGAGCTCCTCGACATCAATTCGCCAGCCTGTGGCATAGCCGACCCAGCTCACGGCGATCAAACGTGTCCGCTCGTTTACGGCGGCGAAGATGTCGTCGAGCGCGAGTTCCGCCCCGCGCGGCGCGACTTGCCGCGTTTCCACCCCTTGGCTCGCCAGGTTCAGCCAGGGGAACAAGTTCGAGGGAAACTCGTTGCTGGGGACAACCACATTATCGCCGCTGCGCCAGGGAAAACCTTCCGCGACCAGGTTGATTCCCGCGGTCGTGTTGGGGACCAGCGCGACTTCGTCAGGCCGGGCATTGAGCAGCGCCGCCGCTGTCGCCCGCACCTCTTCGGTCCGCCGCGCCCACTGGGGCCAAACGGTGTCGCCTAGGGTCGTGGCGTCGGTCGCGAACTGCGTGATGGCATCGGCGGCGCGGCGGGTGAGCGGCGCGACGGCGGCGTGGTCGAAATAGGCAAAACGCGCCGCTACCGGCATTTGTTCGTCGCGAAATCGCTTCCAGTCAGCCATCGGTTGGTTCGCAAGAAGGGGGGAAGTTAAGGAGCGCCGCGCGCCGGTTCTCGCTCTCTACGTTATCCTACGCGACGGCGTTTGTGAACTTGTGTACAGTTCCTCGCCGAAGTCCGCCACAAATGCTAACTTGCCCCGCGAATCCCATTTGATCGCCACGACCGGCCAGAGAACGTTGTAAATCCTGCTGCGACAATAGAAATCAGCAGGGTGACACTGCAAAACGTTCAATTATACTAGGCCTGGACGCAATGCCGCTTGCAGCCAGGGCGCGCCGCGCCACTTTGAGGAAAGCACCGAATGCCCAAGGCGTTATGTATCACCGGGATGGTGGTCTCCATCCTCGTGCTCATCTTGTTTCTTGCCGACCTTGCGTTACCGCAATCCATCGCCCCTTTTAAGAAGGCGAGCTGGATGCTGGACGTTACGTTCGTCCTCTGCGCGGCCATTCTCGCCTATATGAGCTGGAGCACCCTCAAAGAACAGGCGTAACGCTGCCTGTGCTCGCGCAAGTCGCCTTTGAGCGTGGTCCTAAGCCGCGGGACGCAGAATCGAGTGCATGGGCGCCAGCTCGCGACGCGCGCCTAGTTGGTCGGTCAAGTCGGCCATCGTGTGTAACGTCAGCTTGCCGGCGGCTTGCAAGTTTGCAACATCCTCCAGCACTTGCTCGACTTCTCGCGTGTTCAGCGTCTCGCGCTCCGCGAATTGGCCGGCGTCGATGGCCAGATGCACCACGCCTCCGGCGCACGCTGCTTTCTTGATCGCCCGCCGCACGGCGCCGCGCGCTCCGCCGGACCACCAACTACCGGAGTGCGGCAGTTGCACCGAAACCGGCAGTTCCCAAATGCCCAGGCGCAGCGGTTCCGGCTGCGCCAAGCCATGTCGCGTGCTCCGCGTCCGGACGCCGGTGAGACGCAATCGGCTGACCAGATCGAAGTCTTGGGTGAGCTGCACATCGCGCAGCAGCAAGCTACGCACAGGCAACCCCGCTGCCTGGGCCGCGCCGACGCGGCGTTCCAGTTCGCGGGCGAAGCGTTCGCGCGTCGCGGTTGGGCCCACCCACGTCGCATCGCCGAGCACGCCAATCTCATGAGTGACCGAACTTGCGAGCACCAGTTCGGTCGCCGCGGAATGAATGGGATCGGCCACGGCGATCGTCGCCGGCGTGTGGGATTGTTCCAGCGATTTGAGCAATTGCCGCGTCAGGCTATCGAGCTGGCGCTGTTGCGCGAGCGAGCCGGTGGGGGCCGGAAGTTCAAGGTCAACCGAAATCACCACTTTCGCCCTAAGATCACCCGCCATGGAGACGTCCTTCCTGCGACACCGACCCAAAACACTGCGCGCGCCCCAAACGCACGATAGTGATAGCATCGACATCGCCGCACTTGGCACTGTAAACAGCGGCGTGATTTACGGCAAAGTGAGGTTACATAAGCTATGCGGGCGTCGAGCCTGTTAAGGACCAATGACGCCGCACTGCAGCCTGAAAGCGGAATCGCTACTTGTTTCGAGGGATCTCAATCGTCACTTCGTAATCGGCCGCTCCGTTGGGTGAGTCGCAGATGTAGAGGTCGAAGCCGTCCTTCGTCTGCTCGAGGGCAATCACATCCCGCCCCGCGCGCTTGATAATCTTCGCGCGGCTTAAGTCCAGGCCGTCGCTAAACGCGCCCCAGCCCTCCGGCGTGCGCTCCAGCATTTCCCAGGCAGCGCCATTGAACACGACATTCGTCGGTTGCTTCCAGTGCTTGTGTTCGTACTGCACCCCTTTGCGCGTGAAGACGACCTTTCCGCTCCCATCGAACTGGCCGGAAATGCGGAGCATCTTTGGTGAATCGCCGCTGCCTGAGCCGGACCCGCCCCCTTCATCCGCCGCCGGAGCGGCGAAGCAGAGCGTAGCGACCAGCAACAGCGTCAACAAAGTCAGCAAGCGCGTCTGCATGGCAATCGCCTTTTTCAGGGAGTGACCGGTAATCGCAATTCCGAGAGCATACCAGCGCCCAGTAGCCGGTGAAACCTTTCTCAGTCCTCACCCGCCTTGACCGCTTTGGCGAAGAGTTACCCGTGCTCAAGCACGAGCCTAATACCCGCCTGACGACGGGGGAGGACAGTAAACGGCCCGGAGTGCCGAAGTTTTTGACCGCGCACGCAATTGCCAGCCCCCACCAATGACGGCGATTATTAGCGCCTCTGGGCTATCAGCGCCACCTCGGCCCAGCGACCCAATCGGGCTCGTCCCGATGGTGAGCAAGTCCCCCAGCTACTCCCGCGCAACCGCCCCCCACCAATGACGGCCATTATTAGCCCCTCTGCGCAAGCATCGCGTCAGCGATTCCGCAGGGGCGTTTTCGCCCCTTCTCCGCACAGCGGTAATAGGCCCGTGCTCGAGCACGGGTACGAACTCGCAATGCCTATTTCTCGATGAATTCGTATGCTCCAATGTCTACGGCTGCACCTTGGGGCCGATGGGTTCCGATGATATCCACCTTCGGGGCCAGCTCCAGGGCGCCTGCGTCGATGGCGGGGCTTCCCTTTTTCAGAGAGAGATCGTTCCGGCGAAAATCGGTAAAGACGGACGCCGCATCGGTGACGATCAGGTTGTGGCCGACAGTCACTCCTGGGACTGTTTTCAGGTCGGTCGTGAGATTGTTCACGACGGTGCAGCCGGTGGACGCTGTCCCATTCTTGTGATGACCAATGCTTATCCTTGGCGGTCCCGGCCTCCCTGGGGATATATCGACCACCGTGTTGTTGACGATGCGGCAGTTGGTGGCTCCAAGCAAGGTGAGACCATGCCAATGGTCGACGATGATGACGTTGTTCTCGATAACCCAGTCTTTAAACATGCCGTCGAAACACCCGATGCCTTGCAATGGACCCCGGTGCGGCTGAGCGGGGTCTTCATAGTTAATGATCGTGTTGCCGCGCAGGACGATGCCTTTGACTGTGCCTCGTCCACTTTCCCCTTTTGGTCCGCGCGACCAACTTTGAAAGCCGTCGTCATGATTGTCGTTGACGTCGTAGCAGTTCTTCACGAGATTGTATTGGAACACGCAGTGATCACCGAGGCCGCGCATGCCGTCGCCTGAGAAATTCTCAACCGTGTTATGGTCTATCAGTGAATGGGAAGCGCTCACCGATAATCCAAAATTCACGTTCTTCAGGTGATTGTTTCGCAGCGTGATGCGGGTTCCATCGGCCTGAATTCCGTTGCTGGCCCGCTTGTTCCAATCTTCGGCCGACCATGCAGATGAGTTCTCAGCGGACGATAGCACGCACTCTTCCACCCACACATCATGGACAGGTCCCCTGAAGCCATGAGACTCAACGGCTATAAGCGTCTGAGGTCTCTTGCCTGGCTGGCGCTCGCCTGGGTGGTGCTCGCCGCTGACCTGCAGACCTTTGAAACGCCAGTTGGATCCAGACTGCAGCTTGATGCTGTGGAATCGAGGGGCATGTCCCTTCAGGGCAGCGACGGTGATCACACGCGAGTTATACAGTCCCTGAATCACCAGATCTCCGTAATCCCCAGTCTGCAACCAGATCGTATCACCCGCCTTCACTGGGGCGCCTTGATGCGTTGGAACCAGCGTTCGCGAGTCATTGTACGGCAGCGCATTCCATTCTTGGCTTTCGATGAGGCCATCGTCCAAGACACCTTGCAAGCTCTTCCAGGGCCTGGCTTCGCTCCCATCGTTCGTCGCCTTGCCGTTCTGAGGATCAGCATAGAAATCAGTAGCAGATACCGAAGCTACCACGACGAGCGATAGGGTAATCGCCGCAAGGTTGCGATGAATCATTGGGTCTTCTCCTGCTAACGTTTAAGTTCAGCGGCGGGCCGCGCAGCAGACCGTCCGCTGCAACCCGTTGTTAGCCGCACACGCGCCGGTAGTGCATCGCGACTGTGCCATTGCGGAGCGGCGTCGACGAGATTAACTCGAGACGTCGCGTGCTGGGTAGCCCACTCTGGTAAAGGGTCGGCCCGTGACCGGCGATCCTGGGGTGGACGACGAACTTGTACTCGTCGATGAGATCCAGCCGGTCCAGCTCGGTCGCGAGCTTGCCGCTACCGAGGAGCACGCCGGCAGGGCACGCATCCTTGAGTTGCTGCACGCTCGTGTACAAGTCGCCGGCGAGGCGGTGGCTGTTAGTCCACGGGAAGTCCGTTCGCGTCGACGACACCACATACTTCGGCTTGGCCTCCAGCTTGAGCGCCCACTCGCGCATCGCCGGCGGCACTTCCTCGTCACCGCGAGCGACCGCCGGCCAGTAGGCCTCCATCATCTCGTAGGTGACCCGGCCCCAAAGCATCGCGCCGGTCTCGTCCATAAGGCGGGTGAAGAATGCGTGTACCTCGTCGTCGCAGATTCCTTCCTGGTGGTCGACGCAGCCGTCCAAAGTGACGTTGAGGCTGAAGGTTAGAAGTCCCATGCGAGTTTATTCCGAATTGGGTGCTTCACTCGATTATCGCTTCTCGACAAGTAGCACGCAGCGGCTAACTTGTTTTTAGATTGATCCGCCTATTATCTGTAGGCCACAGGTTTGCAGCCTAACACGCAGGCTTTGTCGTTTCATTAGTCGAATTTTAATCGTCTGCTACACGGTTGTCACGCTGGTTGGGGCGTGAGAGGCTGTTTCAGTCTAACGGCGGGGTGGCAAGCGTGACGGCGGTGAAACCGCGATTCGGGTAGAACGGAACTAGTTCCGTTCTACCTGCGGGGCGAGTCGTAAATCGGCGCCCAATTTTCACGCAGGTCGTGGGGCTGGTATTCACAATGCCAGATAGCTTTGTGCCGGACGCTGGTTATCTTTGCAGGCGGACGCCGCTGTGGGCGGGGGCGCGGACGGTGCGTGGTGTGGCGTCGGGGAGCGGGAGTTGAAAGAGGAGCGTGCGGACCTGGTTGACCGCGGGGACTTGCACGTCGCTGTCGTCGACCAGCGCTTGCACCAAGGCCACGGCGGGGACGTTACGCGGCGTGGAGAGAACGAGCGGATAACCGGCGGTGTCGGTGAGGACGGTTTGAGGCGTGCCGCTGACGCACTGGCCGCCGAGGCGAAGTTGGTTGCCGTCGAGCTGAAAACCAAACGCGAGTTCGCCGTAACGGATTTGCGGCAGGTTGGGTTGGTTGAGCGACTGCGCGACGGTGAGTTGCAGCGATTCGCGGCCGGCTTCCCAGAGCGATTGGCTGATGGTCCCGCCGGGAGCGCGCAAACTGCCGGCGAGCGTGACGAGTTGCCCGTCTTCCCAACGCGCATCGTTGAGGACGACATCGGCCAGACCGGTGAGAAGGTGCGGGAACTGTTCGCTCACAAGTTGCGTGAGATTCACCTGGCGAAACTCGCCGGCGGCCGTGGCGTTCGACGTCGCTTCCTGCGTTTGCACAGTGAGCACGCCATGATACTCGCAAGCGTCGCCAAGGCGCTCGAGTTGCGGCAAACAGGGCGCGAGCGCGAAGCACGGGAGCGGCGCGGCGCCGGTATGCAGTGTCCATTCGGTGGCGACGGGATGCCGCGCGCGATTGCGCGTGATCGAGAGCCGGGCCGGTTCGCCGGTCTCGCCAGCGAGGCGAAATTCGAGTTGCCCGCGCGCGCCGGAACTGCCGGCGGCAAGTTGCAACCGCACGCCACTGAGCGTGAGCGATTGCTGCGGCGCCTCCGGCGGCGCAGCCAAAGTGAGCGAGGCGATGCTGAGCTGGACCGGCGCTGTGGCGACGCTGGGCCCGCGCAAAAGTCGTTCGTGAAGCACCGTCCACAACCGGGGCAATTGGCGACTGGCGACTTCCCCCTCGGTCGCCAAAATGACCAGCCCCGTGGCGCCGGCGCCGAGCTGCACCCGCTTGGCCGTCGCGAGCGGCGGTTGATCCGCAGGCGCGTCGGGATCAATGAGGGCGACGTTGTGCAGGATGTACGCGCCGGGACGGAGCTCTTCCACCCGTCCCACGCGCGCCGCTAAACCCAGCGCCTGCGCGAGCGTGGCTTCCCAGTGCGCTTGTTGCGAACGGGCAAAGGCAGTGGTGCGGCGCGCACCGATCCAGCTCCCGACGAGCAGCGTCGGCAACAGGCAAAACAGCAGAAAGCCGGCGCGGCAGCAAAATCGCTGTGTGGCTTCGTGCATCGGCGAACGTCCTTGTTCGGCGCCCGGCGGGCGAACATCGAATATCGTGTTTCTCTGGAACTGGAATTTCCCGTTCCTTATCGCTCCCGCGCCAGCTTCAAAAATAACTCATATCGTGCTTGCATCTCGGGCAGGCTATCGCCGCCGAACTTCTCGATCAGCGCGGCGGCAACCTCGAAGGCGACGACGTTTTCTAAAATCACGCTAGCGGCACTGACGGCGCACACGTCGCTCCGTTCGTATTGGGCGGCTTCCGGTTGCTTGCTTGTGAGGTTGATCGATTCGAGCGGCTTGCGGAGCGTGCTGATGGGCTTCATCGCGGCGCGTACGACGAGCGGTTGGCCGTTGGTCATGCCGGCTTCAAGCCCGCCTGCGTTGTTGGTGGGGCGAACGTAGCCGAGATTGGGCGAGCTTTGCTGGGCCTGGTCGAACTGGATTGGATCGTGCACTTGCGAGCCGGGGCGACGGGCGGCTTCGAAGCCGAGGCCAATTTCGACCCCTTTAATCGCCTGAACCGCCATGACGGCCTGGGCGATGCGTCCATCGAGCTTGCGATCCCACTGGGCATGGGTGCCGAGTCCGAACGGCAAGCCTTCGACGCGAACTTCGAGAATGCCGCCGAGCGTGTCGCCGTTTTTGCCGGTCTCGTCGATGAGCGTTTCGATCTCGTGGTCTTTCGCCGGATCGAGGGCATAGATGCTGCTCGCGTCGCGGCGGGTTCGTTGCTGGGCGAGGGTGTCGGGGATGGGGTCGATGCGAACGCCGCCGAGTTCAACGACGTAGCCAAAGGCTTCGATGTTAAACGGGGCGAGGAGCTGCTTGGCGAGCGCGCCGGCGGCGACGCGGACAGCCGTTTCGCGGGCGCTCGCGCGTTCGAGAATGCCGCGAATCGAACCGAGGAATTTGACCGCGCCGGTCAAATCGCCGTGGCCGGGGCGGGGCCGATCGAGGTCGCCGAGGCGCTCGAGTTTGTAATCGCGATTGACAACCTGCAGCGCGATCGGGCTGCCGAGTGTGGTATTCTGCCAGATGCCGGTGAGGACTTCGACGGTGTCGGTTTCGATGCGTTGCCGCCCTCCGCGACCATAGCCCCCCTGCCGGCGCCGGAGTTCGACGTCGATCGGCGCGGTGTCGATGGTCACCCCTGCGGGAAACCCATCGACAAGCGCAAGGAGCGTTTTGCCGTGAGATTCACCAGCGGTCCAGTAGCGCAACATAATGCAATCAAACGAGTTAGGATCGAAGTTGCGGCCAGCGTGCGGAGGGAGTCTCCGCGCGTTGCGGCGCGTCTTGCAAGTGTAACTTTTTACCCAAATTGCCGATAGTCCGTTTCTGGGTGACGGTTTAATGCGTCCGCCCTATACTCGGGGGATTAGGAAATCGCCATTCAATGCGTGCGCGCCTCAAGCAATACTGGTTCCTCCTCGCTTTGGCGGGGGTGATTGTCTTGGGTTTTGGCTGGCCGGCGCTGCTCGCGCCGGTGGTGCAGATTCCGCACGTCGGCGAGACGGTGACGTTCACGGCGCTCTTTTTAATGGCCCTGCCGCTGGAAGCGGCGGCGGTGCGACAGGCGTTGTTTCGCCCCGCGCCGGTGATATTGGCGACGTTTGGGCAATATGTGTGTAGCCCGTTGTTGGCTTTTGGGGCGGCCAGCTTGTTACAGCGAATGGGCTTCGCCCGGCCGCTGTGGGAGGGGCTGATTGTCGTTTCGGTCATCCCCTGCACGCTCGCGTCGGTCGTGCTGTGGACTCGCAGGGCGGAAGGGAACGAAGCGGCGGCGGTGCTTGTCACGCTCGTGACGAATTTGAGTTGCTTCGTCGTGACACCGCTGTGGATCGCGATCCTGTTGGGGGCCAGAGAGGTGCCGATTCCGATTGGGACGCTCGTGCAACAACTGCTGCTGCTCGTCGTGCTGCCGATCGTGCTGGCGCAGCTCTTGCGGCGGCATCGACGGTTTGCGACGGCGGCCACGAAAGCCAAATGGCCGCTGGGCATCGCGACGCAGTTTTGCGTCCTGGCGATCGTGCTCGTCGGCAGCATCAAGACTTCGCAGAAGATGTCGCCGGCCGATGCGCTGCAATCGGTGTGGGGCTGGGTGATTTTGATCGGCGTGGTGCTCGCGGTGCATGTGATTCTATTTTGGGGGGGCTACTGGACAGCGCGTCGCCTCCGATTGACGGATGCGGACACCGCGTCGGTTGCGTTCGCGGGGAGCCAAAAGACGCTCATGGTGGGGATGCATGTGG
>CAUJKE010000345.1 GCA_963205385.1 Planctomycetota bacterium | reverse complement strand
ATCGCTGGCGTCACCGTCAATCTGTTCGACGACCAAGGCAACCTCGGCGCCACACAAGTCCCCGACGCTAACGGACATTACTGCTTCCAAGAACTCGTGGCCGGCAAGTATCGTATTGTGGAACAGCAACCGACCGGTTGGCTCGATAATCTCGATACGGCCGGCACGCTCGGCGGCACACCGCTCAACCCCGGCGACGAGATTCGCGAGATCAATGTCCTCTGGGGCGACCACGGCGAGGACTATAACTTTGGCGAAATTCTGCCAGGCAGCCTCGCAGGCGTCGTCTTTGCCGATGCCAACAACAACTGCGTTCGCGAGCAAGACGAGGCTCCGATTGCCGGCGTCACGGTGAAGCTCTTCGATGCCCAAGGCAACCTCGTCGCCACCACCACGACCAACGCCCAAGGAGAGTACAACTTCGGCAACTTACGCCCCGGTATGTACACCGTGCAAGAATCGCAACCGGCCGGCTATTTGCAAGGCGGCCAACAGGCGGGATCGAAGGGGGGCGACGATAGCCAGCCGGACATCATCAAGGCGATTCCGATCGGCTCCGGCGAGAATCTCGTCGATTACAACTTCTGCGAAATCTTGCCTGCCACGCTCGCCGGGCGAGTGTACAGCGACCCGAACGAGAACTGCGAGTTTGACGAAGGCGATTCTCCCCTCGCCGGCGTTCGCATTGACCTGTTCAATGGCAGCGGCAACCTGGTCGCCACCACCTATACCAATGCCGCTGGGCAATACAAATTCGAGAATTTGCGGCCCGGTGAATACTCCGTCGTCGAAACGCAACCTACAGGCTACTTTAACGGCGCAGCCAGGCCTGGCACAGGCGGCGGCAACGGCTCCAACGATCCTGACTGTGGTTGCGGCGAGCCCATCGGTGGTGGCGTTGGCACGGCTGATGCCGGCAATAAGATCAGCCAAATCCAGATCCCTGGCGGCGCGAATCTCACAGAGTATAACTTCTGCGAACTTCCGCCGGCGCAACTTTCCGGCTATGTCTATCAAGACGGCGCGGCGATTGTGGCGCAAAATGGCATCCCGCCGAAGGATCTCCGCGCCGTGCGCGATGGCGTCTATACCCCAGACGACACGCCGCTCGCCGGTGTCTGGCTCGAATTACGCGATGGCCTCAGCGGCGAGCCCATCCGGGGCGAAGACCTGCTGCCAGGCCTCTATCCACCTGGACCGGTGCGCGTACTCACCAATGCCGCTGGTTACTACGAGTTCAAGGGGCTCCCTTCCGGCAACTATGCGGTCTATCAAACGCAGCCGGAAGGTTACTTCGATGGCATCGACCACGCCGGAACTACGCTCGGTATTGCGGTCAATCCGGATAGTGGCCTCGATCCGGCGTTCCTCAGCACCTTTGCGGATCTCCCGGCCAACGATGCCATTGTGCGCATTCCCTTGGGCGCTGGTCAGCATTCAGAGCTCAACAACTTTAGCGAAGTGAAGGTCGCGCGGTTCTACATTCCACCCCCAGTCAATCCCCCGTTGCCGCCACCGGTCATTCCGCCTCCATTGATCTTCCCGCAGAACGTCGCCACGCCGCTTCCGCCTAACTTCCTCGCGCCACCAACGCCGCTGGGAGTCGATGGTGGCGGCATGCCGGCGTATACCTGGCATTTGAGCATCATTGACGCCGGCGCGCCGCGTGGCGATTTCGCGATCGTCGATGGCGCGATGGTCTTCCGCAATGCGTCGTTTCTGGTCGATCGCCAGGATTGGGTCGGCGTGGCGCTCGACGAAGGCCGCTGGCAGCTTAAGGGGATGCGCGGCGAAGATGATGGTCCCGAGGAAGACGAACCGCTGTTTGGATTGGTTGGCGGAATTCCCGTCATGGGCGACTTCAACGGCGACGGCCTCGTCGAGAAAGGCATTTACTTCCAAGGGGAATGGTTCATCGACCTCAACGGCAACGGCCGCTGGGACGACGAAGACCTGTGGGCGAAACTGGGCACCGCGAATGATCTCCCCGTCGTCGGCGACTGGGACGGCGATGGCAAGGACGACATTGGCATCTTCGGCCCCGAATGGCCAGGCGATCCCGAAGCGATCGAGAACGAGCCGGGCCTCCCCGATCCGGAGAATCTGCGCCAGTTGCACCACATCCCCAAGAACGTCCCGCCACTGCCCGGCGACGCGACGCTCGGCCATCGCTTGCTTAAGCACACGGCTTCTGGAAAAGCCCGCGCGGACTTGATCGATCACGTCTTCCGCTACGGCGATGGCCAGGATCTGCCGGTGAGCGGCGATTGGAACGGCGACGGCATCGACAACATCGGCATCTTTCGCGATGGCCAATGGTTCCTCGATACCGATGGCGATGGGCGCTGGACTTCGAACGACGTGAAAGTCACTTTCGGTCAAAAGGGTGATCTGCCGGTCGTCGGCGATTGGAACGGCGACGGCATCGACCAATTGGGCGTCTATCGGAGCGGAACGTGGATTCTCGACACGAACAACAATCACGCGATCGACGCCGCCGACAAAGTCTTCGAGATGGGTGGTCCCGATGACCTGCCGGTCGTAGGCGATTTCGATGGCAATGGCATCGATGATCCAGGGCTCTATACCGACGTCGCCGCCCCTCAAGTGCGGCAGGCGCGACGAGCCGGATAGCCTCAGACCACCGCTTGCGTTTCAATCACGGTCTCACGCGGCTTCTCGCTCGTGAAGCGGAAGTCGCCGTCTTGGTAGTCGACCGTAATGTGCCCCCCTTCGGTGAACGTTCCCTTGAGCAACTCTGTAGCCAGCGGGTTTTGAATCCGCTGTTGAATGACTCGCTTCAGCGGGCGAGCGCCGTATGTGGGATCGTAACCTTCCACGGCAATCGCGCTCCGCGCTGCAGGCGTAACCGCCAACGAAATGTCACGCGCTAGCAACTGCGCATCGAGATGCGCGATCTGCAAGTCGACGATGCGCGTCAGTTCATCACGACCCAGCGGGTGAAAGATGATCGTCTCGTCGATTCGATTGAGGAACTCCGGCAGGAAGCGCGTTTGCAGCGCTTCCTTAACAGCCGTGCGCATCTCTTCCTCGCTCCCTCCTTCCGCCGCCACTTGTTGAATCAACTGGCTGCCGATGTTGCTCGTCATGACAACGATCGTGTTGGTGAAATCGACGGTGTGGCCTTGACCATCCGTCAAGCGTCCGTCATCGAGCACCTGTAGCAGCACGTTGAACACATCGCGGTGCGCTTTTTCAATTTCGTCCAATAAAATAACGCTGTAAGGACGGCGACGCACCGCTTCCGTCAATCGTCCCCCTTCTTCGTAGCCAACATAGCCCGGCGGCGCGCCGATCAGGCGGCTGACCGTGTGTCGCTCCATGAATTCGCTCATGTCCAAACGAACCATCGCGTTTTGGTCATCGAACATCACTTCCGCAAGCGCCTTGCAAAGCTCCGTCTTGCCGACTCCGGTCGGACCGAGAAACAGAAACGAACCGATCGGGCGATTCGGATCCTGCAGACCGCTCCGGCTGCGCCGTACGGCATTGGAAACTGCGGTGACCGCCTCATCCTGCCCCACCACGCGTAAGTGCAGGCGTTCTTCCATGACGAGTAACTTCGCGCGTTCCGTCTCGAGCATTCGACTGACCGGGATGCCGGTCCAGGCACTCACGACTTCGCCAATCTCGTCCTCGGTCACTTCGGTGCGCAGCAACCGCCGCTCGCTCACCTTGGTCGGCGCTGCGACGTCCTTTTCTTCCTCGGCCTCGATCCGCTTACGGAGCTGCTTGCGTTGTTGATCCAGTTCGTACAGCCGTTGATAATCCGACTCTTGAATCGGCAGACCGCTGGCTTGCTTCTCGCGTACTTCCGCCTCGAGTTGCCCAAAAGCGCGATCCGCCGCGTCGAGATCCTGGCGAAGCTGCTTCACGTCCCCGGCGCCGAGCTTCTCCGCTTCCCACTGCTCGCGCAAACTGGCCAGCTTCCGCTTTTGGGCTTCGATCTCGTCTTCGATTTCGGCCAGACGATCGAGGGCGGTTTCCTCGGTCTCGTCGGTCAACTGTCGCGCGGCTAATTCGAGTTGCTGCAAGCGGCGCTGCACTTCGTCAATCTCTTGCGGCACGCTTTCTCGCTCCATCGCCACACGGCTCGCCGCTTCATCGACCAGGTCGATCGCCTTGTCTGGCAAGAAACGATCGGTGATATAGCGATGCGAGAGCTGCGCCGCCGCCACGAGCGCAGAGTCCTTGATCTTGACATTGTGATGCGCTTCATATCGCGGCTTGAGGCCGCGCAAGATGGCAATCGTGTCTTCCACCGAAGGCTCGCCCACATACACCGGCTGGAAGCGGCGTTCCAAGGCGGCGTCTTTCTCCACATACTTGCGGTATTCGTCGAGCGTGGTCGCGCCAATACAACGTAGTTCGCCCCGCGCGAGCATCGGTTTGAGCAAGTTCGCGGCATCCGCGCCCCCTTCGGCGGCGCCTGCGCCGACGACTGTATGCAATTCGTCGATGAACAGCACGATGTTCCCACCTGCCGTTTGCACCTCCTTGAGCACTGCTTTCAAGCGTTCCTCAAACTCGCCGCGGAACTTCGTCCCCGCGATCAGCGCGCCCATATCGAGCGCGACGACCCGCTTGCCTTTGAGCGACTGCGGCACGTCGCCGGCGACGATCCGTAGCGCAAGCCCTTCGACAATCGCCGTCTTGCCAACGCCGGGTTCGCCGATCAGCACCGGGTTATTCTTGGTGCGGCGGGAGAGGACTTGGATGACGCGGCGGATTTCATTGTCGCGGCCGATGACCGGATCGAGCTTGCCCATGGTTGCCCGTTCAACCAGATCGATGCCGTACTTCTGCAACGCCTGAAACTTGTCTTCAGGGCTTTGATCGGTGACGCGCGCGCTCCCGCGGACTTGCGCCAGGGCTTGCAAAATATCTTGTTCGCGGATGCCGGCCATTTCCAGCAAGTTCTTCGCCGGCGATTTGACCCGCGCTAGCGCGAGAATGAGATGCTCGGTGGAAACGAACTCGTCTTTCATTTCGGCGCTGATCTTGGCCGACGTTTCCAACACTTCACGCAAAGCCGCATTGGGCTGCGGCGCGCTGCCTCCGGAGCTGGCCGGAAGCCGCCCGAGTTCTGTCGAGACAAAGCCATCGAGCTGGTTGGTATTGACGCCGATCTTGTCAAACAATGGCTTGACGATCCCTTCGCGCTCAGCGAGCAGCGCCGCCAACAGATGCAGCGTCGTGAGCTCGGGATTGCCAGCTTCCTGGGTCAAGCTCTGCGCGCCGGCGACAGCTTCCTGAGCCTTGATCGTGAGTTTGTTGAAATTGAAAGCCATGTAGATGTCCTTGTGTAAGTAGGCTTCATGCCGCGCGTGAGGAAGTTCATCTCGCGGAGCGAACTGGCTACTTGGGTCCATTCAAAAAGAGAGCCCCGCACTTCCCGTACAGGGCTCTCCGCTAAACACTCAGGCGAAGCGGAGCTTCGCGGCGCGTGGGTTACTTCACTTCGAACTCCGCGTCGATCGCGTCGTCGCCGGGCTTTTGGCCGCTCTCGGCCTCGGGAGCCGCACCGCCTGCTTCAGGCGCCGCGCCTGCGTCGCCGGCCTGGCTGTACAACGTTTTGGCGAACGCATGCGAGACTTGCTCGAGTTCGTTCACGGCCGACTTGATGGCGTCGACGTCGTCCTGTTTGGCCGTCTCCCGGACCTTGGCAATCGCCTTCTCAAGCGGTTCCTTGTCGCTGGCCGAAAGTTTTTCGCCTTGCTCTTTGATCATCTTCTCGAGCGCGTAGCATTGATGTTCGGCATCATTGCGCGCGCTGGCAAGTTCCACGCGCCGCTTATCTTCGGCTGCGTGCGACTCGGCATCCTTCCGCATCCGCTCGATCTCGCTCTCGTTCAAGCCGGACGATTGCTTGATTTGCACGGAAGCTTCTTTTCCCGTCCCCTTATCCTTGGCGGAAACGTTGAGAATGCCGTTGGCGTCGATGTCGAACTTGACTTCAATCTGCGGCATCCCGCGCGGCGCAGGTGGAATGCCTTCGAGGTTGAACTCGCCCAGCAGACGGTTGTCGCTGGCCATCGGGCGCTCCCCTTGGAACACGCGGACCGTTACACCGGTTTGGTTATCCACTGCAGTGCTGAAAATCTTGTTGCGCGCCGCGGGAATCGTCGTATTGCGCTCCACCAAGGCCGTCATCACGCCCCCCTCAGTTTCGATACCGAGTGTCAGCGGAGTAACGTCTAGCAGCAACACGTCCTTTCGTTCGCCGGCCAGCACACTCCCTTGAATGGCCGCCCCGATGGCGACGACTTCGTCCGGATTCACGCCTTTATGCGGCTCTTTGCCGAAAATCTCTTTCACTAATTGCACGACCTTGGGGATGCGCGTCGAGCCGCCGACTAACACCACCTCGTCAATGTCGCTCGGCTTGAGCTTCGCGTCTTCCAAGGCCTGCAGCACCGGCTTACGGCAGCGGTCGATCAGACCGTCGGTCAACTGCTCGAACTTGCTCCGCGTGATCGTGATCTGCAAATGCTTCGGACCCGAAGCATCCGCCGTGATGAACGGCAAGTTGAGATCGGTCTGCGGCAGCGAACTCAGCTCCTTCTTCGCCTTTTCACACGCTTCTTGCAGGCGTTGCAAGGCCATCGTGTCCTTGCGGAGGTCGATGCCTTGTTCTTTTTTGAACTCGTCCGCAACGTAGTTGATCAAAGTTTGGTCAAAATCGTCACCTCCCAGGTGCGTATCGCCGTTGGTCGAAACAACTTCGAACACCCGACTCTCGGTTCCGTCATCGCCTCCAGAAGCTGCGACTTCGAGCACCGACACGTCGAACGTGCCACCGCCTAGATCGAAAACGACGATCTTTTCGTCTTTCTTCTTATCCAGCCCATACGCCAAGGCAGCGGCGGTCGGCTCATTGATGATGCGCGCGACTTCCAGGCCCGAAATCTGCCCGGCGTCCTTGGTCGCCTGACGCTGCGCGTCGTTAAAATACGCAGGTACGGTGATGACGGCCTTGTTCACCTTGTGACCCAAGTAAGACTCGGCGGCTTCCTTCAGCTTACGCAGAATCTTTGCCGAGATTTCGGAGGGCGTCATCTCGTTGTCGCCCACCTTCACCTTGACGTATTCGTTCGCGCCGCCAGTGATTTCGTAGGGGACGATCTTCTCCTCGTTGGCGACTTCGTTGTGGCGACGGCCCATGAAGCGCTTCACCGAATAGACCGTGCGCTTGGGATTCGTCACCGCTTGCCGCCTGGCTGGCTCGCCGACGAGGACTTCGCCTTTGTCATTGAAAGCGACGACGCTGGGCGTCAGGCGATTGCCTTCCGCGTTTGCAATCACCTTCGCTTCGCCCCCTTCCATGACCGAAACCACGGAGTTGGTCGTGCCTAAGTCGATACCGATAATTTTTTCACCGCTGGCCATCGTGTGCGTGCTCCTTGTGAATCCTAAAAGGCGTAAATCCTGAGAGGTGCTATATTCGTTGCCCATCAGCGGGCGAATAGTTTGAAATGCAAGAACTGTCGCGACTTGAACAGCGACGTTGTCCTTTCATTGCAACCACCGTGCCACTTTGGTGGCGGCAATGCCATTTGTGATGTAAAGTTAGTAGTGGCAAAGCATTGCGACGATTAAATTCTTGCTCCGTGAAAGCCCTGGCTGGTTTTTCGGAGACCAGGCTGCCAAATTGACACGGTGGAAAACCGCCCGTTGGGGTTGCTGTCAAAATGACATCCTCGACTTGACAACAAATGCACACGATTGTGCCAGAAAGTCCAATTTTATGGCTAAGAAAGCCTCGGCTGCAAGGCATGAGAAGGAATCGCTACGCAAGCTCGATCAGCAGTTGCTTGAATTGCTCAGCGCGCGTGCGCACGCTGCGTTGGGCGCACAGCGAGACGTCGATCCCTTGGCCCTCGCCGAGTGGGCTCGCACGCAAAATCCTGGGCCGCTGCCGGGCGCGACCGTCGCCACGATCTTTCGCGAGCTAGCCGCTGGCATCCGCGCTGCATCGCAACCGGTCAAAGTCGCCTATCTGGGGCCGGAATACAGTTATAGCCACCTGGCGACGCTCGAGCGTTTCGGCAGCGGCGCCGAACTGACGCCGGTCGCGACGATTGCCGCCGTCTTTGAAGAAGTTCACCGGGGCCATGCCGTACATGGCCTCGTTCCCCTTGAAAATTCCACCGACGGACGCATCGTCGATACCCTTGGCATGTTCGCGAAGCTGCCTTTGAGTATTACCGGAGAAGTGCAATTACATATTCACCACAACTTGCTCGGCAAAGGCTCCCGCGCGGACATCCAGGAAGTTTACAGCAAACCGCAAGCGACCTCTCAATGCCGCGAATGGCTCGCGAAACACTTGCCGCAGGCCCGATTGGTCGAGATGTCAAGCACCACCAAGGCGGCGGAACTCGCAGCCGAAAAGCCTGGTGTTGCCGCCATTGCCAGCCGCCAGGCCGGCGCGGCGTACGGGCTAGACGTGCTGGCCGCAAACATCGAGGACAACGCTCACAACATCACCCGTTTCGCGGTGATCGGGGGCGAAATGCCCCCACGCACGGGTCACGATAAGACGGCGCTAATGTTTCAGATCCTGCACCAGCCTGGCTCGCTTGCCGACACCATGGCGATCTTCAAACGCAATAAACTCAACCTCACCTGGATCGAGTCCTTTCCGATCGTCGGCGCGCAGGCGGAATACTTATTCTTCGTGGAGCTTGAGGGGCACGCCAGCGACTTGAAAGTTCGCCGAGCACTCGCTGCATTACAAGCCAAGACACTACGATTGAACGTCTTGGGCGCTTATCCCAAGACTTTGCCCCGCGAGTAGCCATCTCAAGTCGCTTTGCGAGATGGGGTCTACTCAAAAATGCGTCATACCCGGCTGAAGAAAACAGGCATCCGTGCCTTAGGTACCCAATCCCTGGTTGACTTGCATCCCGACATGCGACAGAGGCTGGGAACGACTGGTGTTTTCTTCAAGCCGGGTATGACCGCGGGGAACTCGCTCGTTGTTCGTTGGGAATTGAAATAGCTAACTAGACAGTCCATCGAAGAGCGTCCGAAACTCCGGCATGCGCTCTTCGAGGTATTTGATCCACGCATCGGGTCGCCACAACTCGATACAAATCGCGGCGCCCACCACCATCAATTCGCCACCGGCTTCCACGCCCAAAAACTCGCGAAAGCCCTCGGGCAACAGCAACCGGCCTCGGCCCGCTAGTTCGACCGTCTTGTGTCGCGTCGAGAGGAGTCGTCCCAGGCGTTGCACCTCTTCCACCTTCCCTTCGAGCCGACCGAGTTGCATCTTGCTCTGCACCAGTTGCACGCCGGCTTCGAGTTTGGCGGACCATTGCCCGGCACTCCACAAACTGAGACAGCCCGGCAGCTCCTTCGCCAAAATGCACTCGCTCCCCTCGGCGGAGAGTGGGTCGGCCAACTCGGCAGGAATCGATAGCCGAAAGCGATCGTCCAGCGTCCGCCGAAATTCGCCCAACATGAATTGTGAGGCTGCTGAGGCCATGGGTCGCGCTTTGGGGCGGTTGGCGAAACTCGGAAACCGATGCCGTTATCACTCGACAAGCTAGATTGTTTTGGGTTGATTTTCCCATAGTAGTCTAACTTTGAGGGTTGGATTGGGCAAGTTTCCCACGAGTCGGCTCCGAGTTTACCAGCCGAAATTGGACTTGCAAGCCTCTTTACCGAAAAATTCCGCAAACTTTGCGCAAAGCCCAGCCAAAGCCGCGAAAATCGCGGCTCGCCACGGACTTCCTCCCGCAAAATTTCGCAGCGGGCTGCGATGATCCTGCGGCTTTTCCGCGTGATGGAGGTCTTTGAAGGCCAGATCCTCGAATCTGCTGGCAATGCGCGCGCGGCGGATTCGCCTGGACATGCTCCGCGAATTCGCCTATTTCACGCCTCGTTCGGATTACAGCGAACTTCCGCGCTCGCATGTTGGAGAGACTAGCGCGTGTCTTCCCGTCCTTACATTCCGGAACCGATTGTGATCACCGGTATTGGCCTGGTGACAGCGGTCGGCTGCGATCGCGAGAGCTCCTGGCAGGCCCTTCGCCGCGGGCAAGTTGGCATCCAACTGGCGAGCGATATCGAAGACCTGAGAGGCGAAGAGATTTGCGCCGCGCGCGTCCCGCTCCCCTCGACCGTGCCGGGACGACTCAAGGCGTTTACGTTGTGCGAACACGCCGCCGCGGAAGCTGTAGCGGATGCGGCCATTGACTGGGACAGCGTCGATCGCACTCGCTTCGGCTGTTCCATCAACGGCATCATGGGAGACTATCACTTCAAGCGTTTAGAATGCGGGCAAGCGGAGGAGGACGCCGCGCGTTTTCCCTGGTGGCAGCAGATGTTGCCGAACAGCATGTGCGCTGCCATTGCCAATCAATATCGCCTGGAAGGCCCGCGGCTGAGCCACTCCACCGCGTGCGCGAGTTCCTTGATTAGCTTTCTCACGGCCGTTCGCGCCATTCGCGACGGGCAATGCGACATTGCGCTCGCCGGCGGCGGTGATGCGATCGATCCGCTCTTCGTCGCCGGCTTCAGGCAGATGCGGGCGTTATCGGACGAAGTCGATCCGCAAACCGCATGTCGGCCTTTCGATCGCAATCGCCGGGGCTTTGTGATCGGCGAGGGCGCCGGGCTGTTTATTATCGAGCGTCTCGGCCACGCTTTGCGGCGCGGGGCGAGAATCTATGCCGAAGTGGCCGCGGGGCGGATGTTGGCGGAAGCGCACCATGTTACGGGGCTCGACGCGGAAAGTGAGTCTCTCACCCGATTGATTGAAATAACGCTCGACGGGGCCGGACTCGCGGCGCACGAGATTGGCTACATCAACGCCCACGGAACCGGCACCCAGCAAAACGACCTGGTCGAGATGCGAAGCATTCGACGCGTGTTTGGCGAATGTCTCGATACGATCTGCGTGAGCGCGACGAAGTCGATGCTCGGCCACGCGATCAACGGGGCCGGCGCGGTGGAGTTGGCGGTGACGGCGCTCGCAATGCGTGATGGCTTCGCGCCGCCGACCATGAATCACACCGATCCCGATCCCGAGTGCGTCTTCGATTGCCTGCCGCTGAGCGGCCGCATCAATCACTTTCAACACGCGCTCAAGCTCTCCGTCGCGTTCGGCGGGCATTTGGTGGCGGTCGCGCTCAATCGCTGGAACGACGCCCAACATGGCTTCGCGTATCCCAACCTGGCCGCCGACGGCACGCTACGCAAAGCCGCATAGTTCATTCTAAACTTGCCAACCAGCCTGCCCGTTCGTTGCAGTGCTACCGCCGCTCGGTTAGTCTAAAAGGCTCTCCAGCTAGCCATCTCTCGGGAGCCGCTTGATGATTCGAAAATTGTCCATCGTGATGTGCGCGTTGATGCTTGCCCTGTCGGCCCACTCTGTCGCGCTGGCCGCCCCGCCGAAGAACATCGTCCTGTTCGTTTGCGACGACCTGGGGACGGATGTCGGCTGCTATGGAAATCCAGCGATCAAAACACCGCACATCGATCAACTCGCCCGCGAGGGAACCCGCTACACACATGCATTCTGCACCACGGCCAGTTGCAGCGCGAGCCGCTCGGTCATTCTGACCGGCCTCTACAATCATGCCAATGCGCAGTACGGCCATGAGCACTCGTACCATCATTTTCGCACTTACGACAACATCAAGTCGCTCCCCGTGCGGATGCGCGAGGCCGGCTACCGCACCGCGCGGATCGGGAAGTTTCATGTCGGCCCGGAAGAGGTTTATAAGTTCGACATTTCGCTCCCCGGCAATGCCCGTTCGCCGGTGCAAATGGCCGATCATTGCCGAGAACTATTTGCGGCGAAGAGCGACAAGCCGTTCTTTCTCTACATCTGCACGGCCGATCCTCATCGTAGCGGGGCGCGGGTGCAGAGTGATCCGCACAAGCCGGACGCGTTCGGAAACAAGCCCGGCGGATATCCTGACGTGGAGGAAGTGACGTACGATCCGAAAGACGTCATCGTGCCGCGTTTTCTTCCCGATACCCCAACCTGCCGCGCCGAATTAGCCCAGTATTACCAGTCGGTCTCGCGCATCGACCAGGGGCTTGGCCGCTTGGTGCAGAACCTCAAGGATGCCGGCGTTTACGACAACACGGTGATCCTCTTCACCTCCGACCATGGTATCGCGTTCCCCGGCGGCAAGACCACGCTGTACGAAGGGGGCATGGTCGTTCCCATGATCGTGCAAGATCCGGCGCACCGGCCGGCGTCTGGCAGCGGAACGGTCTCCGACGCCATGATCAGCCTCGTCGATCTCACGCCGACGCTCTTGGATATCGCCGGCGTCCAGGGAATTGACAAGCTGGGCTTGCATGGGCGCTCCTTCCTCCCGACCGTAGGCCAGGAATCGACTCCGAATTTCGATGAAGTCAATGCGTCGCACACGTTTCACGAAATCACGATGTACTATCCAATGCGCGTCGTTCGCACGCGCCAGTACAAGCTGATTTGGAACATCGCCCACCCCCTCCCGTTCCCATTTGCGTCTGATTTGTGGGAGGCGCCCACGTGGCAAGAGAAGTATCAAGAAGGACCGGACGCGAAGTACGGGCAGCGCACCGTGCACGATTACATTCACCGCCCCCAGTTCGAGCTGTACGACCTAAAAGCCGACCCCGATGAGATCCACAATCTCGCCCAGAGTCCAGAGCACAAAGCCGTGCTGGCAGAACTCATCGGGAAACTCAAGGCGTTTCAGAAACGGACCGCGGATCCGTGGATTCTCAAATGGGACTATGAATAACGTCGTTAGCTAGTGGTGCTGGCAGATTTTTATTTGAGATTTCACGCCCTTGCGTCTATCTCGCCTGTTTTCCGCTCTTTACGCGGTTAGCTGATTGCGGCTACCATACCCACGCAACCATCGCGCATGCGGCCCGAAATCCGGTCGACGGCTGATGGGAGGCGGAGGTAATGACGTGGCCTTGCTGGAAAGCATGGCCGCATGCAAGGAAGGTGACTTAGACCTGCGACTCGCTGACCGAATCGCAGTGCCAGGCGAACGCCGCGAGGCAGTCTATCGCGCGCGTTTCGCACCGATGCCAACAATGGAGTGCGGGCAATGCATCCAGTAGCCATTATGCTCGCCGTAGCCGCCTTGGGCGTGGAATACGGCTGGCAGCCCGGCGAAGACGGGCAACTTGAATACATCATTCAGATCGAGCCGGAACTCATCAAAACGTTGAGTGAAGGCAAGGTCGATTTGCTGTCGGAAATTCCGCCTGAATTGCAGGGCGTGAAGAAGTTCCGCATTCGCGTCGGCGTCGGGGAAGTGCCGCGCGTGGGTCTGGAAAACCACAAAGCGGCGACGATCAATCCGCCAGAGAACATTGCCAACCAACCGCCGGCGCTCGGGGGCGCGCGGCCGCTCAACACCACGCGCAGCGGGCCCGGCGATCCACGCGGTTCTCCCGGCAGCAACGCTCCACCTGGAACCCCGTTGACTCCTCCCGCGTCCAACCCGCTTAATGGCGGCGCAAGCGGGGGCAACAACACGTTTCCGCCCTTGGGTCGCGCTCCTGGAATATCGCGCGAAGCCCCGGGGACCGGCGTAGGGAACCCTGCCAACCAAAACCCACCGCTCACCGATCCCTTGCGCGGTGATGGACGCTCGACTTTCCCCACTAATACGCCGGCGGATAATAACAATGCCGCACCGGGCGCGAGCGCTCCTTGGAACTCGCAAGCCAACAACAGCCTCAATACCGGCGGTTGGCAAGCAGGCGATCCGCGCGCGAACCAGCCGAATCCGAATCTCACCGATCCCCGCATGGCCCCAGTTCCCGACCCACGCTTTCAAACTACGCAAACGCCTGGCTTACCGGAAATTCGTCGCGATGCGAATGCCGATCCTCGCTATAGCCAGCCGCCCTACAATCAGCCGCCACAAAACCAGCCGTTCTACAACCAACCGCCGTACGGCTATGGCCCGCCGCCGCCCAATTACGCCTGGAATGGCTACAACGCCCAGCCGTTGCGCGATCCTGGGCCCAATCCCAATTTTCCGCCTGCCGCCGTTGGGACGCCGCCGAACTATCAACAGGTCGCCGGCCGCGACACGAACGGCACATCTGCCACCACGAACACTTCCAGCAACTCCACGATCCCTCCCACCACGCCGACCAAGAACACCTCCGCGCGCGAGTCGGAGCGCTATGCCGACGATGCCGCCAAACCGTGGCTGCCGCTCACGTTCACCGCGATGCTGCTATTCGCGTCCGTGGGCCTCAACTTCTATCTCGGCTGGATCGCTCAGGGGATCTACCAGCGTTACCGCGCGTTGTTGATGGAAGTGAGAAATGTGAGAGCAGCCGCGATCTAACGCACGTTGTTCGCATCACGTCGCGACATCCAAAATCCCCGCGGAGTGCAGTCACTTCGCGGGGCGTTTTGATTTGTGCAACGGTAATTCACTCCTCTGCCAGCGAAAGACCTCAATCGGCTTCCCTGAGACGCTTCAGTAGCCGTACACCAGTACCGTCCGGCATCTGCTTTGGCCGCAGGCGAGCGTGACTCTTGCGGGGCCGGCGGCCAATTCGCTACGACGTATGCCGAAGCACGTCCGGTCAATGTTCCCATTGCCGCAACCGCTCAACCATGGCGGTGATCTCCGGTCGCTTCTTTTCAAAGAGCCCGAAGAACACGAGCATCGCCAGGCCGACGAAGATGCCAAAGGCCCACCACGGCCAGACTTTGTCAAACGCCTTCGAGGCATGCCAGACCATTGTCACTAGCGAGAGAAAGACAAAACTGGTTCCCACGTACAGAAACGCGCGAATCTGCAACGCGATGCCGGCTAGCACACCCAAGACAGCGATGCCCAAGAGCATCAATGGCGGCCAGGTGCTTTCGCCAATGCCGGTGATGAAAATCTCGGCGGTCGAGCTAAGATAGATCACGAGCATGCACAAGTAACGCACCGCGGTAAGTTGCTCCTCGCGCAAGCGGCGATGATTGAACTGCACCGCAGCGAGCACCGAAATCGCCGGCGGAATCAGCCAGAACTGCGGATGATCGACCAGTGCAAAGCCTTCGCGCTCCGCAAGCAGCGCCCAGAGCGCGATATTGCCCGCCAGTCCCGCGGCGATCGCGCTGAGCGTCGACGTGCGGCAGAAGCTGTAGAGAACGTACAAGAGTCCCACGACGAACATCACCAAGGCGTAGTCGGTCGCAGGCTCGCCCCGGAGCGATTCGATCCACCAGCCCAAGGCAGGCAGCAGCGGCAAGAGCGCGCCGGTCCGGCCCAGCGGTTCGGCCAGCACGCGGAGTTTATACCGCTGAAACATTTCGCCCAGGCCCACGCCGGCGAATGCGAGCGCCATGACGACGAACGGCCAGTACGGGCGCAGCAGACCATCGAACCAGGTTGGTCGCGTCAGATATAAGTGCCCAAATGCGAGCGCGAGCACGATTTGCGCGGCGTAAACGTAACCCATGCGAAACGGTTCGGACGTGTTCCAACCGCGGCGCTCCGCTAGTGCAGGCGAAACGGCCAGGGCGATGAGACCGCCTGCGAACGCGATCAAAACGCCGGCGACGACGAGAACCTGCGGCAGCGGCAGCAGCGAATCGACGCCGGGTTCAAAGGCAAATGTTTCGCCTACGAGCACCGCGATCAGAGCCACTGCGCCGCCGGCAGCGCAGGTGAGCGCCATCTGTCGCACCGCGCGCCGCCAGTCTTCCAGATGCTCCCAGACGCGCGGGAGCAGCGCGCCATAAACCAGCGTGCCGATGCCGAGCACCACCAACACGCGAATATTGCGCAAGAGCCAGGCAAACGCGGTTGCTGACGGCGGCATCTCGGCCCAACTCAAGAGGATGGTCGAATACGTGACTGCGAGAAGCGCGAGGTAAATCATTAGGGGGCGGCGCTCTTGCTGCGCGAGATTTGCGAGTCCAATCGCTAGCAACATCGGCCCAAAGCCAGCCAGCCCGCGCGCCAGGCGGATCTCGAAGTTCAGCACAATGATCAAGTCCAGCAGCGAGATCAGCGAGGCGATCGCTACTGTCACCCACGGCAGCCACCGCGCGGTGCGCTCGAGCGCCGCGATGGGGTAATGGACTTGAAGCTGCTGACCAAGCAGCGACCACCAGGCACCGGCTTGCCACAGGAGGCCACTCAACGCGACGAAGCCAGCGACGGAGAGCATAGCATAGACGAGCAGCCAGTCGCGATCCGGCGCGA
Organism: Planctomycetota bacterium; assembly: GCA_963205385.1. Taxonomy (GTDB): domain Bacteria; phylum Planctomycetota; class Planctomycetia; order Pirellulales; family Pirellulaceae; genus JAEZGD01. Next base: position 6,636 of record CAUJKE010000345.1, on the reverse strand, counting down.
TGCGGTCGCACCAGAGGACGCTGCTCGCCAGTCCCCAAGCGTAAAGGCAGGCAATAGCGCTTCGCTGGCGGTCATACCAGAACGAGCCCACGAGCAGACAGCCGAGCATTGCGGCCAGCAGCAGATGGATGGGGCGGGATAATGTAAACGCACCTAAAGCAGTGTGTCCCCAAAGCAGCGCGTTCGCCAGACAAAACGCCACGAACAGCAGGTAGCCCACCGTCAGCAAGGGGGGCAGCGTGAGTGGAAAAGGGGCGAGCAGGTTACGGGCGGGCGGCCGGGACGACGTCCGCTCGCGATAAATGGCGACCCACAACCACCAGGCGACGACGCAGACCGCCGCGATGAGATTCACCGCTACCAGGGGCGTGGATGGATGATTCCCCGCAGGCCAAAAGTGAAACCAGGCTTGTGAGGCCGCGCAGAGGGCCACCGCGAGGCTGGCGTATGCGAAGCCTTCCCGGCGACTGCTAACTCCCAGAATTAGCAGCAATCCGAGCAGACCGCCGCCCATCATCAGCGGCCACAGGGGCGCGGGGTCGCGCCAGCCGCTGCCGAAGTTACAGATGAAGATAACGAGCATCAACACGGACGCAAACCACTGGGCGGCCGTGCGCGCGCTCGCGGACATCAGTTCGTGCAACCAGTTGTTTGACGGGACCGAGTCTGACGCGGTTGTCGCCGCTGCGAACAGCCAGGCGGCAAGCAGCGTGGCGAGCGCAGCCACGAGATACCACCCCGATAAGAGCGCGTGGTAGCTGAACCACGGTTGCGTGACACTGGTGTGAGCCAGTGCCGCCGCGATGAGCGGAACCGCAGCCGTGAGCACGGCAAGGACTAGCGCGAGCAGGTGTCGCTGTGCTCGTCGCCCACCAAACCAGGTCGCAGCGATGGCGGCAAGACCGAGCGTGACGAAGCTAAGCGGTCTGCCCAGTTCGGCGATGATGTCGCTGCCACGCGGGGGTTGGATGCCGATGATTAGACCGGCCGACCAGAGCGCCAGCGCCGCGACCGCCGCGAGCATCCAACCGAGTTGCAGCGTGAGCCAAGATTCGGCGGCGAGCGTTTCCACCGGCGGCGCGTCGCTGTCGCGCAGGTGCAGCCACGGATCGCATGTAAGCCACAGTAGCGCGTAGCTTGCCAAACCGAGGGCGTTGAATTGCAACAGTTGCACACCCAAGAGCGTGTCGAATGTTCCGCCGGAGGTGAGTACCGGCATCACGCACGCCAGCGTCGCCATGAGTTGCCAGACCAGCGATCCGGCCATTACAAAGCTGGGCTGACGCTCACGCAGTCCCAGCGCCCACAAGCTCACGACAATCGCCGCCAACGGCACGACGTAGGAAACAGTCCACCCAAGCTCGGCGAAAAATGTGTCCTCTAGCGGACCGCGCGGCGCAATGCCGCTCGCCGCGAGCGTACATGCGGTGATCGTCAGGCCCAAAATGGGAACGGCGCCTAGCAACAGCGCGATACCTGTAGTGACATTTGCGGCGAACTCGGGAAGGGACGCGCGAGAAATGCCTGGAATGCATGCCAGCAGTGCCGTCAGGTATCGTCGCGCACAAATAGCGCCGACGGCGATCAATAGATAGCCAGCCAGCAGCCAACGCAGCGCCGAAGCGCTCGCCAACACGTCGTGCAACTCACCTGCTATCAATAACGCAGGCGCACACGCCAGGACCAGCAGCGCGACGATCCATTCGAGCGCCGCGCGGCGATAGTAGGCCACGCCGAGTCCGACGGAGATCGACGCGAGCGCGAGCCAGGCCAGTGAGTGATGCGCGAGACTTTGGAATAGCCACCAAGAATCGCTGAGCGTTTGCGAGCCGCCCAGCCGCAGCTCTTCACGAACGCCAAGCCATGCGCTCGCCGCCGGCAGCGCAATCACGCCTACCGAGAGCAAGAGCACCAGTTCCTCGCATCCCGGCCACGCCGGCGAGAGCAAGGCCTCCCAGGCTGCGCGGCGCGGGGCGAAGATTCTTAACAATAGCCAGGCGGTGCTGAAGATAGCCAAGGCGGCAACGACGCTGTAGACGGCGCGTGGATCGAACGGGAGTTCGCCCCACCACGGTTGTCGTTGACAGATCGCCAGCACGGCGTAGGTCACACAGAGTGAGAGCATCGCTTGCGCCGCGGTAAGGATTTCGGCGCGCAGTAAGACGATAGCCGTTCCCAACCAGGCCGTCGCAACCAGGAGCGTGTAGCCAGCATGGTGGCCGAACTGTTGGTTCAACACGAATACCGCGAATGCCGCACCCAGCAGCGAGCCGATGAGCGCCGACCAGGCCAGCGGTTCGCCGATCGCGTGCATGATGCCGCGGCGGGTAGTTGATGCTTGCTTCGTCGCTTGCCAGCGCGCGAGGAGCGCGCCGAGCATGGCCAGATTCGCATGTACGAGCACGCCGAGCAACACGGGTCGCAGCGGCAGCCAGCCTTGCCAGCGCAACGCCTGCCTGAGGGCGGGATTGAAGCCGAGCGCATGGACGATGGTGAGGAGCGTGAGCGCGACGGCGGCGTAAGTGACTTGCCGCCGCAGGACGCTCGCCGCCAGCGCGATGAGCACGGTGGCGTCGAGGGCGAAGACGAGCGTCGCGAGTTCAGCATCCGCGCCACCCGTGAAACCGCTAACGGCGGCAATGCCCATCCCCAAGAAGGCCAACACCAAGGCGCCCGCAAGCAGCATTAGTGCGTGACTCCGCGGCCACTGCTCCGGTTGTTGCCACACGGCGGATAATCGCTGGCCCATCCAGCGCAGGCCGACCAGCGCCACGGCGCCACAGCAAATTGCCAGCGCCGTCAGCAAGAGCGCGCTGCGCCCCATCAACCAGGACTGTAAAATGCGTTTACCGAGTTCGAGGTTCGTCTCGCCAACGAGTCGTCCCTGCCACGCGTGAAAGCTAATCAGCACGGTGAGCGCGCCAGAGGCCGTCGCCGGCGCGACGAGCAGCGGCAAGTGGCCAATCATGGCCTGCAGTGCGAGGGCCGCAGTGCAGAGCGTGCCGACGAGGATGAGTTGTCGCGGATCCGGCCACGCGAGACCCACGCTGACGAGCATCAAGACGCCGCCTAAAATGGCCAGCGCGACGCCCGTGGTCGAAAGCATCGCCAAACTTCGGCCGGAGGTGCGCTGCGCGATGAAGTTGCCGGTGGCGAGCAGCGTGGCGGCGAGAATCGCAAAGACAGGCGCTAACTGCCCCACGACCTCCCAACGATCGGCCGCTTTGGCAATCAGCAGCGCTAGTGGCATCGCCAACGCGAAGCTGCCCAGTCCCAGCGTCATTAGCAACGGCTGCGCGCGGCGCAAGGATAAAGTTCGCCAGCGCCGCCCGGTCAGGATCAACATCGCCAGCGCGAGCACGAAGGCGAGCGCCGGGGCGAGGGCCAAGGCCAGCGTCTGGATTTGCGTCGGTGACTGGCTCGCCAAACGGTTGATGTAGAGCTGGCTGCCTGAGGCGCCCATCACGGCTAACACAATGGCGCTCCAGCCGCGCGTCAGCAACGCTCGCGCGCCGGTGTAAGTGATGAGACCGTAGGCGACGAGGCCGATCGTCACCGCGGCCATGTACGCCAGGCTCGTGACCGGCATCCGCTCCCCTTCGCCGCTGGCGATGAGCACCGCCGCGAGAAAGTTCACCGGGACCAGGAGCTGCGTAATCAGTAGTACGCCGCGACTGGTCGAGCGCAAGTTCCACCGCTGGAGCGTATACAACCCCACCCCATGAAAAGCCGCCGTGCCAAGCAGGAACAATAGTGCCGGAAAATAGGGAATCCACTCCTTCAACTGCTCGCGCAAACTGAGGACCAACCCCGCGGCGCTGCCGACGATCAAGAGCCCGCTCACCAGTTCGCCCCAGCGAATGTTTCGCTCTTGCATGAACGCCGCGAGCACATCGGCCAGAGCGCGACGAGCGCGGGGCGCTTCTGCAGGGCGAGGAGCGGCAGGCGCGTCGGGACGGTCCAGCGGATGCGGCAAACGCAACCGGGGCTCCTCGACAACTTCCGCTTCAATGATGAGCGCCTCGATAGGCGATTCTTCGATCGCGCTCGCCACCTCTAGCGCCCGCTCGACATACTGGATCTCGCTCGGCGAGGTGGCTTGCTCGGAGACTGAGGTTACTGCTTGAACACCAGGTGAAGGGGGCAACTTGCCGCGGAGCCGATCGAGATCGTGCTGGCAAGCCGCTCGCAATCGCGCGTGTTCTTCGTCGGAGAGCAATCCGCGCCGCCACAGGCGATCGAGCTGTTTGAGCGTGGCTTGTAATTCGTCGGCCAGCGTGAACCTGGCGAGCGGCTCCGGCGGCATTGGTCGCTGGGATATCGAGGAATCGTCGGCAATCGCGCTAAAAAACCACGCGGCCAAGAGCCAAAGCCCGTGGCCGATGAGCGCCCAGAGCGTCACCACGATCACAAAAATCAGCACGCCGGCGATGTAATCGGCCATTTGGTACTCCCATTTCCCTAGCAGGCATTTTGCGACTAAGAGGCCGGCTCACGCAAATGTATTCCACGGCAAGTGGTTCGAATGCTCAATTCACGGCTGTAAGCACCTTCTGGCGGCCGCTTGGGGCGCGCCGCGACGAATCCTGGCCGGTTGTGAGGATTCTGCGGCGAATCGCAGCCTGCAGGCGCGAAACACTGAACCGTTGCCTCGCTCGCTGGTCGCCTGTTGGAACGGGGACAAATGAGATAGAATGTAGCGTTTTCATACCTCCTACCTCTGATCCCACTATTATGTCGCACGGACCTTCCGCCGCCGGACCTATCGAACCGTCACTCGTCCCCGAAGATGGCTGGCATTGCACGCACAGTTATTACCGGTTCGACCGAGCGTTTTTGGCCGCGCAGTCGCCTGAGACAATTCGCGCGGGGCGCGATGCCATCGAAAGCATTCTCCATCCCGAAGCTTCCACGGCGCCGGCGCGCCTGCAGACGAGCATCGTCAGTGGCCACAAAGCTGATTTCAGCTTGATGTTGCTCGATCCCGACCCGCTCAAAGTGGATGCCGTGCATCAAGCGCTAGCGGCTTCACCCCTGGGACCGGCGATCGTGCCGACGTACTCGTTCGTCTCGATGACGGAGGTTTCTGAATATGTCCCATCGGCTGAGCAATATGCGCAGCGGCTCGTGGCCGGTGGCGAAGTCGAGGGAAGCCCCGCGTATGCCGCCAAGGTCAAGGCGTATGAAGCCCGCGAGCCAATGATGCGTAAGCAGCGTCTGACGCCTGACTTCCCGGTGAATCACCCGGCGACCTGTTTCTATCCGATGAACAAAAAACGCAAGGTGGGAGAGAACTGGTTCACGCTGCCGTTTGCTGATCGCAACAAGATGATGGCGGAGCACGCCAAGAGCGGGATGGCATTCGCCGGCAAAGTTATCCAGCTCATTACCGTCGGCGTGGGACTCGACGATTGGGAATGGGGGGTCACACTGTGGGCGAAGAACCCGGCATTCCTCAAGGATATTGTCTATCGGATGCGGTTCGACGAAGCGAGCGCGCGCTACGCGGAGTTTGGCGAGTTCTTCACTAGCTATATCACCTCGGCGTCCCACATGCTCGACCATTGCCGCATTGGTGTGTAGCGGGTTTCATGTCCAAAGCCTATCAGTTTCCCGACGACCCCCAGCAGCCCAATCCGTTCGCGGAACCGGCCCCCGCGGAGTTAGTGGCGAGCGACAATCCTTACGCCCCCTCCGCGGCGCCTGCCGGCGAATCGGTCGACGGCGACTATCACATGACGCTCGGGCACCGGGGCGGAATGCTGCTGGGCCTGGGATTGATTTCCCTGTTGGGAGCGCTAGCAGGCCTGCCGCTGGGTTTCTTCTGTTTTCCCATCGGCGTGTTGGTGCTCGCGCTGAGCCTGCCTACGTGGCTAATGGCGCGGGACGACTTGCGCGCGATGCGCGTCGGGGTCATGGATTCCAGCGGCCGCGGCAGTACGAAAGTCGCGTGGGTGCTGGGAATCTTGAGTACGCTCTTGGCAATCGCAGGCGGCGCGCTCTCTGTCATCATTTTGGTGCGGGCGATCCTGGAGTTCTAGCGACAAGGGCAAAGTCTCATGGCCAAGCGGCTCGATCAGGTGCTCGTGATTGATATCGAAGCGACCTGTTGGGATACGCGCCCGCCGTGGGACCAGATCAGCGAGATCATTGAGATCGGCATTTGCGTGGTGGACGTGAAATCGCTGAAACGCCGTGAACGCCGCTCGATTCTCGTCAAACCGCAGCGGAGCCAGGTGAGCGAGTTCTGCACGCAGTTGACGACGATCACCGCCGACATGCTTGTCGCTGGCGTCACGCTGGGCGAAGCGGTGCGGATGCTCGAGACGGATTACAACTGCCGCGAGCGCTTGTGGGCTAGTTGGGGCGACTACGACCGCAACCAGTTCCACCGCAACTGCAAGGACTATAGCCTGGAGTATCCGTTCGGCCCCACGCATTTGAACATCAAGAATCTGTTCTCGGTAGCGCTGGGCCTGCCGCGTGAACTGGGAATTGACGCGGCGTGTGAACACGCGGGTCTGGAGCTGGAAGGCACCCATCACCGCGGCGGCGATGATGCCTGGAACATCGCCGGGCTGTTCTGTTGGTTGCTCGATCGCACGCGCGGCCAGGACTGACTTGGGTCAGATGATT
>CAUJKE010000344.1 GCA_963205385.1 Planctomycetota bacterium | reverse complement strand
CTATTCATCATTTCCCATCCACTCGCGGCACAAAGACAAGTGCTGGCCTGCGTTGGATTGAGAATCCCCATCCAAACCATAGGTCGATTCCGGACAGGAGGCGCGCATCACGGCACGAATCTTGAGGAATTCACACGGCATTTCCCGACGTGTGGCGCAAGACGCAGCGGTCGTGACGGTTGCATCAGGCGAACGCGCCGGTGGTAGGGGTGGTAGGGAGCGTCTGTTTCGCAGGTGCAGAAGATCGCCGGAAAGTCCCCTGCGTAAGCTCGGCCGCTGGGCGACTCCGGCGATGGAGGTACGGCTGGCCGCAGGCGGCAAACTTGCGAAATGTGGACGGATCGGTTTTACTAAACTATTGCCGCGCGTGGAGTTGCAGCCCGCGCGCGGCGTTCCTGCCTGGTTTACTCCCCGCCTTCATTGTGGAAATCATCATGCTTCGGATGCCATGGTCTTGTTTTGGGCTGGCCGTCCTGGGCCTCTTGTGGGGCGTCGCATTCACCGCCAACGCCGCCACGCCCCAGCAGGAGAAGTTTTTCGAGGAGCAGGTCCGCCCGATTTTGGCCACGCATTGCCAGAAGTGTCACGGGGCGGAGAAGCAAGAGAGCGAACTGCGGCTCGATTCGCGCGACGCCCTGCTTCGCGGCGGCGCGACCGGCGAACCAGGGGCCGTTCCCGGCGAACCGGAGAAGAGCTTCTTAGTGCAAGCGATTCGCCACGAAGGCGATTACCAGATGCCCCCCAGAAAGAAGCTGAGCGATGCCGAAATCGAGACGCTCACCGCTTGGGTGAAAGATGGCCTGCCTTGGCCGGAAGCCGCGCAAGTCAAATCGCTGACGGTCCAAGAGCGTCTCTTGGACGCGCGGTCGTCGCTCTGGTCGCTGCAACCAATTACCGACCCGCCACTACCGGCGGTGAAAGACATCGCGTGGCCCAGTCGCAAGCTCGACTTTTACATCCTGGCAAAACTCGAAGCGGCCGGACTCACGCCGTCGCCTGCGGCGGATCGTCGCACGCTCATTCGCCGCGCCACGTTCGATCTGCACGGCTTGCCGCCGACGCCGGAGGAAGTCGCGGCGTTTGAACAGGACGCGGCGCCGGATGCGTACGCGCGACTCATCGAACGCCTGCTCGCTTCGCCGCGCTATGGCGAACGATGGGGCCGGCACTGGCTGGACGTGGCCCGCTACGCGGATACCAGCGGCTATGCATTCCAGCGGGAACGCCGCTATCCGTATTCCTACACGTACCGTGATTACGTCATCAACGCGCTCAATAACGACTTGCCGTACGATCAATTCCTGCTGGAGCAACTCGCCGCCGACTTGCTCCCTTCGCCAGACGATAATAGCCGCCTGGCCGCCCTCGGCTTCTTAACCGTAGGCCGCAAGTTCAACAACCGCCAACTCGATATCGACGATCAAATTGACGTCGTCGGCCGCGGCCTGCTGGGACTCACGGTCGCCTGCGCGCGTTGTCACGATCACAAGTACGACCCCATTCCCCAGGCGGATTATTACTCGCTCTACGGCGTGTTCGCGAGTTGCAATCAGCCTGATGACTTGCCGCTGATTGGCGAGCCGAAGAAGACGGAAGCGTTCCAGCACTATCAAGCGGAGTTGGAAAAGCGGCAAGGGGAGCTTAATAAATATCTCGACGACCGGCACACGGCGTTGGTAAATGAAGCCCGCGAGAAGAGCGGCGAGTATTTGGCGGCGCTGGTGAGTCTCGATCCGCAAGACCTGCTCCGCCGCGGCGGCATCTCGCTCGGCAAGAATGATTTGAAGCCCCAGTTGCTCGAGCGCTGGTCGAATTATCTGAAGGCGCATGCCCAACCGGAGCATGCGCTGCTCGGTTTCTGGCAACAAGTCGCCGCGCTCCAAGATGTCGATCCGCAGCCGCTATCCGAGCGAATCGCGCCCATCGTCGCAGCCTGGCTCGCGAAGCAGCCTGGCATCGGCGCGGGACAGATCAACCCGCTGCTCAAGCAACAGTTGACCGACAAGCGACCCGGTTCCAAAGCGGAGATGGCGAAGCTGTATGGCGCCCTGTTGAGTGCGGTAAACAACGAGTGGAAGAGCGCTGGCGCGAATCAAGAATCGCGCGACAAACTCGCCGAACCGGCCAAACAAGTAGCGGAACTGCTGCTGGCCGATGACGCCGCTCCGCGCGTGCCGCGCGCGGAGATCGATCGCTATCTGGCTCGCGACGAGCGCAATCATGCGCAGGAACTCAAACGGAAGATCGATCAGCATCAAGTGAACGATCCCGGCGCGCCGCCGCGCGCGATGGTCGTTCGCGATGGTTCGCCGGTCAATCCGCGGGTGCTGATTCGCGGCGATGCGAATCGCCCCGGCGAGGAAGTGCAGCGGCAGTTCTTGGTCATGTTGGAAGGGCCGGATCGCAAGCCGTTTCAAGAAGGAAGCGGTCGCTTGGAAATGGCCCAGGACATTATCGCGGCCGACAACCCGCTGACGCCACGAGTGCTGGCCAGTCGTACCTGGATGCATCACTTTGGCGAGCCGCTTGTCGCGACGCCAGGCGACTTAGGCGTTCGCAGCGAACCGCCGACGCAACTCGCGGCGCTCGATTACCTGGCCCGCTACGCCCAAGCGCAAGGCTGGTCCATGAAGGCGTTGCATCGCGAGATCATGCTATCGAGCACGTATCAGCAACAGAGCAGCGACCGCGAGGATTGCGTGGCCGTCGATCCGGAGAATCGCTTGTACTGGAAAGCCAACCGCCGCCGCTTGGAGTTTGAAGCGCTCCGCGATTCGCTGCTCGCGGTCTCAGGCAAGCTCGATAGCGAGATGGGCGGGCGTCCGGTGGAGATCGCCAACGCGCCGTATGCGCCGCGGCGGTCGGTCTATGGCTTCATCGATCGCCAGGACTTGCCGAACTTGTTCCGCGTCTTCGACGTGGCGAGCCCCGATGTTTCGGTCGATCGTCGCGTCCGCACCACGGTCCCGCAACAGGCGCTCTACCTGATGAATTCGCCGCCGGTTCTGGAACAAGCACAATCGTTGGCCGCGCGGACGGAAGTCGCCGCCGCGTCCACGCCGGAGCAAAAAATCACCGCCTTGTATCAACTGTTGTACCAACGCGCCCCCACGGCCCAAGACCTGACCATTGGCCAGCAATTCATTCAGGCGGCGCAGGCCGACGCGGACGCCGCCAAACTGACTCCGTGGGAACAATACGCCCAATTGCTAATGCTAACCAACGAATTCCTGTTTGTGGATTGAGAGACTTATGATGGAACCGATCTTGACACGCCGTGAATTGTTGAAGCGCTCCGGCACGGGGCTGGGGATGCTCGGGCTGGCGGCATTGCTGGGGGACGACGGCGGGCTTGTGTCTTCCGCCAGCGCGGCCAGCACGTACGAAAACCCGCTCGCTCCCAAGGCCACGCACTTTCCCGCCAAGGCGAAGCATGTCATTCACCTGTTCATGAACGGTGGCCCGTCGCACGTTGATACGTTCGATCCCAAGCCGGCGCTCGATAAGTACGCTGGTAAGGAACTCCCGGTCAATCTCAAGACCGAACGCAAAACAGGCGCGGCGTTTCCCTCGCCGTTCAAATTTCAAAAGTATGGCCAGAGCGGGATCGAGGTCAGCGAGATTTTTCAACACACGGCCCAGCATATCGACGACATCTGCGTCATCCGCTCGATGCAGGCCGAAGTCCCCAATCACGAGCCGTCGCTGCTATTGATGAACTGTGGCGACTCGCGCCAGGTGCGGCCGAGCATGGGTTCGTGGGTGACCTACGGCATGGGGACCGAGAACCAGAACCTGCCAGGCTTCATCGCCATGTGTCCCAACGGCTACCCCATTCAAGAAACGCAGAACTGGCAAACGGCGTTTTTGCCAGGCGTTTATCAAGGAACGTATGTCAACACGCAGCACACCGAGATCGACAAGCTGATCGAGAACATCAAAAATCAGCGGCTCCCGCTGGAAGCCCAGCGCCGCCAGATCGACGCGCTCGCCGCGCTCAATCGGCGGCATCTGGAGCAGACCGGCGCCGATTCATCGCTCGAAGCCCGCATCCATTCGTTCGAACTGGCCTATCGCATGCAGATGGAAGCGGCCGAGGCGTTCGATGTCAGCAAGGAAACCAAGGAAGTGCTGGAGTCGTATGGTCCCGGCACGCAAGCTCGGCAAATCCTCATCGCGCGGCGACTCGTGGAGCGCGGCGTGCGGTTCGTGCAGGTCTGGCATGGCGAGGGACAGCCGTGGGACAATCACGACGACATCGCCGTCAACCACAAACGCCTGGCCGAGCAATGCGACAAGGCCATCGCGGCGCTCATCACCGATCTCAAACGGCTGGGTCTGTTCGAGGAGACGCTGATCCTCTGGGGAGGCGAGTTCGGCCGCACGCCAACCGTCGAGCTCCCGCAAGCCGGCGCCAACGCCGGTAAGATTAACGGTCGCGACCACAACCACTACGGCTTCACATGCTGGCTCGCCGGCGGCGGCGTGAAAGGAGGCCAAATCTACGGCGCGACGGACGAATTCGGCTTCAAAGCCGTCGAAAACCCCGTCCACCCCCACGACCTCCACGCCACCATGCTCGCCCTCCTAGGCTTCGACCACACCAAACTAACCTACCGCTACGCCGGCCGCGATTATCGTTTGACCGATGTGCATGGGAATGTGATTCAGGAGTTGATTGCGTAATGCGGCCCCAAAACGCTTCACGAGTCGAAGCGTTCAGCGTGACTACATTGCGTGCGACGGATTTGGCGCTCGCGTGCTAGAAATTAGTACTGCTATTTCAATGACAAGGGAGTTGACGCAGATGAGGGAAACTGGTTCAGGGAGATCCAGAGTAGCTCTCAACTCTCCACCGAAATACAATTCGAGTACGTCGAAATGTGAAAGCGCTGCAGGTAGGGGCAGAGAGAGTCTTCCCCAAATGTTTTTGGCGCGTCTAGGAGTATCTGCCAAATCAACATGAGCAGACACGATATGACATTCTCCCTCTGACTTGAACCTTACTTCATCAAATGCGAGTCCGGCCCTAACCATTTCGTCCTTGGTAGATTGCGATAGACGACTCCAACCGCCTGCACCAATGTGACATTTGTAGCGATATATTCCCGCCAAAACCAAGTTTAGGAGTTCAAATGCTTGGATAATTTCATCTCTTTCTGGGCCGTTGGGAAGGTAAAATGACCTACCGGTTTTGGCGTGAAATAGCGGTAGTCGGCTTTGTTGGTAGATTCTGTTGACAAACGCGTCTATGTCAATGCCGCCTGGGAGACCAGCCAGCAGAGAATCATTGAGGACTCTTTTTAGCCAAGTTACCTCGGATTCATTCTCACGCTTGGGTGATTCGTCACTCACGACACACTCCAATGCTAGATACGCGTTTCGAAAAGCGTCGTGAAGATCATTCGACAGTATCGCACGTCGATAGAATCGAAAGGACGGATGGTGCGGTGGAATTGCCGCCGCTTCGCGAGGTGCCCCATTTGAACTTGCACAGGCGGCGATTGCGAAGGGCATTCTGCAAGTTTCTGCAATCGTTACAGCGTATGAATCCCCGGCCTTTTCCCATGTGATGTATTGCTCATTACCAAGTCTTGTCCCGATCGCATGCCTGGACACCGTCGCATAGCTATCCAGAGCTTCTTGCAGCAAATTCCAAGCCGAGTCTCGAACTGAAGTGGTCGGCTTTTCGTACAATTCAACAGTTACAAATGGTGCTTGCGCACGAATCCTGATTTGGCCTTTTGGATGACGTAAAGACAGTAGCTCTTTAGCTCGCTCGCACAACAAGAATGCAGCTCCGGCGACACCGAAATAGCCCAATGGATCGTTCATTACTTACGTCTCGCTTCTGTGTACACTTCGACACTTACAACTGCTATTCTAAAGGTGACACCCGCGCAATCTACAGGTTCGGGGTAGATTAGCGGCGGGGCTTGACAGTTGCTTCACGAGTCGAAGGTGACGTCTTGAGTCATCTCAACTAGCGAGTGCTAATGGACATTCGGCATTCAGGGGCGCGATCTTTTCGGTGTAGAACGGAACTTGTTCCGTTGATCTGGCCGGCGACGTCATGCCACTGGGAATGGGTAGAACGGAACAAGTTCCGTTCTACTCGCAAGGTTGTCAAAGACGGCTTGAGACAGCCTGTCGAAGTAATGTTCGGCGCGGAACGAGTCTCCCGTTTCCCACTCGCGCAAGAGTGAATCGGCGACATCTTGTTTGGCCGCGGTACTAAAAGGGATTGTCCGCTCTAGGTTCTGCAACGCGTCGATCTGGGAAATCGCAGTGTGATAGCGAAAATGGCTGAAACGGATGAGCCAAGCGAAAATCTGTTGCCACCTTCCAGTTGTCCGAGGTTGCGACAAACGAAGTGTGCTTCAATACCCATGTCTCGCGAGTTTCGCAATTAACTGGATAATCGCACACGTAGATCACTTGCTTGACGCGCCCTGAGTTGATGTCGACCATCTCTACGCGACGATACATGTTCAGCGCGATCGACCCGATTACGCACACCGCACACAAGATCGCGATGCTGCAATAGCCGGAAGTCGCAATCGCGAGGTTTATACCCATTCGCGCGCTTGAGGGTGAGCTTCATATCCATTAGACTACTTGGGGATTTCACGATTCCGAGTATTCCACGCACTCGAAACAATTGCAACTCATTCCCTACTTTCGTTTGGACCTTGCGACTTGCGGCAGGTGCTGCTAAGCGCCGAGTGTTGCCGCGGCAGGCGAAGGTTTCGCGGAGATGCCGACATGAATCTGCCGTTTAACTGGCGACTTGCGATCTTTGCGTTTGCGGTTGTCCTCGGCTGCACGACTTTGGCGAGTCGCGCCGCGGAGCGGGCGCCGCAAGGGGTTGCGCCAGGCGTCACGAAGCCTTTGCGCATCGCTCCCCGCCCGGAGAACGGCCGCAATAGTGAAGGGGACTTCATCCAACTCACGGATGGCCGACTGCTGCTGGTCTATTCCAAATTTGTCGGAACCGGAGATCACGCCGCAGCCGAACTTGTGGGGCGATACTCGTCGGACGGCGGCCAGACCTGGGGACAGGACGACGTAGAAGTCATCGCGCGCCAGCCGGACGAAGCGAACTTGATGTCGGTGTCGCTCCTTCGATTGCAAGATAAACGCATCGGGTTGTTCTACGTTCAGAAATATAAAAGCCCGGCCGGTGCGAAGTATGCCTTTTTCGACCACATCCTCATGCGCACCAGTTCGGACGAAGGCGCGAGTTGGTCCGAACCGACCTATGTATCGCCTAAAGATGAGCCAGGCTATCGGGTGTTGAACAACGACCGAGTGGTGCAACTGCGGACGGGGCGACTCGTGGTTCCGGTGGCTGTCCACTACCTGCCGGGCTGGCCTAAATGGGAGAGTTCGGCGCACATCGTTTGCTACTTGTCCGATGATCAGGGTCAAACATGGCGACCCAGCAAAACGACT
>CAUJKE010000343.1 GCA_963205385.1 Planctomycetota bacterium | reverse complement strand
ATTGCGCTTTGATTCGCCCAGCGTGAGCTCGAGTATCCGTCGGTAACTTGTGAAGTACTGTGTCGAAATCGATGATTGCATTCGCATAGTCTTTGGCCTTAAGGTATAGTTCACCTCGCCGTCGAATTGGATCTATTGCGGAAGGACGTGCGTCGCTTACCGCAGGGTTCATGTCAATAGAAGTCGTAAATTCTTCTATGGCTTGCTGGTCCCGCCCCATGTCTGCTAAAAGATGTCCGAATCCTTGATGAACAAGACTGCCAAGGTGATCAGGGCGATCGAAGCGAACCAACTCAACCGCCTTGTTCGCAAAGATCAGCGCCGCTTGAAAATCCCCTTGCTTCTTATACAGTGCTGACAATCGATGGTAGTCCCACGCATTGAGCGACTTTAGGGTTTCAACTCTCTTTAGTTCAGGTGTTACTTCGTCGTTGCGTCCAAGAATTTGCCACAAACATGCACGCGTTAGGCGATATTCCGCATTATCTGGTGCGAGCGCGATCGCCTGATCCGCATACTCAATCGCAAGTTCGACGCTCGTGTTTGGTAAACCGCTATCCTCGGACACCCATTTTGCCAGTTGGTGTGATACATGATGATTGAAAGGTTCCAAGTTGCAGACGGTTTTCAAGTCATTTACTGCTGCATCTTTGGCATTTACTGCTGTATCCCTTCTAGAGAGAGAGTAATGTACTTCCGCCCGCTCAATGTACAGTTTTGGATCATTCGGGTTTCTATTAATCAGTAGAGTGTAGGCGTCCACGGCCTCTCGCAATAGCTTGTAATACAATATTTCCATGCCAGGGGTCGTCACGACGTCCTTCTGCGCCGCTTGATATAACAGTCGCTTAATTGTATCGCGAGCCATTTGATAACTCTCTTCCGCCCGCTTGCGTTCCCTTTCCGCTTCGTCATACCGTTCATTCGCCAATTTGCGCGCCTGGCCGGCTTCATACGCTTGCCAGAGGCTGATCCCTGTGCCGGCGAGTAGGGCGGTGATTACGACCGCGACGGTTGCCAGCAGGCCGCGATGGCGGCGGACGTACTTGCGCACACGATAAAGTGTCGAAGGGGGCGAAGCTTCCACCGGTCGATTCGTAAGATATCGCTCGACCTCTTCCGCTAAATCCGCAGCCGATTGGTACCGCCGCGCGCGACTCTTCTCCAACGCCCGCATCACAATCCAGTCGAGTTCGCCGGAAAGATGGCGTTTGAGCTTGCGTGGATCGACGCTCCGCTTCTCGGAGATCGTCGAACCGGCGTCCGCGTGGAGCGTGCTGATGCGTTTACTGGGTTGCGCCGGTTCTTCTTCCCGAATCATGCGTCGCAGTTCATCAATACCCTTCTCGCGCACAACCTCCAACTCAAACGGTGTGGTGCTGGTGAGGAGTTCGTAGAGCAAGACGCCGAGAGAGTAAACATCGCTGCGGGTGTCGATATCCAGGCCGCTGAGTTGCGCTTGTTCGGGGCTCATGTAGAGCGGGGTGCCGATCATTTGCGCGAACTGCGTGTAGATGGTCTTGTCGGTCAGCGTCTGGTTCATCGCTTTGGCGACACCGAAGTCGATGACTTTGGGGACGGGTGTTTCGTCGTGGCGCGTCACCATCACGTTGTTGGGTTTGATGTCGCGGTGGATGATGCCTTTTTGATGGGCGTGTTGCACCGCCTGGCAGACTTGGACAAACAGTTCCAGCCGTTGACGAATGGTGAGACGCTCGTTGTCGCAGTAGCGGGTGATCGGTTCGCCGCGAACCAACTCCATTACGAAGTACGGCCGACCTTCGGGTGTGGTGCCGCCATCGATGATGCGGGCGATGTGAGGATGATCCATCAGCGCCAGCGCCTGCCGCTCCGCCTCGAAGCGGGCCACGATCTGCCGCGAGTCCATCCCCGGCTTGAGAATCTTCAGCGCGACTTGCCGCTTCACCGGCTGCGTTTGCTCAGCCAAGTACACACAGCCAAAGCCCCCTTCGCCGATCTGCTCCACGAGCGTGTAGGGACCGATTTGTGTTTCCGCCGGCAGGGTCGCGATCCGCGCGGTGTCCCCCAGGCTGACACTGGTCGCCTCCAGGCTTTCGTCGCAGCCGTGGAATTCCAATAGCTTTTGAACGCGTGCCAGCAGCTCACGATCCTCCCCGCAAGCTTCTTCCAGAAACGCTAGTTGTTCGCTGGGCGACGCCATGACGCGGGCGGCATGGAACAGTGACTCTTCGGTTTGCACAGGCATGGGATCTTCCTCAAACGCCTACTCTACTTCCGCCCGATAATTCCCTATTTCTATAAGCGTGATCTGGGGAGCCAATGGCTAACCACTGAGGTAAAAAAGGCGCGGTTTCTCCCAAAAACCGTGAAAACCAGCCCCGGTTACTGGTGCGCGTTCAATTCGGCCCCCAGCCAGGCCCGGGCAAACACCCAATCGTTCTTGGCGGTGGCCGCAGAGATGCCCAGCGCCTCGGCGATTTCCGCCTGCTTGAGACCGGCGAAGAACCGCAGGCGAACGAGTTCCGCCTTGCGTGGGTAGAGCGCTTCCAGCTTTTCCAAAGCCTCGGTCACCGCCAGGAGGCGATCTTCGCTTCCTTCCCAGGTGATTTGGAAGGAATCGAGTTCCTGGCGTTCGAAGCCGCCGCCCCGCTTGAGCGTTCCCTTGCGACGCGCGTTATCCAGCAGCACCCGTTGCATGGCGCGGGCGGCAACGATGAAGAAGTGATTCTTATCGCTCCACTGGCGATCGGCGTTCTGCGAGATCCGCAGGTAAGCCTCATGTACCAGCGACGTCGCCGTCAGCGTCTGCCCAGGTTTTTCCCTGGCGATCCGCGCCGCCGCCACCCGCTTGAGCTCTTCATAGATCAGCGGCAACAACTTCGCCGCCGTCTGGGGATCCGGTCCCGCAAACTCCGCCAGGAATTCTGTTACATCGCTCATCGGGGTAACTCCCAGGTGTGGCGGCGATTGTAACTGGTTGAGATTAGGAAAGCAATAACGCGGCGATAAAAAATGTCCACTAAACCTCAGGAGGCAACTGGTGAATCCGGCGTTGAGATAGGTTCGGCTGAATGGACAAAGAATCGATGGCGGAAGCGCAGCACGAAAACGCTCATCGATTCTTGGCCAAATTGGCAATCTCAAAAAATTTTGGTGATCGATTAGCCAAAGCGCCGCTACTTCTCGCTTTTAGAGATAGAGGACTATTGCCAAGCACTTGATTCGTACCTTTCCCGGTCGAGGCGCCCCCTGTGGTAGCTTCGCAACCCCGTTCCTGTCCAAGGGAAACACATGTCTGCCAAAATTCTTTGCTCAGTCATTTTGATGGCATGCTGCGGTTCAACGGCATCCGCTGGCATAATCACAATAGACTCGTTCGCGGGTCCCAGCGACCTGAATCTTTCAGGTCCGTTCTTTCTGGCAGCTAATGTTGGCAGTGGAACTTCCGCTGGCGATCTGACAGTGGGAAACGCGAACTTTCTCCATCTGTCGCTTGCATCCAATGGGACCGGGGGTTTAGCGACGCTCGACAGCGCGGCCGGGGATCTCGATCCCTTTGCAAGCTTGCCGATCTATACGGGCGGCACCGCGTCGGATAATGCCAATCTCGGTACGATCATGCACAGCCTCTCGTATGCACTTACCGTCCCAATGCAGGTGACCATTCACCAACTGACACCCAACACGCAGTACGAAATCCAAGTTTTTATCTCGGAGAACTTCTGGCAACGACAAGGCATACGACACTTTGGACTCACCATTAATGGCGAGGTCGTTCTGGCTGCCGACTCGGATATCGTTGGGCTTGCAGATTATCCCAATGGAATATGGGCTGCCAATCCGACGCGCGGCGTGATTGCGAGCTACCTCTTCACGACCGGCGCAATGCAAACAGGAACTACGATTGAAACCATCGTCGGAACCAGCGGGGATATGAACGCATATTTCAACGCCTTTACGGTTCGAGCGCTTCCTCCCAACGACGACGCTACCACGGTTCCCGAACCTTCCTCGATTATTGCCTTTGGCGGCATCGCGCTATGCTGTGGTCTAGGCCGTTGGTGGCACCGCCGTCGAGCGAAACTCGCTGCATAGCGGATTCGATTTGAATGCGAATCAAGCCTTTTTGGCGCGTTGGAGTGCTTAGTGCTTTGGTATCAACACGACGCCGCATCGGTTCTGAATTCCGCTTGTGCTACATCCTCGCGAGAACACTACTTCGTCACACTTGGCTCACCCGGCCCACTTTGTTCGAGTTCCCGGTGACTAATTTGCCTTGCTTTCAATCCAAAGCACATCAACCTGCCGCGAATAGCCCTTTTTTGAATGAAATCACCACTCCCAGTTCGCCGTGTTCATCGGCTAGTTAATCAGGGACTCTCTTAATTGGAAATGTCTTTATGTTCACGACTC
>CAUJKE010000342.1 GCA_963205385.1 Planctomycetota bacterium | reverse complement strand
GCCTGCGATTATGTGGACGGTCGATCAGGACTTACGGATTCTGACGGTCGACGGGGCTGGACTCGCAGCGAGCGGCTTGTTGCCTGAGTCCTGCGTGGGCCGCACCATGTGGGAGTATTACGGGACGGACGATGTCGATTTGCCGCCGATCGCCGCGCATCGCGCCGCACTGTCCGGCGAGTCGCGGGCCTACGAGCAGCACATTGGCGATCTCGATTTTCAGAAGCACGTCCAACCATTGCGCGATCATGAGGGGAAAATTGTGGGGGTCGTGGGAGTCGGCATCGACGTCACGAACCGCAAGGCGATCGAAGTCGAAACTCGCCGCCATCGCGATGAACTGGAGTCGCGCGTCGAGGAGCGGACGTCGGAACTCGCCGCCGTGAACGAGCAACTGCGGCGGGATATCGCCGCGCGCGAGCGCGTGGAGCGCGAACTACGCGAGAGCGAGGAGCGGTTTCGCATCATCGCCGAAGCGGTTCCCGTGGGGGTTGTCATCACGCGGCGCGACGATGGTCGCGTGCTGTACGTGAATCGTCGGGTCGTCGGCATGTTTGGCGGCAATTCAGCGGAAGAGTTTCTGGGGCGGATGTCCACGGAGTTCTATGTGTATCCGGACGAACGCGATCGTTTGCTCGCAAAACTCGAGAGCGAAGAGCAACTGTCCGACCTGGAGGTCTGGGTCAAGCGGGTCGATGGCTCCAAACTGTTGGTCAGCGGCAGCTTTCAGCCGATATTGTTCGACGATACTCCCAGTTTTCTCATCGGTTTCATCGACGTGACGCGCCGCATCGAAACCGAACGCATGCTGCGCAGCGAGCGGCGGCTGCTCAAGAGGTTACTGGAATTGCACGAGCGCGATCGCCAACTGATTGCATACGAAGTGCACGACGGCATCGTGCAGGACATGACCGCGTCGCTGATGTTTTTGGAATCGTCGCGCCCCGCCGACTTACCCTTGGATGATCCAACGCAGGAAAACTACGAAACGGCCGCTCGATTGCTGCGGGGGAGCATTCAAGAAGCCCGCCGCCTCATCAACGGTCTCCGGCCTCCCGTGCTGGAGGACGAAGGGGTGGTGGCGGCCCTGGAGTCGTTTATTGGAGAGTTGACGGAGACCAGCGGGATTGAAGTGGAGTTCATCAGTGAGGTTAAGTTCCAGCGACTCGCTCCGGCGCTAGAGATGGCGATCTACCGCATTGTCCAAGAGGCGCTTAACAATGTCTGGCATCATAGCCGCTCGCGCCGGGCGAAACTGAACTTGACCCAACGTGACGACATGATCGAGATTGTCGTGCAAGATTGGGGAATCGGTTTCGAGCCAGCGAAAGTCGCCAAACGCCGCTATGGCTTGGTCGGGGTCCGGGAACGCGCTCGGCTCCTCAACGGGCACGCGACGATCGAAAGCGTTCCCAACGAAGGGACGACAGTGCGCGTCGAATTGCCGCTCGTAGACGCGCTCATGCCTACCGCTGAATGAGGTCGCCCCGGCGGCGATGTTGAGCAGCCATGCTGCACGTGACGATTGCAGTTCGCGGAGCGCGATGCCTACTAGGGCGCGGCCGCTTCCACGTCATGTACCACAAGCAGGTTGTGCGCCTTGGGCACGAAGTCGTTCCCGGTGATGAAGACGACCAAATCGCCTACCTCGAGGCAACCGTCGGCGAGTCCCCAGTGGTCGATATAGCGGCGCAGCTCAGGGCCGCTATCAACCGGGGCGCCGGCCAGCGGCGTGATGCCCCAATAGAGACAGATGCGGCGGAGGGTGGTGTCCGAATCGCTCACGCCCAGCGTGCGGATAAAGTTGCGCTGCTTCGCTTTGACGCGCGCTGTGCCGCCGCTGCGCGTCGAGATTACGATCAACCGCGCCTTGACCTGGCGCGCGATGCGGGAGGCCGCCTGCACCACGGCGCTGGTGATGGGATGGACGCCGGCGGCGGGATTGAACTCGTCATCGAGGCGAGCGTCGCGGAACATTTCCTCTGTATGGAGCATGATGCGGGTCATCATCTGCACGGCTTCCCGCGGATACTCGCCAATGGCCGTCTCGCCGCTGAGCATGCAGGCGTCCGCGCCATCGAGAATGGCGTTGGCCACATCGGTCGCCTCCGCGCGCGTGGGGCGGCGCGAGTGATGCATGCTATCGAGCATCTGGGTGGCGACAATCACGGGGCGTCGCAAGCGTTGGCAAGTCGCGATGATCCGCTTCTGCGCGACTGGCGTTTCGGCCACGTCGATCTCGACTCCCAAATCACCGCGCGCGACCATCACGGCATCGGTCGCCGTGACGATCGCCTCGAGATGGTCGAGCGCTTCGCGTTTTTCAATTTTCGCCACGACATGCGCCGCCGACCCGCTGGAGCGGAGCAAGGTCTTGAGCGCGTGGATTTCGTTCGGGGAGCGGACGAAGCTGAGGCCGACAAAATCGATACTACTCTTGGCCGCCCAAAGCGCGTTGTTTGTATCGTCCCCGGTCATCGCCGGCACGCTGAGCATGACGCCGGGCAGATTGATTCCCTGCCGGCTACGGATAATTCCAGGCTGCACCACGCGGCAGCGCACGCGGTTCCGCTCCTTGGCGATGACGCGCATGCTCACGGTGCCATCGGCCAGCATCACCATGTCCCCCGTATTCAGTTCGTCAACCAGGAGCGGGTAGTTGCTCGTCAATTCGCGCGCGGAAGCAGGCGCCTGCTGGTCACGAATGAAAGCAAACTCGGCGTCTGGAGGGCATTCGAGCGGATCTTCAAGCAATTGTCCCAGCCGAATTTTCGGGCCGGCCAGATCGACGAGAATCGCCACCGGACGACCGACCTGGCGTTCGGCCTCCCGAATATCGGCCACCACTTGCTCGTGTTCTTCCCGCGAACCGTGCGCCATGTTCAAACGAAATACATCGACTCCGGCCGTCAACAACTCGACGAGTTGTGCGACGGACCGACATGCTGGGCCAACGGTCGCGACGATTTTCGTCCGGGCGCGGGCGGATAATGGTTCGATTGCCATATTGGTTTAATTGACGCGGCGCAAGCGGGGGTGGAAAATGACGATCCGCCTTGGCGGTGTTGTAGTGCAATTAGCTCGAAATCACCAGAGGCGATTGCCGCCGCTTGCGAATTCGTCACCGCATTTCTGTTAGAACACGCTTGATGAACGATGACCAGCCCACGCCTGAGGACGCACAACCCAACCGTGGCGCCGCGGAAGTGCGCTTGTCGCGGATTAAATGGGCCTTCCTGGGAGGGATCTGCGGGCTGGCGATTGCCTTGCTGCTCGGCTGGCTGTTGCGCGGACCAGGATCTGACTTGCCGCCGCTGACACGCGCGGCGCTGGAGGCGGCCGAAGCTCGCTGGCGCGACCATCCAGCACGCAGCTATACGATCAAAGTCCAAGTGACCGGGGCCCAGCCGGCAACTTATCAAGTTGAGGTGCGCGACGGTGAAGCGCTTTCCGCGTCGCTCAACGGTCGCCCCCTCACCCAGCGACGGGTGTTCGATACCTGGAGCGTTCCCGGCATGTTCGGCACGCTCGCCAGCGATGTCGAGCGTTTGGAAGAACCCGAGAACGAGGGACGAATTCTCGCCCGCTGCGAGTTCGATGGGCAGTATGGATATCCCGCGCGCTACGAGCGAATCGAGTTGAACAGCGGCGTGCAAGTCGCGTGGGAAGTGGTGAAATTTGAACTGGATTAAAGACTTGCTCCCGCCGGTCCAGGTCACCTGAATCTTGAACAACGTCTTCAGGGGACAGCGAAGCCGACTTGCCGTAACAGGCGACAGACGGCCAACAGCGGCAGGCCGGTAATCGCTGAGTGATCTTCCGATTCGAGGCTTTCGAACAGCGCGATGCCGCGTGATTCGAGCTTATACGACCCGGCGCAATCAAACGGTTCGTCGGCGGCCACATACCGCTCAATTTCGCTGCGCGTCAGGCGGCGCATCGTGAGTCGCGTGACGTCGGTATGTTCGTAGCATTCGTTCCCATGCGCCAGACACACCGCCGTGATGAGTTGGTGCGTCTGGCGAGAACCAGGGGCGGCAGCGCGGCGCTCATAACTTGCCTGCGGCGTGCTGTGCCGCTGGGTCGCACAGGGGCGTGCTGGCGTCCGATTCGGCGAGAACATCGGCCAGGCAACTCCCTCGAAATGCCTCCTCGACAGACGCGAGCGCATTATCCAAGCGGCGATGCAGTGGGCACAGATGCTTCCCGTGGCTCTGGATGCCAAGCGGGCAATATTCGATGCGCTCGATCGGCTCGACCGCGTTGACGACATCGAGAATGCTAAGGTCGCTCGGCGAGGCGATGAGCGTCATCCCGCCGCCTATCCCGCGCTGCGATTTGATCAGGCCACCCCGGACGAGGCTCTGCAGCACCTTGGAGAGATACGCCTTGGGGACGAGGGTCGCGGTGGCGATTTGCTCGGTGGTGCAGGCGTGGGGCGAATTTTGGGCGAGAAATGCCACGGCGCGGAGCGCGTATTCAACGGTTTGTGAAAACATTCAGGAATCCATCTTTTCAATACAGGACATTGACATCGTTTTTGTGTACGGATATGTTTCGTAAAAGAGGATGTCCACCTCCAACTTTAGGCTGAAACTAGGTGCGGCGTCAAGTTGCGAGGCTTCTCTTCTACGTGCCCGGCGTGGCAACCATGCAACGTATCGACGAAGAACGCTTGGAAGAGGATCTCCCGTATCGGTTCAACTATTTGGCCGAGTTTATGGGCTTTTCTGAGGAAGACGTCGTCGCTATGCATAGCGTCGCCACCCGTCTGGCGCCACACGTGCCGGCCATCGTCGATGCCGTTTACGGCAAACTCCAACAATATGATGCCACGTGGCGACACTTCGTGCCCCGGCAACATGGTTATGAAGGCGAAGTCCCCGAGAACCTGGAGTCGCTCGGCATGGATCATGCGATCCTCGAGTTCCGGAAGCAACACCTGGGGCGGTATCTGGTGCAACTCATGACCCGTCCGTACGACGAATCCATGGCATGCTATCTCGACATGGTCGGCAAGATTCATACGCCCAAGGCGGGGGCCCTGGAACTCAACGTGCCCCTGGTGCAAATGAACGCTTTGATGGGTTTTGTGGCCGATGTCTTGACCAGCGTCATCTACTCCCTCAACTTGCCGCGCGAGGCCGAGCGGAGCACCGTGCGGGCATTCAATAAACTGCTGTGGCTACAGAATGACCTGATCAACCGGCATTACGTGCCGACGCCTGCCAGGATCGCCACCGTCTAACGCGAGTCACGGAGCCGGGTGGTTTCGTCGCCATTTTCAGACAAGCCGCGGTCAGGGCGCTAAATCATGCCGCCTCAGTTGGAGTGCCTTGCGGTTGGCGACGCACCTCTTGCCAGGCGGAACTGTTATACTTCGGGGCACTGTTTCACACCTTCGCCGGGCAAGCGTCGCCTCGAATTCTTCTAGGAGCCACCATGCAAAAGCTGCTTCATTTTGCCGCGCTGCTGTTACTCTTACCCGCCACGTTGCTCGCTCAAAACGCGCCGCAGAAGAAAAAGGCGCCCCCCAAACGCCCAGAGCCGACCGTGGCGAACTACGTCTATGGCGATAAGTCGGAGCGGCAGAAGTTCGACTTCTGGCAGGCCAAAAGTCAGGAGCCGACGCCGGTGGTGCTTTTGATTCATGGCGGCGGTTGGGTCAATGGAGACAAGTCTAGCTACGGGGCGAATATGATTGAGCCGTTCCTCGATAACGGCATCTCCGTGGCGGCGATCAACTACCGCTTTATCCCGCAGGCGATGGAGCAAGGGGTGGAACCGCCGGTGAAGGCGTGTCTGCACGATGCGGCCCGCGCACTGCAGACGATTCGCTCGAAAGCGAAAGAATGGAACGTCGACCCCGAGCGGATCGGCGCGACAGGGGGTTCCGCCGGCGCGTGCACCTCGCTCTGGCTGGCGTTGCATGCTGACCTGGCGGATAAGAACCAAAAGGATCCGATCGCGCGGGAATCGTCGCGTTTGACATGCGCCGCCGTCGTCGGCGCGCAGACTTCGCTCGATCCCAAAGAACTGCGCGAGTGGATTCCTAACTCCATCTACGGCGGCCACGCGTTTGGCTTCGCCGAGAAAGGCCGCTCGCGAGCACAAGAGTTCGACTTGCTAATCGCCAAGCGTGAGCAGGTCTTACCGTGGATCAAGGAGTACTCGCCGATCGAACTGGTCAGCCAAGATGATCCGCCGATCTATCTCGACTATCCCAATCAAAAGCAATCGCCTAAGGTCGGTCAAACGGAAGCCGACCCCACGCACTCCGCGATGTACGGCGTGAAGCTGGCCGAGAAACTCGAAGCCGCCGGCGTGGAAGCGATCGTTTCCTATCCAGGCCACAAGGACGAGAAATACGGTTCGATCACGACGTTTCTCATTGAGAAGCTCAAGAAGAAGTAGCCATGACCAAGCGAATTGGAATTGTGATCGGCGGCGGGGACTGCCCGGGGCTTAATGCGGTGATTCGCGCAGTGGCCAAGGCGGCGGCGAAACGCGGCTGGGAGTCGCTGGGCATCGTTGGCGGATATGAAGGCCTGCTTGAGCCGCAGCATACGCGCGTGCTGCATTATCACGAACTCGACGGGCTGCTCACGCGCGGCGGCACCATCCTGGGAACTGCCAATCGGGGACGATTTTCAGCCAAGACCGGGCACGGCGAACATCGCGCCTTGCCGCCGGAGCTCTTCGAGGAGACACGCCGCGGCATGGAGAAGCTTGGCCTGACGGCGCTCGTCGCCATCGGCGGCGATGGCTCGTTGAGCATTGCGCAGCAGATGTTTGAGGCAGGGATTCCAGTTGTCGGCGTTCCTAAGACGATCGATAACGATGTCGCCGGCACGATGCTCACGTTCGGCTACGATTCAGCCGTCGCCTGCGCGACCGACGCTCTCGACCGCTTGCACACCACGGCGGAGAGCCACCAGCGCGTGATGTTGCTGGAAGTGATGGGCCGCTATGCCGGTTGGATCGCGATGAGCGCCGGGATGGCAGGCGGGGCGGATGTGATCTTGATTCCAGAGATTCCGTTTACCTACGAATCGATCTGCGCCCAGATTGCCGAGCGCGAAGCGCGGGGGCGACATTTCACGATTATCGTTGTCGCGGAGGGGGCGCGGCCGCTCGGCGGGTCGTTCACCACCTGTGCTAGCGATGAGATGCAACGCGAAGCGCGACTCGGTGGGGTGAGCGCGTACGTCGCCGATGAAGTCGCCAGGCGGACCGGCAAGGAGACGCGCTATGTGGTGCTCGGCCATTTGCAACGCGGAGGCACGCCGACGAATATCGACCGCGTCCTCTGCACCATGTTCGGCGCCAAGGCGGTGGACCTGATTGCGACGGAGCAATTCGGCCGCATGGCCGCATTTTTTGGCGACCACGTCGGGAGCGTGACGCTCGCTGAAGCGATCCGGGAACTGAGCACGGTCCCGCTCGATGGGAGCTATGTCAGTTCCGCCCGCGAGTTGGGCATTTGCTTGGGGGACTGACGCCGGTGGCAGTTAAACCCGCCACGCTTTGGCTGCGGCGCCAGCAGTGCCAGCAAAACGATCAATCGCCGCGTGTGACCGCCCGTGTCACATTGACCGAACGAGTCACTTCTTGAGCAAATTGTTCCCACGCTTTGGAAATCTTGCCAACAAGTGTCCAGCCTCTAGCGACCGTCATCGCGATCTGTAACTGCCGCTGCTCGCCAGACTTAGGGCGATGCGCGGGATTCTTTCGCCGATTGGCACACGCTGTGCTTTAGATGGTATTCATCAAGTCAGCCACCGCGAATCATGGCGGTCAGCGACGATTCGGATTCCATCTTCTTCTCATGCGAAGGATTGTCATCATGCTCGTGCTCACGCGAAAAGCCCAAGAAAAGATTCAAATCGGCGACAACATCGTGCTCACCATTTTACGCGTCAAAGGCCAGGCCGTGCGGGTCGGCATCGAAGCTCCCCGCGATGTCCGCGTGCTGCGGAGCGAGTTGCCGCAGACCGCCGAGGTGGAAGCGGATGTCGCACCCGAGCATCGCCCCGAGCCTGCGGCGAAGTTCACCGCCAAGTCGCAAGCACCGCTCGCGTTGCTCATGACCGCGCTGCATGGCTAAGTTGCCCAGGGTTAGCAAGTTCTCCCCAGGAGGGTCACTCCAGTTCGCCCGAAGCGCAGGCAGAAATCAGGACTGCTTCGCGCTTCGGGCAGGCATGCCGAGAACTACCCTTCACTGCGATAGACCGGCGCGACCGGCGGCGGCAAGAACGAAGCCGGGTTGTCTTCCCGCTCACTTGAAACGGGAACGACCGTGGGGCCGACAGGCAACAGCTCGAAACTCTGCTCGTCACTGGGAACGGATTCATCGTGCTGTTGCACATAGGCAGGCGCTGGATTTTCCAACGCTCGCCATTTCGCCAGCACCTCTTGCTCGTGCATCAACAAGATACGGCGGACTTCCAGCACGGCGCGGGGGTGACGATGCACGCCGGTATGGGTCGCGCTGACGACAATCTCCGACTCAACATCATCCATGTGGGCGCTTTGAAACGGCACAATCCCATCGCTGCCGCGCGAGAGCGAACTAAACCACTCTTCTTTTGGGAATTCGCCGACGATGTTGTGATATTTGACGCCCGTCCCTTTCGGTGCGGCTAAATAGATCGGAAAAATCGGCGAATCGGGCGCGAGCGAATCGATGCTCGTGGTGGTCGTCAGCAAATCGGTATGGTGGAAGAAGCCAGGATTCTTCCGCACCAAGGCGTGCCCCGTAATCACCATCTTTTGCGGCAGCGCAATCAGCCACTGCCCGGCGTATCTGGTGAAGTCGTTGGCGAAGTTGCTGCCGCGGTGGGGCGTGGCCAGCGTAATCACGCGCTGCACCGATGGATTGGGCTGAAAAAAGCAAACCGCCGCTAATGCCTGGCGTTCTTCGTCCGTCGCGTCGAGTTCCGAGAAAGGTCGATCCGAAATGATATGCCAGAAGTCGTCGCCGCTTTGCAGGGTCTGCAACCGTGACACCAGCCCCCCCATACTGTGCCCGACCAACACCATTTGATCGAGCGTGGGACTTTCGCGCTGGGGATCGAGCAGTTCCCGCATTTCGGCCAAATCTTGCCGCATGCCAGCGGCGCTCGTCCAAAATGGCTGACCGGTCGGATAGAGATAAAACCAAAACTGGTAGCGCTCGCGAATTTCAGGCAGCGCGCGCAGGTCGTTAAACATTTCCATCCAGGTGAGCGGGCTAGACCACAACCCATGCACCATGATGACAGGAATTTTGTTCGGATCGTAAGGC
>CAUJKE010000341.1 GCA_963205385.1 Planctomycetota bacterium | reverse complement strand
CGACGCCGAGTTTTGGGGCGCGCGTGTGAAACAGATGTTCAGCAAGTCCCGACTGTTCGGAAACTATTTCGGCACTAAGCGGGAGCGACTGCGTGAGATTGCCGAGCGCCGCGGCGTGCATCATGTGGATAACGCGGTAACACTGGCGATTGAATAGACGCCTTCGCAGGTTGCAAATCGCGACCATCTTCATTCTCTCACCGCTTCACTTACGCGACGAACCCGTTAGCCGCGGCTTCGTTTCTCCGTTCTCGCCAAAAGGCTCGAAACCACTTCTTGTTCGTTCCCCGCCGGACCCCAAAAGTCCAAACGGGATTGTTAGCGAGCACGATTGTAGGCTTTTTCGGCCGCGTGAGCACAATTATGCCTGTCCTTTTTTTATTTTTTTATGTCCTTTTTTTATTTTTAGGCGTTACGAGGAACACTACCTACAGATGAACTGCGATGAATCGTTCGGTTTCGTCTTCGCGCCGCGGGTGACGTTCTGCGAGGAGTGGTACTTCGCGGCCGGCGGCGACGGCCTGGGAGACGATGATTTTGAACGCGCCGACTAAGTGCTGGAGCGCTTCGCGTTCGGAACTTCCGCTCGTCTTCAGATCCGAAACGTTCGCCGCGCGCACATGGACCAGTCCGTCGGGGCCGCGCGGCGACACCAACGCGATGCAGTTGTAAACGGGAACGCCTGTCGGCGGGCCGAGCTTCTTGACGCGCGGCGCGCCGGCGGCAGGTTCGGAATCGTTCATCGCAGTTGTCCCTGACGTGAGTTTAGCGGCGGACTCGCCCAAGTACGGCGTACACGAGTCCGGCGAGTAGATCGGCACATCGTCCGGCAGCGCCTCCGCGGTGAGCGGCGGTTTCTTTCCCAGGCGTTTGGCGCGCAGATGCGCTTCCAGGAGATCGGTAACCAGGAACACGCCTGCCGAAATCGCGCCGGCCAGGTAGCCAGCAATCGCGCCGGCCACCGCGGCGCAAGGAGCGCCCAGTAAGCCCTCGAATCCTCGTCCTTGGAAAGATTCTTCAATCACGAAAAAGACCGGCAGGCAAATGGCGCCGGTGATGATCGAAATGAGTCGCGGCGCATCGCGGGAGAGCATCTGGGCAATACAAACTGTCGTCCCCAGGACGCCGAAAAACAGATAGACCGACCAGGGGGCGTCAACGCGACGGAGAATGCCGGAGGTGATCGCGAAAATCGTGGTAAACGCCAAAATGGCCGAGAGGCCAAACCGATTGGGAACAGAATACGTTGAGGTTGCCGCCACGCGAGTGCCACGCTGAAAGAACGAAATGAGACCTCCCCAATATAGCCGCGTTGGATCGTCTTTCGCAGTCGCTTCACAATAAATCGAGTAAGTCGAGTGGAGAATATAGGTCGCAAGTTCCGATAAGTTAATCTGCAAGATGCTTTACCGCTTTGCGTTCGCACCGCCGCGAACGTAACGCGAACTGCTGCAACGGATTGCGCGCCACACGTGTTTTTGGCTGGTCATTCCCCTTACGACCAAGACCCCACGATGAGCGTGCCTGCACCGCACTATTTGCTGTTTTCCTCCGCCCGACACACTCGACCCCCGCACGAACCGGCCGCCGGACAGTGGCAGTTTGTACTGGAGGCGGTCGATGGTTCGTCGAAACTCGAGGCCACGGACGTCGAGTCCGAGATCTCGCGCGATCGGCTCGAGCTCTGGGCGCTGGTCCGGGGACTCGAAGCCCTCGATCAGGCGTCCCGCGTGACCATCATTACGGCCAGCCGCTACATCCAGCGCAGCCTGCGGCGCGGGCTATCCGCGTGGTCCGAAAATGGCTGGCAATGGGAGCGTTTTGGGCAGCTTGTGCCGGTCAAAAATGCCGACTTGTGGCGACGTGTCCATCGGGCGCTCCGCTTTCATCAAGTGCAATGTCGCTTGGTCGGCGCGCCGAGCCAGAGCGGCCTGGTGGTGGAAGCAGCCATCGCCTCACCCCCCCAAGCGGAGACCGTTCCGGCCGCGGCCCCCCTGCGTAACTCCAAACGCCGCAAAGGATTATGGCGACGCCTGGCCGACACCAAAGCCGCCGCGCTCCGCGGTTTGTCGGACCTGTGGCCCAAATCACACCTCGATATGACTAGCTGCTGATGCGCCTTGGAACCACCCCGTCGGGATGCGAGCGGTTGCCAGCGGACGACTTGCGTGACATAACGATACGCAGTTCCCAACCGGCACACTCCACCACGGGAGAACCTAGGCGACGCGGTAGTTACGAACCCCTTCCAACTCGGGATATGCACATGGCGAAGCCCAAGTCCAAGACTCGTACTTCACCGGTGCGTACCCATCGAAAGCCCCGTTCGCAACGCCAGGAGGAACCGCGCGTGCCCCACAGTGTCAGTTTGGAAAACCTCGGCAGTCTGGTTGAAGGCTGCCTCGAAAACCCCTTTGATGTCCTCGGACCCCACGAGGTCGAACTTGAAGGTCGCCAAGCCCTCGCGGTGCGAGCGTTCCGGCCTCAATCCGAGAAAGCCTGGCTCCTCGATCCGGCCCACCAAACCAGCCGTGCGATGGATAAAATTCATCCGGCGGGAGTGTTCGAAGCAATTTGTTTGAAGTCTGAAATTTCGCCTCGCGGTTATCAAATCCGCGTGGCGGACGAAAGCGGCGCCATGTCTACCACTTACGATCCTTATGCGTTTCCGTCGTACCTGACGGACTTTGATATCTATCTCTTAGGCGAGGGGACGCACAGCCACGCGTACGAAAAACTCGGCGCGCAATTGCGCACCGTGGACGGCGTGACCGGCGTGAACTTCGCCGTCTGGGCGCCCAATGCGCAAAGCGTGGGCATCGTGGGCGACTTCAATCGCTGGGATAGCCGCGCCCACATGATGCGCAAACACATTCCGTCCGGCATTTGGGAACTGTTCGTGCCGGGGATTGGTTCCGGCGAGAAGTACAAGTTCCGCGTCAAGTCGCGCTGGGGCGAAGTGGTCGACAAGTGCGATCCTTATGGCTTCGCCGCTGAACTGCCGCCGCACACCGCCTCGATCGTTTCGGACCTGTCGCAGTACGAGTGGCGCGACAGCGATTGGATGGAGCGCCGCCGGCAATCGAACAATCTCGATAAGCCAATTTCAATCTACGAGTGCCACCTGGGAAGCTGGAAGCGCTCGGAAGACCGCTTACATGGTTGGCTCAACTATCGCGAATTGGCGCACGAACTCGTCGAATATTGCAACCGGCTCGGCTACACGCATATCGAGCTGTTGCCGGTTTCCGAGCATCCTTTTTCCGGTAGCTGGGGTTATCAAACGGTAGGCTATTACGCGGTCACGAGCCGCTACGGTTCGCCGGAAGATTTCATGTACTTTGTCGACTATTGCCATCAGCACGACATCGGCGTGATTCTCGACTGGGTTCCCGCCCACTTCCCCAAGGACGCGCATGGCCTGCGGCGGTTCGACGGCACGGCGCTCTACGAGCACGCCGATCCCCGCCAAGGCGAGCATCCTGACTGGGGCACGATGATCTTCAACTATGGCCGCAATGAGATCCGCAACTTCCTGACAGCCAACGCTTTGTTCTGGCTTGATAAGTATCACATCGACGGCCTCCGCGTCGACGCGGTCGCTTCCATGCTGTACCTCGATTACAGCCGCGAGGAAGGAGAGTGGATTCCCAACGAATACGGCGGCCGCGAGAACATTCCGGCGATCGATTTCCTGCGGGAATTCAATCGCGAAGCGCACGGCCGCTTCCCCGGCGTGCTCACCATCGCTGAGGAATCAACCGCGTGGGGAGGCGTTTCACGGCCGACGGACGTTGGCGGGCTCGGCTTTAGCCTCAAGTGGAACATGGGCTGGATGCACGACACGCTGCGCTACATGCGGCACGACCCCATTCATCGCCGCTTCCACCACAACGAGCTGACCTTCAGCCTGATCTATGCGTTTAGCGAGAATTTTTGTCTCCCGCTGTCGCACGACGAAGTGGTGCACGGCAAGGGGGCGCTCCTTTCGCAAATGGCCGGCGACCTGTGGCAGAAGTTCGCCAACTTGCGGTTGCTCTACGGTTACATGTGGACCCACCCCGGCAAGAAGCTGTTGTACATGGGTTGCGAATTTGGCCAGTGGAACGAATGGAACCACGACGCCGAACTGCAATGGGATCTCCTGCAGTGGGATACTCATAAAGGCGTCCAGACGATGATGGCGGATCTCAACGCCTTGTATCGTCGTGAACCAGCCCTGTATGAAGTCGACTTTGAAAGCCAAGGCTTCGAGTGGATCGATTGCCAAAGCGCGGATGATAGCGTGCTGGCTTACATTCGCCGCGCGAAGGATCCGAATGATTTCGTCGTCGTGGTGCTGAACTTCACGCCGGTGACGCGCGATTCCCACCGCGTCGGCGTCCCCCTCGGCGGATACTACCGCGAACTGTTCAATACCGATTCGCAATACTACGGCGGCAGCAACGTCGGTAACCATCCAGGCGTCACTGCGGAAAACATTCCGCACCACGGTCGGCCGTATTCGCTGGACATGCACTTGCCACCGCTCAGCGTGACAGTGTTCAAGCCGGAGCGCAAATAGCCCCACCGGCTGACGCGAGTCTTCCCCATCACGCCCCCATCCGTTTGATGCGGATGGGGAGCGCGAGGGAGTGCGAGAGCTTGCGACCTAAATGCGATCCATGTATGGCGGAGTGCTGCGCTGCACTTTCTCGCCGCGGCTGATGGCCTCGAATTGTTTCAGCCGCACGGCCAGCAGAGGACTTTGTGGCGCGAGTTTCACCGCGCGGCGTGCGGCGCTCGTGGCGGCGGCAATGTCGCCGCGGGCGAAGTGCACTTCGGCCAACGTGTCCGCATACTCCGCGTTTTCCGGCTGTAACTGCGTGGCGGCGACCGCATGTTTCAGCGCGCGGTCGAGATCCCGCGCGCAGCGCGCGCACGTCCAGGCGAGCGCGTTGTGATGCGCCGCTGCGCGCGGCCAGGCGGCGAGAATCTGCTCTTGGGATGCAATCACGGTCGCCCACCAGGCATCAACTTCCTCCGTGCGTCCGGCGGCGGTCAATTGGGGAATGAACTGTTCGAGTCCGTGCACCTCACGCGGCAATATGCGCCGCATGGCCAGGATCTCGCGCCAGGCTTCGTCGAGGCGTCCCGTCGCCAACAGGCCTCGCGCCCGCACGCGCGTGGTGGTGTAAGCAAACGTGACATACTCCGCGTCCTCCGTCACCACCACGCTGCCATTGCTCAACAAGGCACGGCGAATCGCTTCGTAATGCCGCGACGCGGTGAGCGGTTGATGCAGCGCGAGCGCGTTGCCGGTGTTGAGATGGTAGTGTAACTCGAACCCGATCGATGTTCGCTCGAACTGCTCGGCCACCTCGCACGCTTGCACCGGCAGCTTCAGCTCCATCAGCGTATTAATCAATTCCGCGCTGGTCGGATCGCTCAGACTGGCCACAAGCATGCCGATGACGCGAGACGCTTGCCCACGCTCAAGATCGCCCCCCTGTTCCTGCAACAAGCCCACAACGTATCGAAACGAGCCGTCGTCCGCCGAATTCTCTCGTAAGCTTTCGCAGATCTTACGCGCCTGGTCGAAGCGTCCCGCGGCGAAATGCAGCTTCGCGGCCCGCCAGCGACTGGCTTGATCGTCGGCGTCGCTCTCGAGCAGTCGCAAGCCCCACGCCTCGTCGCCGCGCCACAAACAAAGTTCCGCCGCCGTGCGCATGCGGAGCGGCGAACGCCCCTCACTCTCAACCGGCGTCGCGAATCCACGAGCTTCTTCAGCGGCCAGCATGGTTCGCCAGGCGGCATCGTCGCCATGCTGCGCCAGCCAACGCGCGATGGTTTGCACTTGCTGATGCGTGCTGAGTTCCGATTGGTGCGCCGCGACCTCCCACAACTCCGCGAGACCAATCCCAGAGGGAAAATCATCGAGCGCGAACGGAAGTACGTCCAGCGGATCCCATTGCCGATCGATCAACCACGCCGCCTGACGCAGCGCTTCGTCCTGCCGCCCGATCCGCCGTAGCAACTGCAGCGCCATCCGCATTTGATTGCGCAGGTCCGTGGAATAGGCTTCCGCCTGCGGCCTGGGCGGCGCCGCGCGCGGGGGTGGAGGACCGAAGGGGTTCGCAGGATCCTCGTCAATAAACGGATCGCGCGCTCCGCCGCGATAGCCGAGCGGATCAGCTTCGTCCTCGGGCAAGGGGAGCGGTGCGAACGGCGCGTCCGCCGGCGCGCCTGTGGAATTCGTCAGTTGCTCGTGCGCGAGTTCGAGTAACAAGTCGCCGATTTGATGCGACGACTCCGTTTCACCCAGGTCATGCAGCGCGACGGCGACGGAGCTTGCCAGGCGAAACTGTTTGGTGAGCGCGGTATAGGAATGGTTCGCTCCGAGCGGCAAACCGCGCAGCCAGGCGCGATCGAAGGTTGCGCTTCGCGGCGTGTTCGCGAGCGCAAACGCCGCGGCGTAATCCTGCCGCGCGATCAGGATGTGGAACCCTAGTTGCGGGCTAAAGTCTTGCAAGAGTGCCAGAGCCTCGTCGGTCTCCCCCAGCATGAATAGCGTTTGCGCCGCTGGCCACACTTGGGCGCGCTCACTTCCTTCCGCGACGATGCGCTGGATTTGGGCGCGATAGGCCGCCTCGTGGCCGGCCAGTCGCCACAGCGAGGCGATGAGACCGGCGGCCTCGTTTTGTTCTTGACCAAGCCTGGCCGCGAGCGCCCAGTCGCCGGCCCTCTCGGCCAGTCGGCGCTCCCAGGCGACGTCCTCGAGCTGCTGAGCCAATTTGCGGGCCGACGCAAACTCACCTGCGGCCTCGTATGAGATCGCCAGGTCGCGGCGGTCGAGATCCGTCGGTTCCTCCAACTTTAACACCGCCGCGATGTGATCCGCGAGCGTCCCGCGGGCCGCGCGCAACAGCGCCAAGCGGCGCAACTCGCGTTGGCTCCGCAACGCCGCGAGTGCGAGGAGTTGTTCCGCGGTTGCGAGGTCATCGTTTGTCAGCCGATTGGAAATGAGGTTCGGCAACTCGATGCCAACGTCATCGACCAGTTCCAACCGCCGCTCGACAAGCGGCTGATTCAAGAGCCGGCGAATCGTTGTCCAGTCGCCAGCATCGCGCAGGCGTCGCAACGCTTCGGTGCGCAGCTTGCGATCGCGGTTGAACATCTGGATCGCGGCGACGGACCCGCGGGGCGTATCGGCATAAATGCCCTGCCGAAACCGTTCGAGAATGAGGGCCGCGCGGTAGCGAACTTCCGGATCGCGGCTGTTCTTGACGATTTCCGCCAACTCCGCCTGGACCGAATCCGCCGCGAGCCAAAGCCGTTGCGACGCGGCCTCACGTTCCGCAAAGACCGGGCTGCCAAGCTGCTTAGCCAGAGCCGCAAACTCGTCAGGCGAAAGCGCGGTAGCGGCGGTTTGCCCCCACGCGAGGCAAACGATGGCGACGACCGACCAGGCCATGTGGAAATCCTTGGTAAGAGTGGCCGCTAGCCCCAGCGCTGGCCTCCGTGATTATCATCGTATCGCCCCCGCGCAGGGGAGTCAAAGTTGTTCGCACGTCGTTGGCCGAACTATTGCGTGCTCGTCGCATCGCGGCGGCACTTTGTGCGCGCCAGCATTGCCCCGGCGCGCGCTGGCTTTTATGCTCTAGGAGACCGCTTTCCCTTCACCACCTCGGAACTGCTCCCCCCAGCGCCATGAAAATTGCCATCGGTTCGGATCACGCCGGCTACAATTACAAAGAGCTCATCAAACAGCATCTGACGAGTCAAGGGCACGAAGTTCAGGACTTCGGCACGGACTCGACCGCTCCCGTCGATTACCCGCTCTTCATTCGCCCCGTAGCCGAGGCGGTCAGTCGCGGCGAATTCGAGCGGGGGATTGTGCTGGGAGGCTCCGGCAACGGCGAAGCGATTGTCGCTAATCGGGTGCGCGGCGTGCGCTGCGGTTTGTGCTGGAATGTGGAATCTGCACAGCTCAATCGCGCCCACAACGATGCCAACGTCCTCTCACTCGGCGAACGCTTGCTCACCAAGGATGAAGCGCTCGCCATCGTCGATGCCTGGATGACAACCAGATTTGAAGGGGGCCGCCATGTGCGCCGCATTGAAATGATTGATAACCCGCCTCAATAGCTTCTAATTTCTGTTTTTCACCCCCCTCTCCCACTGAAAGCTTCCCTCATGCACCGCTGCCTGTCTCGTTTTGTGCTCACCTTGTGCTGCGTCTCGTTTTCGCTCGCTAGTTTCGCAACCGCCGCCGAGGAAGCCGACACCGTTAAGGTCTTCATCCTCGCTGGTCAATCCAACATGGAAGGCAAAGCGCCCAATGCGCTGCTCGAACATCAGGCGACGGACCCCAAGACGAAAGACCTCTTCGCGCACTTGCGCCAAGGCGATGAGTGGATCGTCCGCGATGATGTGTTCATCAAGTATCTCGACCGCAAGGGGGGACTCACCATCGGCTACGGTTCGCCGGATCGCACCGGCGTGGAATTGGAATTCGGCACGGTGATGGGAGACCATTTCAAATCGCCGGTGCTACTCATCAAGACCTGCTGGGGCGGCCATTCGCTCTTCAAGCTGTTCCGTTCGCCATCGGCCGGTGATCCGCCTGCGGAAATGCTGCAACGGGAACTCGAAAATGCCCAAAAGAACGTGACGAACAACAACGCCAAGAATAACAAGAACGATCCGTTGCCGACGCTCGCGGACATCAAGAAGCCGTACGGCGAGTCGTATCGCAACATGCTGGCTGAAGTGAAAGACGTGCAAGCCAACTACGCGGAGCTCTTCCCCGAACTAAAGGGGAAGAAGCTGGAGATTACAGGCTTCGTGTGGTTTCAGGGTTGGAACGATATGTACGGGGCGGAGAACGATTACGAAGCGAACATGCGGCACTTCATTGAGGATGTGCGAAAGGATTTGGGCGCGCCGAAGCTCCCATTTGTAATCGGCGTGATGGGACAAAACGGCTCGAAGCCGGCGACGGGGGCGATGCTGACGGTTCAAACCGCGCAACTCGCCATGAACGACGTGCCGGAGTTCAAAGGAAATGTGAAGGCGATTCGCACCGACGAACTCGTCGACAAGGCGGCGGAGGAACTGTTTCCCAAGTGGC
Organism: Planctomycetota bacterium; assembly: GCA_963205385.1. Lineage (GTDB taxonomy): Bacteria > Planctomycetota > Planctomycetia > Pirellulales > Pirellulaceae > JAEZGD01. The sequence continues at coordinate 209 of CAUJKE010000341.1, read as the reverse complement.
GCGAGAATGGCGAGTTGTGGAAAGTCACCGGCGGCGACTTCCCCTATCACTACCTGGGAAGCGCGATTTGGTTCAACCGCATCGGCAAAGCGATGGGGGAAGCGATGCTCGGGCTGCTGGCCGAGCAAGGGAAGTGAACTCGCATGTCGCTCTACTGCCTCACGGCGATGCCATTGGTGACGCCGGGGGCGGGAAGCGTGCTGTGGCCC
>CAUJKE010000340.1 GCA_963205385.1 Planctomycetota bacterium | reverse complement strand
GAGGATGTCATTGCCGCTACGGCCGTAGAGGAGGTCGGCGCCGCCTTCACCGAGGAGGAAGTCGTTGCCGTTGCCGCCATCGAGCCGATCGTTGCCGTCGCCGCCGCGTAACAGGTCATCATCGTTGCCGCCGGTGATGGTGTCGTTGCCACCTTCACCATAGGCGATGTCGTTGCCGTTGTCGCCGGCGATGATGTCCCGTCCCTGCTGATTGGGCGGCGGGAGCACGAGCACCAATTCGTCAAACTCGCGCGGCACGGTGAGATCGACGGAGCTATCGCCGTACATCAAATCATCGCCATTGCCGCCGCTGAGGCGATCGTTGCCAGCGCCGCCGAGCAAGATGTCGTTGCCGTTGCCACCCAACAGCCGATCATCGCCGGGGCCGCCATCGAGAATGTCGTCGCCGTTGCCGCCTGCGAGGTAATCGTTTCCTTCGCCACCGTAGAACTCGACGGGAATGTCGAAGCGGCCTGAGACCGTGATGGTATCGTTACTGCCATTGCCAAAGACAACCACTTTGTCGCTCACGCTCAACGGGCCGTAATTGGTGTTGTTGTAGCGAATCATGACGCCGCCGCCGCTGGCGGGGCTGACGATGATGCGGTCGCTGCCTTGCGTGCCGCCGACGTAGATCGAGCCATCGATTTCCGCCACGGGACTGAGCACTACCGGCGGCAGGTTGATCGTCGTCGAGCCGCCGTCCTTGTCCACGACGGTGAGGGTCGGCTGATAGGTAGTCAGCGGCTTGCCGACGTAGTCGTAGCTGAAAGACAGTTCTTCCCCTTGGGCCAAGGCGTCTTGAGTTTGCGTGATCGTGCCGGCGCCCCAGTTCAAGGTAAACTTCCACGGCTTATCGAGATCCTGGTAGACCGGATCGGTCGTCGAAACGATGAACGAGATGGTTGTGCCCGGCGTGGCGTTAATCGTGCTTGGCGTCCCTTGGTCCGCGCCGTTGATGTCCACCCGGTTGAGCATCGGTGTCGGATCCGAGTTTTGCACGGTCACGTCGAAGGACTTGGTCACCGACTGCGTATCGTTATTGGCGAGTTCGCGGGCGGTCGCGGTGACGGTCAGCGTCAGCGGAGCGTTGGCCGGATAGTTGTTCTGGCGGGTCAACGTCAGGCTGCTCAGTTGCGCGATTTCCGCCGGTCCGGTGAACGTGTAGACCGTGCCGCCGGCGCTGGGCGTGCCTGCGGAGAGCGTTGTGAGGGACGGGACGCCGCTGATCACGACCGTGTGCACCTCGCTGCCGTCGTTATCGGCAAAGGTCGGCGTGATGGAGAGCGGGATCGCCACGTTCTCGCCGCCGGTGGCGTTGGCGACGACGAGAGTGGGCAGATCAGCGACCGGCGTGACCACAATCGTGAGCGTCGCCGGAGCGGATTGGAACTCACCGTCGTTCAGTCGGTAGGTAATCGTCTCGGTTCCTGACCAGTTCGCAGCGGGCAGGTAAGTGAAGGCGCCGGTGGCTGCATTGGTCCACGTTAGTGTGCCGTGGAGCGGACCGGTGACGGTTTCGGCCACGCCATCTTGATCGAGGTCGATATCGTTGGTCTTCACATTGCCGCTCACAGCGACATCTTCCAGCGTCGTAGCATTGTCGTTGTTCGCGGTAACGTTGTTGTTGCGCACGAGGGCCACATCGTTGCCAGTTCCGTAACGCCCTTGCGGGTCGTTGTAGGTGACATAGTAACGCTGGCCGCTGATCGTCGTGCTGGCGTATTCAGGCAGTCCGGCGAATGTGCCGCTGGTCGTCGGGCCGTTGTTGACGATGATCCTAAAGACTTGCCCCGCGGCAGGTGAAAAGCCAGCGGTTGCAGACAGAATCGCACCGCCGAGAGCCACCGCGCCTGCGGTGACGAGTTGGTCATACTCGGTCACTGGCGTCGCGCCGTTGAGTTGGACCGTGAAGGTCGAAACTGAATTCAGCGTCACCGGGCCGGTCGCCAGGTCTTGCACCGGAGTCGCCACATTGCCAGGCGAGAGCGTGGCATTGTTGACCGTCACGGCGCTCGTCACCGAACCGATGCCGCCCAGCGTGCCGGCGTTTACGAGCGTCGGTCCCGCATAGGTGTTCGCCCCGTCGAGGAAGAGCGAACCGCCGCCGATCTTCGTCAGCCCGCCGGCGCCACTGAGGTTCCCGCTGAGCGTGACGTTAAAGCTGTTGGTATCGATAACCGCAGGTCCGACCGCGTTGGTCACGTTCATGTCGAGGACGGAACTGAAATCAGCCGTGGCGCGGAGCGTCCCGCCGCCGAGGTTGATGGTATAGGGAGCAGAAGCATTGTCGCGCACAATCCCCCCAGCCCCCAAGTTGAACGTGCCGCCGTTGAGCGTGAACGTGCCGTTACCCCCGCCGTTGTTGCGCGAGTTGACGTCCAACCCGCGGACGTTGGCCGTGCCGCCGGTCTGAATGAACGCGCCCGTGCCGTCCGTGGCGGTGGAAAGCTCGAAGTTACCGGTGACGTTCAGCGTGCCGCCACTGAGGTTGTAGGTTCCTTGCCCTGTTGGCCAGTGACCCAGGCGAATGCCATTGCCATCGGCGGGACTACCGGTGGTGGTGACTATACCGCCGGATTGGTTCAGGATGCCGATGGCGGGTACGCCATTTGTGTTGCCGAACTGCATGCCAAGGGTCGTCAGCGAGCCAGAATCGATATTGAGCGTGGCGTAGATCGGCCCTGACGGCGCTCCCGCAACAAAATTGTCGGCGACGTTGACAAGGCCTGACGCCGTGACGGTGGGGCTGTTCGTGAACGTCACCGTGCCACGGCCCAAGTTGATCGTGCCAAATTGGTACGTGCCGCCGGAGAAGACCTGCACGCCGGTGCTGTCAATGTTGCCCCGCGTTTGGAAGCCGCCGCCGCCGGAAATGTTGCCGGAGAAGGTGCGCGTGCCGGAGAGATCATCCAGTATGATTCCCGAGCCATTGAAGTTGTTGACGATGTTGCCGCTGCCTTGCAGGTTGCCGATCACATCGCTCTGGCCATTCATATCGAGTTGACCAGGCGAGTTGATGGTGAAGTCGGCGCCGTTGCCGAAGATGTTGCTTTGGGCAAAGCGCAGCGTTCCACCGTTGATCGTCACGTCCCCCTTCCACGCGCCGTCGCCACCGAAGCCGGGGCCGACGATGAGCGTGCCGTTGTTGACGGTCAACAAACCGCTGGCGGTGTTGTTCGTGCTGCCGCTGCCGGCGATGGTTTGCGTGCCGGTGCCGGTCTTGGTGAGGGCGAGCGTGCCGCTGGCGTTGATGAGCGTGCCGGTGAACGTGCTCGAAGCGTTATCGGCGCCAATCGTGAGGGTTGTTAGGCCGCTGGTATCAGGATGCTTCTGCACCGTGCCGCTGCCGCTGAGGCCGTCAATGGTTTCCGTGGCCGTGTTGAAGTACAGGAACGCGCCGGCGCCCACGTCGATATCGACGGTGTCTGGAATGACCGTCGGGCCGTTGAGCTGCAGTTTGGTATTGGCGCCGACAATCGCAATATTGCCGGTGAAACTGTTCGAATTGTTATTAAAGGTCGTGCGATTGCTGTTTTTTCCGGCCGGCTGGCCCACGCCGCTGATCGTGATGGGACCGGCGCCAGAGATTTGGCCGGAGTAGCCAGTGAGATCGGCGTTGCCCCCTTGGAACGTCGTCGCCTTAGCGAGCGTGATCGAGCCGGCATACTGCGTGCCAGCGGCGCCGGCGTTGAAGTCCGTCGTCCCAATCGTGCTTGTGCCGCTGCCGAAGTTGGCCACGGTGATGTTGTTGTCGATGGCATTGCCAGGGTTGGCGAACGTGGCCAAGAGCGCCGTGTTGCTTGCGCCGGTATTGGCGTCGTTGAGAGTAACAGCGCCGCTGCCAAGCGCGTCGGGATGCCCAATCAGCACCGTCCCTTGGCTAATCAGCGTACCGCCGGCGTAGTTGTTGCTGCCGTTATTGAGCGTGAGCGTGCCGTTGCCGGACTTGTAAACTCCTTCGGTCGGCGCCGCCACGTTGGTTAGGGCATACAGGCCAGCGATTTCGCCATCGGTGAGGGCCCGATTGAAAATCGCAGCCTCGTCGATCAAGCCGTTGAAGTAGTTGCCGCTGTTCCAGCGACCGATGTTGACGGTTCCCGTTCCCGCAAACGGAGCGTGGACGCCGGTCTTGTCGTCTTGTGCGCCGTTGACGAAGATCGTCTGTTCCTGCATCGCCGCGTCGTAGCGCCAAGTAACGTGATACCAGGTGTTGGTGTTGATCGTTTGCGACCCGCCCGTGTCATTACCGTAGAAGCCCATGTGCATCTTGCCATTGCGAATGACCAGGTGCAGTCCGATGTTAGGCGCCGCCGCATCCGTGCCGAAGATCGTCTTGTCGCTGGAAGTATCTGCGGCGTTGATCCAGGCCGACGCGGTAAAGCTGCCGTTAAGTCCCAGCGCGGTCGCGGACGCTGTGCTCAGATACGCATTGGAGCCGTTGAAGCTCAGCGCCGTGCCGAGGAGCGGATTCTGCGAGGGGTTGGCGTAACCGATGCCGCCGCTTGCGTTGGCGTTGAAATTATTCGGGCCGACGTCGTCGATTGTCGCGCCGGACAGTTCATTGAACGGATAGTAGGCGCTCAGCCCGGGGGTTTGCTGCAGAGTCTGCGAGAACGCGCTCGCCGGTGCGTTTCCCGTATCCACGACGCTCCCCGAGACCGCGCCATTGACTACGACATCGCCGGCGCCGGAGACGTAGAGCTGATTTTGACCGGCGTTGACCGCGCCGTTGAGCGTCAATTGGCCGGCATCGGCTTGGGCAAACAGTTTGCCTGCAATGCCGGTCGCGGTGACGCTGCCGGCGAGGGAATTGTTTCCACCGAGATTGCGTAAGGTTCCGTTCAAGCCGACCGTTACCGACTCCGCAGGGACGCTCACATTGTTGTCAAAAGCGAGCGTAGCGCCGCTCGCGACCGTGGTGCCTGCGGTGATGCTCCCCAAGGCGTTGCTATGGGCGACGACGAGCGTCCCCTGATTGACGGTGGTTATACCCGCATAGACATTGTCGCCGCCGAGCCGCACCGTGCCGCTGCCATTTTTGGTCAGGCTCGAGACGACATCCTTGACGCCAAGATCGTTCGGCCCGAGCACACGGCGGGCGAACGTTGTACCCGTGGTTTGCTGCCAACTCACTTGCAGGCGCGCGCCGCCGGTGCCTTCGCCGTTGAGAATCTTGATCGGCAGCCAGCCAGCGTTCAGCGAAATCGTGGTGGTGATGTCCGCGGTCCCATCATTCGAAGCAACCAGTTCGCCGCTGTCGTCGAAATCGCCATCGTTATTGCGGTCAATGTAGACCCGGATGTGATCGTCATGGTTGGCGGTGAACGTATAGTCCGCAGTCTCTGGGACGTTCAAATAGCCTTCGAGGACAATGCCGATTTGATCGTTCCCTAGGTTGACACCGATGCCACCGTAAGGGTTTCCATTGGTCGTTCCCCGCCCCAATGTGTCACCCGTGCCGGGAAGCAATTCGGTTCCGCTGCCGAAATCGACGTAGCTGACGTAGCGCATCTGAGCCGCTGCGAGTGATTCGAAGGGGGTGTTGTCATATCGCGATGACGGATTCAACAGCCATTCGTCCGTGGAGAAGTTGAACCCAGCGATGTTGTTATTGGTATCGTAGAAGTTTCCGCGCAAGCCGCCTGCGACAAAGTTGCCTGCACTGGCGACATCATTGAACAACACCGTCGGAGGAATGATGACGCGCGCATTGGCAGTGTCGGGGCCACTGTACGACGCTTGCACGCCGGCGCCGCCCGATCCTTCGAAGAAGCCGATCGAAATGTCGTGCAATCCCGGCGCGAGCATCACCGTGCCGCTCCGATTGGTCATGCCTTGGGCTTGATTATTGTTCACGATCTGCTGGCCGTTGATGAACAATACGCTGCCATCATCGCTCCGCGTGGTGAACGTATAGAAGCCGCCGGTGACGATGTTGATCTTGCCCTGGAACGAGGCAGCGAGTTGATCGCCGTCCATATCTGCCGTGATGCTTAGGTTATTGAAGAGCCCCTGCCACGGCGGAATTCCGCCATTGTCGTAGCCACCGCGGTCGAGAACGGAGCCATCTCCTTGATTGGCCTCGGTCCCAGCCCCAAAGTCGACGCGGGGAACAATGACATTGGTCGAACTTGTCGCCCCGCCGATCGTGGGCGACATACCCAGCCGTTGCAGAACGAAGTCTGATTGCCCAGGGCCGACATAAGGTGCGAGCGCGCGGTACAGGTCGCTAGTATTGGTTGTGCGGTTGCCGATCAGGGCTGTGCCGTCATCGAGATCCAAGAGGCTTGCCATGAGTCCGCCGGGCAGAATGCCTGCGCCGCCGGTGCCGCTGCTGGTAATCTTCCCTTGGAAGTCAATATTGCCGCTGCCGACGAAGCTGAGACTGGCAATACCGAGGTTGAGATTGCTTTCCACCGTCAACTTATCCGCGAGCGATCCAATCGCCAAAGTACCGGAGTCGAAGGTGGTCATCGTCGGGGCGTTGAGCAACGTATTTCCACTGACATTGACTAGGGCGCCATTGCCGCTTCCTGAGCCCGCAATCACGAACGATTCCGTAACGGTCCGTCCTCCCGAAAACAGGACGGATGCACCTGGGAAAACATTTGTCGCACCTGCGGTGTTTCCAAGGGCCGTGTCGCTGGCGACCAGCAGCGTGCCACTCGTCACGAGGGTTTGGCCGGCATAGCTGTTGTTGCCGGAGAGGGTGAGTTGCGCCCCGCCCCGCTTCTCGATGCCGCCGGCGCCAGAAATGCCACCCGTCAAGGCGAGGTTGACGCCGGTGTTGACGACAGCGACGCCGTTGAGGGTCACGGCGCCGGAGACCGTCGGGCCATTGGCGTTGCTGCTCGTCAGGTTTGCACCACCGGCGAGAACCAGATTGACATCGTGCGTTTGGCCATTGCTCCAGAAATCGAGCGTCGCGCCGCTGGCGACATTGATAGTTCTTGACGGGCCATCGAAATCGGTAGTGCCTTCGAGACGAAAGATGCCCTGATTAACGTTGACACTTCCTGTGTTGTTGATCGCGGTATTGATGATACAAAACTCTTGTCCGCCCACCTTGGTCAGCGTGTAACCGCCCATGTTGAAGAGGGATGGATTGTTTCCCACATTGCGAATGTCCCAGCGCACGTCCGTGCGGAAGGTCGTATCTCCGGTGAGCGTGACGCGGCGAAAGGCATTCGTTTGTGTCGTCGTTGCGCCATTGACGATCGCCCCGTTTCCGCTGACGCCTGTGCCGGCTACTTCAACGAGTTCATTGGAGGTCGTTCCGGCAGTGAAGCCGTAGATATCGAGGGTGGCGCCGGATTGAATAATCGTCTTGCCGATTTCATCACCGAGCGCGGAGTTATTGCCGAGCGTCAATGTCCCTGCCGCGATGAGCGTGTCGCCACCATAGGTGTTAGCTCCGGTCAAGAGCAGGCCTTGCGTGCCCCCCTTGGTGAATGTTCCGGCGGCGGTCTGACTGACCACGCCATTGATCACCGCGCTCGCGGTATTCGTGTTGATGGTCGCGGCGGCGGCCAGATTTGTGGTTCCGAATGCGACTGCCTGATTTGCGCCGGCGCCTGTGCCTGTGAGATTGAGCACGCTGTTGGCTGCGAGGTTGAGCGAGCCGAAGGTAGCGCCTGGCGTCTGGATTTCGATGGTCGACGTGCCGCTCACGGAGACCGGTGTATTGACAAATGCACCGACGGATTGGCTCCGAAATCTCGCATCGGCGCCTGGATTAACAATCGTCGCCGCGCCGGCATCCAGCTTTACGTTCGCCGTGAAGTTCGATCCACCCGTCGATTCTAAGAACGCAAAGGCAATGCTGTACGAGACGCCGGCGGTCAAGTTGACCGCAGCCCCGGCATTCGATCCGCCAGCCGAAGCTTGATAGGCAACACGCTCCGAAGCCGCCGTATTGAACAGCCCATCGCCATTGAGATCGAGGAAGATGGCTGCGGCATCGTCGATGGCCGCGCCACCGCCTTGATTGCCGACGCCCCAGACGTAAGAACCCGAAACTGTGGGAGTGAACGTCCCGCGCCACAACATGCCGAAGTTGTCCCCCTGCGTCAAACGCAAACCGGTATATGGCAATACTGTTTGAGTCTGAAACGCACCGTCACCATTGATGTTGAGGGCGCCAGCATAAGGCTTCGTGCCGCGCGGTGTTTGACCCAGCATCCCGCCGGTTCCCGTGTTGTTGCCGATCGCATCCAGGTTGTTCGCGACGCTATGACTGCCGTAGTGAAACCAACTCATCGACAGACTGTTGGAGACCCCTGCAGCAGCGACGGCGCCTTGCACAATGACCTGGCTGTCGTTCGCCGTCAGCGCGGATGTTCCGAGGGGATTCGGGGCGACGCCACCGGCAATCGCACCTGTCGCCAACGTGAGGGTGCTACTAGTTGCAGTCGTCGTGCCGCTATAGGTATTCGCCCCGCTGAGCGTAAGATTTCCACCACCGTTGTGCGTCACCGCGATGCCATCCGCATCGCTGGCGATGTTCAGCGCGATCGAGCTTGCCCCGGCGAAGTTGCTGGTCAACGCGTTGTTAAGCACCAGCGCGTTGCCGTCTAGCGCATAGCCGCCGGCACTGAGTTCGATGGCGGCGAATGCGCTGCCGGCGGCGAAGTTGTTTGTGTTCGTGAGGTTGGTTGCTCCGGCTGGAAAACGAAGCGTATCGTCAGCGTTGATGTCGGGAACGTTGTCACTACCGGTGTCAGTTCCCGATACCAGCGCCCAATTGCCTGGAGTAGACCAATTCGCATCCGCGCCGCCGGTCCAATTCCATACGGCCGCCGCCATTACCATGCGGGCTTCGAGTTGCTCCAGGCTGCGCAAGCGCTGGCCACGCAACTTTTGCGCGCGCTTGGGCGTACGAACAGACGTGGGACGACGAAAAGTAGATGATTGGGACACGACGCGACTCCGCAAAGTAGGGACCGGCAGCGCGCACCGCTAACCGGGGTGTGGATCAAACTGCAAACTGAGCTGAACTTACCGGGCGGCAAACAACTCCGAAGCCTGCCGGGCCAACAATGGCAGCCAAGCCACTATCGCCGGGCATCACTGTGTGCAAGTCCGTCTGGACATTCGCAGGGCGAGGTAGAGCTCGCTCAGGTAGGATGCCTAGCTAGGAGGATGCACTCCGTTGCATGATAATCTGGGATAAATATTCCGCAACTGAAACGCGACAAGATTTATCTGGATTTTCCAAATTTGATCTCAATGGGTGCCTGAACCGATCTTGCGGGCAGGCGCACGACGCCGCGAACTGGCCATCAAACGGCAGGCGCCAGCGAACTGACGGATTCGTCTGTCCGTCATTTGTGGGGATCGTATTTCTGTGTGCCGTGGGCCATGAATGCCCATTCCGCAGGGTGGGCTAGGACGGGAAGTCCCGCCCTTCCAACTGTGCGATCCCGGCGCGGAGGTCCGCGGGAATCCGGACCGGTTTTTGGGTGGTGTAGTCGAACGCGACCACCACCGACTCTCCGTCCGTCGCAATCGCTTGCTGCGCCGCGCTCCACACGGCGTGCTGCATCGTGAAGCTGGAGTTGCCGATTCGCTCCACACGGGCGCCAATCGTGACTTCATCCGGATAGTTCAATTGCCGCCGGTAGTTACAGGCGACGCGGGCGAGGATTGGACCGACTTTGGTTGGACTATGCAACTGGCCGCCGCCGAGCAGTTCGAGATACCGCACTCGCACCGACTCAAACCAGCGAATGCAGGCCGTGTTGTTCACATGGCCGAAAGCGTCCTGATCGCCCCAGAGAACAGGGAGCGTGATCGTGACCGGGTAATCTTCCAGCATGGCAAACCTCGCGAGAGAGCGGCCGACCAAGGGCGGTTTGGCAGTTACCCCAGATCCTTGGCCATCAATTTCAAATCAAAGCGGCCCTGCCAGCCAATGGCTTTCCAGAACTTTTCGGCGTCGGAATTGGTGACGAAGATAAACAGCGTGCAGCGTTTGATGCCGAGTGCCTCGAGGTTCCGCAGGCATTGCTCGACCATGCCGGTACCGATTCCCTGGCGACGAAAGCCTTCGGCGACGGCGACGTGGTACAGATAGCCGCGACGGCCATCGTGTCCGCACCAGACGGCGCCGATGATTTGATCCGCCTCCAGGTCGCGGCAGACCACGGAGAGGCCGGGGTTGCGGTCGATGAAACGCTCGAACTCCGCGCGCGACTCGAGATGGCTCAGTCCCTCCGCCGCCAACCACACGGCGAGCACCTGATCGTAGTCGGACCTGGTCATGGCGTCGAACGAAAGCATGCCGCGAATTCCAAAGGGCCGAGCGCGCCGCGGGACGTGAATTCACACCCATCACGACGCCGATTTTACAGCCTAATCGAGAAAATCCTCGTCCTCCAGGCGGTCCGGCACATACTGCTCGGTGACATAGCTGATCCCTTTGCTGATGAGTGCTTCCACTTCCAGCTTAAAGCCGTTCTTGAGCATCCCTTCGATTTCCTTTTGCCAATCTTTTTTCTTTGCGAACCAGGGATAGGCCGCGATTTGGTGTGCGCGCTTGATGTCCTGCTCGCTGAGCTTAATTTGCACGCTAGGCGTCAGGTTGCAACGTTCGTAGTCCTTGCTACGGAGCCCCATGAAACGCGCGCCGGGAATCGCCATCCGCCGGGATTCATACGCCAGGTTGATCGATCCCTGCTTGATGACGCTGTAGATGTAATACCCCCAGGGGTCGTTATCGAGCAAGCAATAGATCGGCAAATCGTGTTCGTGGTGCAGACGATGCAACAGCCGCCGGACGCCGCGCGGAGGTTGCCCGCCGCCGTGCGTGAGGATGCAATTGTACTGTTGCCAGAACTTGTCTTCATTAAAGCGCCGCCAGACCGTGTCTTTTTCGACGTGCAAGACAAAGTCCGCCTGAACCTTTTTGAACTGCACGATTTCAGGTTCGACGATGGAAGGAATGCTGTAGCCGCCGCTTCCCATGCGGTTGCAATCAATCTCGTCGCCGCTATCGACGAGCACCACGGGCCCAACCATCGCGCCTGCATTCTTGGCGTACAGGTGCAACTCTTCGCGCATCGCGCCGAGCGCAACTTCCATGTCTTCGATGATCGTATCCGACTCTCCCTGGCCATCGAAGGTATTCTCGCTGGTTCCCGCGATGGTGTGTTTGAGCTTGTAGTACATGCCACGCAGACTCGTGGTCTTCCCTTCGTCGATCAGTTCCTTAGCGCCGCCGGCCACCAAGAGGGACTGCATGTACGCTTTCGCCTGCGACAGATTGAAGAGCTCGCGTCGATTCGTGCCGCTGCCGATCTCGATGAATTTCTTGGACGTGTTGTAGCGCACGTTCGAAAGCGCTCGCGACGGAATCTCGATGTGCGGCGCGCGGCTCTTCATCGCCGCCTCGACCACGCCACTTGCCAGTTTTTCCAAACTCGTCAGCGTCTTCTTGTCCTTGTCGGTCAGCTTGACCGGGACTTTGGGTTCGGCTTTTCTCGGTGCTGGTTTCTTTTTGGCCATAGGAGATTTAGCGATAGATGTTTGTTAAACGACAAGTCCCTGCCGCGCCAACCGCGGAGTTCGTGCGAATGGCCTACAAGGCTACTCTTCCTGATTCACAATCAACACGGCTCCGCCGTAGTCTTCCTCACTCGGCTCCACCTTTTTGCCGCGATCATTCAACTTCATGTCCGCTTCGGCGGTTTTCTTCTTGGCGACGCGGAGCAAGTTCTCGTAGAGTTCGTCCGCGTCGGCGTCGTTGATGATATTCACGGCGTCCGCGACTTCCTTGAGATAGCGCAAGAAAATGCTGCGGCGCTCCCCTTCCTGCTTGACCTTATTCCGCCGGTTGAGAAACATGCCGAGCTTGCGCCCCACCGCTTGCAGGCCCAGACGCAATTCTTTTTGAATCTCGGGGTAGCTCGCAATCGCTTCCTTGGATTCGCTCGTGAAGGGAACCCAGACGCTGGCCATGTGCACCATGACGGTGACGGGGCCGCTGGGCATGTTGCCCCGCGATTGGTTGAGTCCGTAGGCGCGCCAATTGGTTTGCACCACCGCTTGCGTCACGGCGCACGCCGCCGGCTGAAACTGAAGCGGCACACGATTTGCGTAACGCAACACCTGCATCGACGCACCTTCGCTGAGATTCACATTGCGCATCGCCTCGAACAAGCGGCCAATCTCCGGCGACGACAGCTTGCTCGGCGATTGCCGGGTGCCGATCTTGGCCGCTTTGATGATCCGCTCGGACCCTTCGCTCCCCAGGCCGTCGAAGCTGTTGAGCAGAAACTGCCGCAACGTGCGGGCATCTGTTTCCGAGAGCATCTCCCGCAGGGCTTCCAAGGTCACCTTCTGCACGGGGCTTGATCCGCCATACGCCAGCGCGACCTCGATCACAAACGGATTGCCGCGATAGACCGATGGGGGCCGCGTCGCTGCGCAATAGAACTCGCCGGGGACGACTTGATACAGCCCTTTAATCAATAGCTCCTCACCGATGGGACTGATGCAATCCGTTCCTGGAGCGCTGATCTTGGTGTCTTGAATTGCTTGATAGAGTGCGTCCGCTTCCTGCCGGCCGATCCGTTTGGGATGCGAACGGGGGGTGACCTTGGCGTTCCCGATCTTGGAAGCCGTTTCGCAGATTCGGCGGGCGACATCGCCGCTGACGCGCGAAAACGAATCGGTCAAGAACTGGGAAAGGGTCGTGGCGGACGAATCCTTGAGCATGGTGACGAGTCGCCCGAGCTCTACGCCGTACGGATGGGGCTTGATTTCCTTCGGTTCCGGTGGGAGTTGTTCCGTGCTGCGCACATAATGCCGCTCGACGCCATCGGGATCCTTGTAGTGCAAGGTGACGTGCGGATTGGCGATCGCCGTTTGTTCGAGGTATTCTTCGACGCTCCCTCGCCCGCGATGAAACTTGGCCTCCAGCTCGATCGTCACCCGCGTCCCGCTCCTCACTTCCGGCCCCGTTTCATCTGCAATCGGTGGCGGTGGAGGCGGCGGAGGCTGGATGCTCTGGCCGTTGGCATTGAGCACGAAGGGCTCATCTTCATTAACTTCGCTAACTGCGCTAACGGGAGGCTTAGGCGGCTGAACGGCTGGATAGCGGAAGTGCCAATCGATGCCGCGCTTCTGCAAAAACTCATGCGGATCTTGCTTGGCGGGAATCTCGATGTCTTCCCCTTCCCCTTTGCCGTTGAGGATTTCAGGGTGATTGCGTTTGGTGTCGATCTGGATTTCGTAATAGTGGATCGGCTTCTTCGGCGAGAGCTTCGAAACGATCTTCACCGGCTTGCCGGTCGTCAACATGCCGTACATGCCGGCGGCGCTAATGCCGATGCCTTGCTGGCCTCGACTCATGCGCAAACGGTGAAACTTGGAACCGTAGAGCAACTTACCGAAGATGAGCGGAATCGTCTTCTTCATGATGCCGGGGCCGTTGTCCTGAATGCTGGCCCGGTAGCGATTGGGACCGGCGGCTTCGATCTCAACCCAGATCTCAGGCGTGATGCCGGCTTCCTCACAGGCATCGAGCGAGTTATCGACTGCTTCCTTGACGGTCGTCAGGAGGGCCTTGCGGGGATTATCGAAACCAAGCAAGTGACGATTCTTGGCGAAGAACTCACTGACGGAGATCTCCTTTTGCTTGGCCGCCATCGTTTCGGCCGTGGCGCGACGGCGCTTGCCGCCGGCCTCGGGGCTGCGGGGATGTCCGTTCATGGCAGTTTCGTCGTTGTTGGGGGACGCCTTGGTAACCAATGCGGGAAACTCCTTGGCCGCGTGGCAGGGGGGCGAGCGAAAGCCGGAAACGGAGACCTCGAGTCTCCCACGTCCATGTGTCGATTTCGCCGCTGTCCTGATCAAGGGACAACCTACGGCAGACTCCGCCGGGACGAGCATCCGTCAAACTGTGTGGATTATAGCGGCTTTGTCGCTGTTTTTTAAGTCGAGATGCGTCAGGCGCGTTAGAAGATAGATAAGCAGTACGCAGAGAAAAATAAATTTCACCGCGACGACCGTTAGTGTCCGACGAATCTTCTACGTGGATCGGTCCCCACCTGACTTCACGCCTGCCTGCACTGGATCCCGGACTCGCTAGGAGTCTTGGTGTCACTTTCGCCACCCCTGCGTTTGGAGGAGCACCACGATGCTTCGTTTGATGATACGCACGTCGCTTTTCGCCGCGCTTGTTTGCGCCGGCGCGTGGATGACTTCTTCGGTCGCGGCCGACGACTGCCCCCAATGCCGTGCCGCCCGCGGTCCTCTCGCGCGACATAACGTGATGGGCTCGGTCGCCTACAACGATCGCCCCGAATGCGGCGAAACCGGCTACTCCGGCAATCCGTATGGGCCTGGGCCTTACAACTGTCATAACCGGGGCTATCCACAACCGGACCTGTTCTACAACAACTATGTCCATGGCCCCTGCGGTGGATACCCGGCGCAAATGTATCTTTCTCCACGGCCGGTTCCGCCGAACGTAGGCAATACTTACATCACGTATCAGCCGTTGATGCCGCAAGAATTCCTCTACAAACACCATCGCACCTACCATCAATACTATGACGGCGGCCGCGGACTGACCCGCGCCAAAGTCATTTGGTGGTGATTAACGCCTGACTCTGCTTTCATCCTGGCAGAAAGGATTTCCCCCATGCGTTCCGTTATTTTCGGCCTGGCGATTGCAACCTTACTGGCAGTCGTTGGTCCTAGTTCGCCGGTCCTGGCCGGTAAACCCACGAAGACTCATACCGATTTGAGGGCTCGTCGCCACGCGAATGAAACGCCGTGGCACGGGCCTTACTATCATCGGGAATACGGCGCCCCCGTCGCCCTGGTCGTGCCGCCCACCGCGAGCATGCACACCCAGTGGAGTTGGGGCGTCGCCCAGACCCGCGTGATGCCCACCTGGCATCAGTTCGGTCGGGCGTATCCTGGCGTTGCACCGGGCGAATACGCCGGACCGCTCTATGGCACGCCCGCCTGGCCGAGTCACACCGACCAGTTCGGCGTCTACCCGGTGCGCGGACCCTGGTAAATCTATACCTGCAAACAACCCGGCCGGAGTCGCCCCGCACCGCGACCCCGGCCGGGCAATGCCAAAACGCCTGAGCATCTCAGGCGTTTTTTTGTGCGACAGCCCAAAGCCGCGAACTTTAGCCAAAGTCAGATTGATCTTCAAAATAATCAGTCTGACGACACAACCCGTGAAGTGCGGAAAACCTCGTGCGGCCCTGCTAGCGACCGCAACCTGTTAAAGCGACTGCACTTATGGCCACTGACTTAGCGTTCGCACGGTTCTGGCACACCGACTGCTTTAAAGTATCGCGTTCCCCCAACGCATACATCCCCAGCAGTCAAAGAGTCCTAGCCATGTTCAGTGCCATCATTCTCTTCAGCGTCAGCATGTCGTTTCTAGGCGTCGTCACATCGTGGACCATCCGCCCCATGCAGGTCAGCAACCCTTACTAAGCTCGGCGAACAATCGTGCCGCCTGTTACCGCCAGGCCTCCGGTGGCGCCAGGTGCGACAGGAACTCTGGCGAGTTCAGCTACATCAACAGGCTCTTGCTTCCTTCGCCTGCCTGCTCCACGACATACTGCGGCACGGCGTAGCCAGGCAAATGGTTTCGCAATTCGGCGACGAGTTCTCGCCCGCGCTCGATCGGCACTTCGAAATGAGCCGCTCCAGCGACACGGTCGAGTTGGTGCAAATAATAGGGCAGCACCCTGGCATTGATCAGGCGTTCGCACAGTTCAACCAGGGTCGCCACGCTGTCGTTGATCCCCCGCAAGAGCACGGCCTGATTGAGCACCGGCACGCCGGCATCGACCAATTTTCCGAGCGATTGCAAGACGTGAGCGTCCAATTCCTGCGGATGATTCGCGTGCACCACCATGATCGGCGCAAGCCGAGTGCCGCGCAGCCAAGCCAGGAGTTCGTCGGTCACACGCTCGGGAATGACGATCGGCAACCGCGTATGCACGCGCAAGCGCACCACGCTCGGAATCGCCGCAATCCGCTCCACAATCTCCGCCAGAGTGGCATCCACCAGCGTCAGCGGATCGCCGCCGGAGAGAATCACTTCGCGGATCGACGAGTCGGCGGCAATTTGCGCGAGGGCCGGCTCCCACGCTGCGGCGCTCCGCGGGTTTTCACTATAAGGATAATGCCGCCGGAAGCAGTACCGGCAGTGAATAGCGCACGCGCCGGTCGTGACCAAAAGCGCCCGCCCCGCGTATTTGTGCAATAGTCCGGGACCAAGTTTGGCTGCGGCGTCGCCGACCGGATCACGGACAAATCCAGGCGATTCTTCCAGCTCTTCCTGACGCGGCAAGACCTGCAACAGGAGCGGATCGTACGGATCGCCGAATTTCATTTTGGCGATGTACGCCTCGGGGGCGAACACGGAAAATTCGCCTGAACCGGCTTCCGCACCCGGCAGCCACTGTGACGAAAGTCCAACTCTAGCAAGGAGTTGGCGCGAGTCACGCACCGCCGCGCGGAGCAGTTCCTGCCAGCGATAGGGGGCCAACTCCGCAGTCGCATCCCTCTCCCGCTCATCCGCGGTACTGGCGCGGACAGATTCCGCAACGTCGATTACAATACGCGGTTTCGTAGGCAAATACTCCATCTCCGTAAGCGTAACAGGGAACAAGTTTCGTGGCCACTTACAAGACTAGCGACTTCAAAAAGGGACTCAAGGTTCAAATCGACGGCGAGCCCTACCTGATGACTGAAATGAACTTCCGCAAGCCTGGCAAGGGAAACGCCTTGTACGAGTGCAGGCTCAAGAACCTCGTCCGCGGCACGACCCTCTCCCGCACGTACAAGGGGGGCGACGAACTCGAATCCGCCGATGTCGAGGAAATCGATGCCCAGTTCCTCTACGCCCAGCAAGACACGTTCGTCTTCATGGACAGCACCACCTTTGAGCAATACGAAATTCCGAAGGACAAGATCGAAGACGTCTGGATGTTCCTCAAGGATGGCATGGGTGTCTCGGTGCTGCTGTTCAATAACCAGCCGATCTCCATCACGCCCCCGTCGCACGTCGTGCTCAAGGTCGAGTATTGCGAACCCGGCGCCAAAGGGGACACCGCCACGAACGTCACCAAGCCGATCAAGCTCGAAACAGGCGCCGAAATCACCGCCCCGTCGTTCATCAACATCGATGACATGGTGAAAGTTGATACTCGCACCGGCCAGTATGTCGAGCGCGTGCGTGATTAGGTCGATGGGTCCGCGATGAGCCAGTCCGACTTTCAGCCGACCGCTTCCTGGGCAAATTTGAAACTCCGCGCGGAGGCACTCCAGCGCCTCCGCGTTTTTTTTGATGCCCGTGGCTTTGTCGAAGTCGAGACGCCGATCCTCTCGCACGACACGGTCATCGATCGCCATCTCGATCCGCTCCGCGTCACACTCTTCGCCGATCCGCAGGCGCCAACCGTCGGCCCGACACTGTATTTGCAAACGTCCCCCGAGTTCGGCATGAAGCGTTTGCTCGCCGCCGGGGACGCGAAGGCGATCTATCAAATCACCAAAGTATTTCGCGGCGCTGAAACGGGCGAGTTGCATAACCCCGAGTTCACGATGCTGGAGTGGTATCGGGTCGGGGACGATTACGAGGCAGGCATGAACCTGCTCGCCGAGCTGGCTGGCGAGATGTTTCGCGCGCCGCGAGTCGAACGCCTTACGTTTCACCAGGCGTTTGAACGCTATGCGAGTATGGACTTGTCGTCAGCGACCATGTCCGACGTTGAGTTAGATATCGTGCTGACCTCGCGTGTTCAACCACAACTTGGTCAGTCGCAACCGACCATCTTGTACGACTACCCCGCCGATCAAGCAGCGCTTGCGCAGGTTCGAGTCGCTGAAAACATCGCGGAGCGATTCGAGCTCTTCGTCCGCGGCGTGGAGTTGGCCAACGGCTACCACGAGTTGCTCGATCCAGCATCGCTGCGCGCGCGCAACATCCAAACCAACCAACTTCGCCAGGCCGATGGCAAGGATCCGCTTCCCGAGCAAAGTCGCCTCCTCGCGGCCATGGAGCACGGCCTGCCCAACTGCGCCGGCTGCGCCCTGGGAGTCGACCGCCTCGTGATGCTCCTCGCCGGAGCGAGCAGTATTCGGGATGTGATCGCGTTTCCGATTGAGCGGGCGTGAAAAATAAAGGAATCCAACGCGACTAGCTCACCAACTCTTTCACCATCCGGGCGAGCCGGATGGGGTCTTG
>CAUJKE010000339.1 GCA_963205385.1 Planctomycetota bacterium | reverse complement strand
GGCGTGCGTCAGCGCCGCGGTTAGTAACGCTCGATTGCGAAAGCAGTAGCCAATTCGCTCTTCGCACGTCGCTAGCGATTGCGCGTCGCCAGCGAGCGCGACACTTGTAGCATCATTCATGCCGTCGAAATTCCCACCAGTAGTCACGGTGGCACGGTCGGCGCTGCTAGTCTGCTAGGCTTAGCCTGCCACGCGGCGCACGCGTGCGGGCTCTTATCGAGGATAAGAACGGCGACGCTGCACCTCATCAGACCAAGCCTAGAAGCCCATCAGGCGACGCACCAGGCGTTGCGTTATGAGGAGCCAATCGGGCGTAAAAGGCGGGACGATCACAGCCCATCCTCCGCCCGAAGCATTACATAACCCTAGCATGGGGTAGGAGTTTTGTCAATCTAAACGGTTACGCTGCCGGTGGACAACCGCCGCATCTCGCGCGGGCGACACGGTGATGATTGCTGAATTGTTTGTGGCGACAGCGTCTTGAGTTTTCGACTGCTCAGACTCCCTCAGGCCCCGGAGGCTACTTGACTGGCCATTCGTCGCTGCGAAGAATGACATCAGCAGTGGCTTGCTTGACGGCGGCGACTGCGAGGTTGAGCCGAAACGCTTGACGACACACCACTGCTCTCCATCCTCTCTGGTGGGCGTTCGGTCTTGCCACGAAACACTGCCTCTTACGCCGAGTGATTCGTTTTGTCCCTCGATCCTACCGAGTCTCCCGCGATGTCAGACATGCCTCGGTTTGCGTTGGGGACAACGCAACCCCAAGCAGACCTTTGTCCCTTCACCTGGGCTTTATTGGACACCTTCGACGAGTTGGGTTGGAAGGGTCAATCCTTCCGCTCGACCGCCAGTTTGGCGCCTGTTCACGGCGCCCGCTGCATCACCGGCCATAGCCAGCGCCATCTGGACAGTTGGCTGATGTCCAAGGCGACGGCCCGCGAAATCTTCGCGCATGGATCGATCGGCGCCGACATTGCGCTCGTGGAAGGCTGTTTTGATAGCGGCCGGGCCAGCGGCCACAAGAGCAGCCTCGACACGTTAAGCGAATGGCTTGAGCTCCCTCAAATTGCCGTCGTCGACGTGCAACGCCTGGCGAGTTGTCAACGGTTGGAACTCCCCCAGCATACGGCCGGCTTATTGCTCGATCGCGTGCATGACATCGCCGACGGGCTGCGTTGGCGGACCGAACTGGAAACGCTGCATGGCATTCCGGTCTTGGGTTTCTTGGACGATGCGTTTCAGCTCCGGTCGCTGCTGAACGCGCGCCAATCCGGCCTGCCTTGCCGCGAGTTGTGCGCGGCGCTGGGGAGACGTTTACGCCGCACGCTCAATGTCGAACGGTTGCTGCAAATTGTACAAGTCCCGCCGCTGGCGACCGCCGCGCGGCGTTTGTTTAGTCCCCCGGAAACAGACGATTCGCTCAGCATCGCGATTGCCTTCGACGAAGCCTTTCAAGCGTATTTCGCGGATACGCTGGATTTGCTGGAAGAGCGCGGCGCGCGGATTGTGGACTTCTCACCCCTGCGGAGCGAAACCCTGCCGTGGGATACGGACATCGTATATCTCGCCGGCCATTCGCTGGAGCATTGCGCGGAAGAACTGTCGCGTAACTATTGTCTGATGCAGGCCCTGCGCAACTTCGTCGCGCAAGGTGGCCGCATTTACGCCGAAGCGAGCGGCCTTGCTTATTTGTGCGAGAGCGTGGTCTTGGCGGATGGTCGCCAGTTTCCGATGGCTGGGTTATTGCCGGGGATTGCCGTCGCCAGGCGTCCCCAGCGGGAAGCACTCCCCGCGGAGTTGACCTTTGGCCGCAACTCTTGGCTGGGGGATCGCGGCGTGGCGCTGCGCGGCTATTTCGGCGGTGAGTGGGAGATTCTGCCCGGCCCTGACATGATTTCCTTCGCTCCCCAGGACGCCTCTCGCTGGCAACTCGTCGGCACGGACCGCGTGGTCGCCTGCGGCATGCAAGTCGACTTCGCCGGCCAGCCGCACCTGGTCTCCAACTTCTTCCGCCCCCGCTTAGGGGCGTTTGTCAACGCGTACTGAGCATAGTTGGTCGAGCCCGACGCGCGAGCCAGCACGACAAAACCAAGCAATCACACGGCCTGGCATGACAACTCAGTCGGGACTTTGATTGCGATTGTTTCTCCGAACCTCTACACTAGCGGGGAGACGCGATTACCGTTGGCCAGGAAGTTCGGGGCGGCAGCGGTTGGGGAGATGTTTCTCATGACGACGGCATTACTGTTGTGTGCGGCGCTAACGCTCGGAGCCGATCCGCAAACGGCGCCAGAGTTGCGCCGGTTTCACGAAATTCAGCGCGATATCTCAAGTGCGCTCCGCCGCGAGTCGCAGGCGACCGAACTCGTTGAACGGGGCGCGGCGGTGCGTCAACTGGCCGTGCTGTTTCGCGAACTCGAGCGCGACCCACGGTTGATCGAAAGTCCCACTTTGCAGGAATATCGCGGCCGCGTGCGGGCGAGACTCGTGACGGTGCAACAGCGTTTGCAGCGCGAAATGGCCCGCGCTGCGGAGCGAAGCCAAGGCGAAGTGGAACTCAACCTCGCGACGATTCGCGCTGACGAAGAGCAACAACAAGTGGCGCGGGAACTCGCCGCGCAACTCGCGCTCGTGAACTATTCGCAAGGAGGCCCCAGCCACGTGTTTGAAGCGGCCGGAGGGGCGTTCGGCGGCGGCGCGGTGGTCGGCGACTATGGCGAGGAACTCGTCGATCTCATTCAGCGCACGGTCTATCCGGCCAAGTGGGATGTCAACGGCGGCCAGTGCACCATCGTCTACTATCGCCCGCTCATGTGCCTCGTCGTGAAAGCGACCGGCGACGTACATCATGGCGTCGGCGGTCTCGTCGATGGTCTGCGAGCCGCCGGTCGATAGGGAGATTCTCGCGGACGCGTTCGGGTTGGTATCGGGGGACGCGGCGTTGTACACTGGGCAGACAGCGAATCCTCCTGCCTCCCTGTCTCCGCCTGCCGAGGGAACTCATGCCGCGCCTCCTGCCGCTATTGTGTTTGTATGTCGCTTTGGCCGCTCTTGGCGCAGGCGCGACTGCCGCCGAGAAAGCGTCGCCGCCGAATGTGCTGTTTTTGATTGCGGATGATTTGAATTGCGATTTGCATTGCTACGGCCATCCGCATGTCAGCACGCCAAACATCGATAAACTCGCGCGGCGAGGCGTGCGCTTCGAGCGAGCCTATTGCCAGTTTCCGTTGTGCGGTCCCAGCCGGGCATCGTTTCTTACGGGTCGGCGGCCGGATGAGACGAAGATTCTGACGAACCCCCGCGCCGGTCGCTTCTCCACCGATTACACCAACTCGCCGAATTTTCGCGAATTCATTCCCGAGACCGTCACGCTGCCGCAACTTTTTCGCCAGCAGAAATATTTTGTGGCGCGGGTCGGCAAGCTCTTTCACTATGGCGTGCCGGGGCAGATTGGCACGAGCGGCCTAGACGACGTGGCCTCATGGCAATATGTCGTCAATCCAGCCGGACGTGACAAAGCGGAGGAGAATCAAGTCTTCACGCTCACGCCGGGCGCAAGTTACGGCGGCACGTTGAGCTGGCACGCCGCCGAAGGGACCGATCTGGAACAGACCGACGGACTCGGGGCGACGGCGGCAATTAGCCTGCTCGAACAACACCAAGATAAGCCGTTCTTTCTCGCGGTCGGCTGCTTTCGCCCGCATACGCCGTATGTCGCGCCCAAGAAGTATTTCGATCTGTATCCCGTGGATCAGATTGAGCTCCCGCGACTCTCGGCCGACGATAAAAAGCGCATTCCCGCGGCGGCTTATGCGAGTTCCAAGAAGGAACAAGACAAGATGGACGACGCGCTGCGGCGCGAATGTATGCAAGCGTATTGGGCCGCGATCTCATTCATGGACGCGCAGGTGGGCCGAGTTGTCGACGCGCTCGATCGGTTGGGACTTGCCGATAACACCATCATCGTGATGACGAGCGACCACGGTTATCACATGTATGAGCATGGCCTGTGGCAGAAGTCGAGCCTGTTCGAGAACTCCGCGCACGTGCCGCTGATCATCGTCGCGCCGCAACAAGCCGGCAATGGAAAGCCGACGCAAGCCCTGGCAGAGTTGGTGGACCTCTATCCCACGTTGGCGGAGCTATGTGGACTCCAGTGCCCGGATTATGTCGATGGCAAGAGCCAGGTTCCGGTGCTGCAAGATCCCACGAAGTCGGTCCGGGAAGCGGCGTTTACACAGGTAAAGCGGGGCAATTTCCAAGGCTACAGCATTCGCACCGATCGCTGGCGGTATACAGCGTGGGACGACGGCGCTCAGGGCGAGCAACTATTCGATATGGCCACCGATCCGGGTGAGATGACGAATCTCGCCGCTGATCCACAACACGCCCAAGTCGTGGCCAAACTCCGCACGCAGCTACAAGCCTACGCGAACCAACCGTAAGCGATTTTCGCTGAACCTCGCGGGCATTGTCCGGTGCTGTAAATAATCGCCCACCCCGTCAGTCAATCCCTGGTCACGCAATCCCTTTCCCTAAGAATCAAGGCCGCACCTCCATGACACGTTCCGCCGTTTTCCTTGTCCTGAGCGGCTTTGTCGCCGCCGGTATTCCTGGCTACGCCGCGGAACGCGCGACGATCCACGTTGCCCCCACAGGCGACGATGCGGCTAGCGGCGCGAGCGATGCGCCGGTGAAGTCGCTCGAGCGGGCGCAAGCGTTGGTCCGCGAACGGTTCAACGACGCGCCGCCGAAACAGATCGACGTGCGGTTCTCTCCCGGCACTTACGAACTCAGCCGGACATGGGCCTTCACCGCGGTTGATAACCCGCCGCCAGGAACCACGGTCATCTATTCCGGCCCGTTAACCGGCGAGCCTGCCGTCATCAGCGGGGGACGAACGCTCGGCAAGTGGCGCGTGGCGAACGATCGGTGGCAGATTGACATTCCCGCCGCCCAGGATGGCCAGTGGGCGTTTCGCGATTTGTACATCAACGGCGCGCGGCGGACCCGCGCTCGCACGCCGAACCAAGGATATTTCCGCGTGGAAAAGGCTGGCGAAGATCGACGCACGAATTTCACGTTTGCCCAAGGAGACCTGCAACCCATCGCCGCTCCCACTGCCGCCGAGATTGTATTCTTGCACGACTGGTCAATCTCCCGCATGCCGATTGCCGGCATTGATTCGGCGTCGCGCACGATCCGCTTCACGGATCCGATCGGCAATGCCGCACCGCATTACGCGATCGATCATTTTGAAGCTCACCCGCGCTACTTTCTGGAAGGAGCGCCAGAGTTTCTCGATGCGCCCGGCGAATGGCATTTGGATGCGCAAGGTGGCGTGCTGACTTACATTCCACTACCGGGAGAAGAGCCCGCGAAGAGTGTGGCGATTGCGCCGCGGCTCGAACAGTTGCTGACCATCACCGGCGAGGAGCAGAGGAAGCAGTCCGTCCGCAACACCCACTTCGTCGGCTTGCAGTTCGCATTTACGCATTGGCCGCTGCCGAAAGGAGGCTATGCAGGCTCACAGGCTAGTTTTCATGAGGATCGGACGCATGTTCATGATCCGTCGCAAGCCAATCGCAAGCCGCCACGCGTGATGGTCCCCGCGGCGATTCTGTGCGATTTGGCCGACGGCATCGCCTTTCAGCAGTGCCGCTTTACGCATTTCGGCGGATCGGGGTTGTACCTCCGGCGGGAATGCGTCCATTGCCTTGTCGATGAGAGCGTCTTTGAAGACATCGGCGCCAACGGCATGATGATCGGTGAGACGTTCACGCGCCCCGCGGCAGAGCCTGACGGCGCGCCGCTCGTGTCGGCCGATGATCGCGTCACCCGCTGCGTCATCACGCGCTGCGGCGAACTCGACTACGGCGCCGTCGGCATTTGGGTCGGCATCGCGCGCGACGTGCAGATCGCCGGCAATGAATTGTCACACTTGCCCTACACCGGCATTTCCGTCGGCTGGAAGTGGGACAACTCCCCGACCGGCGTAGCGCGAATCGTGGTCGAAAAGAATCACATCCACCACGTCCTCCAGAAGATGTCCGATGGCGGCGGGATTTATACGCTGGGGCGCCAACCAGGCTCGATCTTACGCCTCAATCAGATTCACGATATCCCGGTCAACGCGGGGCGAGCCGAATCCAACGGCATTTTCATGGATGAGGGGAGTTCAGAGATTCTCGTCGACAACAACACCATCTACAACATCGCCAAAAGCCCGATCCGCTTCCACAAGGCGGCAGGCGTAACCCTACGGAATAATCGGCTGGTCAGCGCCCCAGGCGTGCCGGCCGTCCGCTACGTCAATTCCCAAGAGCAGACGATGACGCTCACCGATAACCAGCTTTTGGAAGCGAATACCTGGCAGCCTCCGGCGAATGATCCCGCGGCCAATTCCGGGCCACAGCCTTAGCGGGCCAACAGGAACTCGCGTCATGCTAGCCGTTTCGTACTTATCGCCCCGCGTTTAACACCTTCATGCCTATCGACACGATTTGCCCCGGTTGTCAGGCGCAACTGCGCATCGGGGATGAATTCGCCGGGCAGCATGTGCGTTGTCCGGCGTGCGACACGATCTATACGGCCTACGCGGCGCCGGCCAGCAAGCTCATGCCGCCGAGTGAAAGTGCGCCGCAGGAATTCGCCAACGAGTCCGCAACCGCGCCGGTGGCAGCAGCCGATCCAGCTTCCCCGACGGCCATCGCTGGCGGCGAAGATGCGGCTCCGGCGGCCCTTGATCCGACGAGCCGGGCCGAACTCCCGCCGGCTGAACTCCCGCCGGCCGATGGCACCAAATGGTACTTGCGCACGCCCGAGGGTCCGGTCTATGGGCCGGTGGTGGAAGCAGCGTTTGCACGCTGGGTCGCGGAGGGGCGCGTGACACCGGATTGCCTTGTCTGCCCCGGCGACAACGCCTGGCACGCTGCGTGTGAGATCTTCCCTAGCGTAAAGACTCCCCCGTCGCCGCAACCGATGCTCCAGCGTGCGACGGTCGAAGAATTTGTTGCTCCGCATCGCGGCGCGCTGGTTCTAATTCTCGGCATCATGGGGATCATTACCACGTGCCCCATTCCCAGTCTCATGGCTTGGATGATGGGAACGCACGACTTGGAGGAAATGCAAGCCGGCCGCGTGGATAGTTCCGGCCAGGCCCTCACGCAGGCCGGCCGCGTACTGGGCATGATCTTTTCCATTTTGTATATCGTCGGCGCCGTCGCCGCCCTGCTGTTTCTGGTTCTTGTCGCTGCGAGATGAAAAGCTGAAACGGGCCGCGGGCTTTGGTGTGGGAAACACCCATATCGTCCGTTATGCTTATGGTTTGTGCTGACCAACCATGCCAGGCCTCACGCCCCGCGTGATGCCTACATTGCTCTAATCTCATCCCCACGCTTATGCCCATCGAAACTATCTGCCAAGGCTGCTCGAAGAAGCTCCGCGTCGGCGACGAACATGCCGGCAAGCAGGCTCGCTGCCCGAGTTGTGGCGCGATCTACACCGTTCCCAACATCACGCCGAGTTCCTTCTCCCCGGAGCCAGCCTCGGCGACAGCCGCCGACGATATTCAAAAGAGCTTTTCGCCAACAAAAAGCTCCGCCGCCGCCAGCTCGTTCGCGAATCCGCCTGCGAAGGAAACGGACCGCTGGTTTTTGCGGATTGACGACGGCCGTGAGTTCGGGCCGATCGATCGCCCGACGCTCGATCAATGGTTTCGGGAACGCCGAATCGGGCCGAGCTCGCAGTTGCGGCGGGAGAACGAATCCACATGGCGGTCGGCGGCGTCGGTGTTCCCCTCGCTGGCCATGGCCGGGCCGACGCCACAAGCCGCCGCCTCAGCCGCCAATCCGTTCGCCGATAATCCCTATCAATCGCCTGGCTCCGCGGGCGGCGGCACGTATGGCGCCCCTTACGGCGCGACGCGCTCTTACGCCGAACCACATCGCGGCGGCTTGATCCTCGCGCTGGGCATCATCAGTTGGGTGACATGTTGCGTCGTGTTTGGACTTGTCGCGTGGATCATGGCGGCCGGCGATCTCAACAAAATGAACGCGGGCCGCATGGACAATAGCGGGCGGGGGCTGACCCAAGCCGGTATGATCATCGGCATCATCCACACGGTGCTCTTTGGCTTGGGGATGGCGTTCGTCTTTTTTGCGATTCTCGTCGGCGCGAGGAATTGAACACGCACGGCGTGCGGAAACGCCGCGCGTGTATTACGCCGCGCGTCGTCAGGTCTACTTCTTCTCCACGCCGAGCTCTTCCAACTTCTTGGCCAGGTCGGCGGCGTGGGATTCCGTCTTCACCGCGTTGTCGATCAGCGCGATCTTGCCTTGCGCGTCGATCACGAACGTGACGCGCTGGGCCGCGTTCCGCTCCGCATTGTAAACACCATAAGCCTTGGCCGCGGCGCCGGTGGGATCGCTGAGGATCGGATAATCCGCGCCGACCGACTCTGCAAACTTCTTATTCTTCTCCGCGTCGTCCGTGCTGGCGGTAAAGTAGGCCACGTTCAGAGCTTTGAGTTTCGCGCCGTCGGTCGCGAACGATTTACACTCCTTGGTGCAGCCGCCGGTAAACGCCCGCGGATACCAGGCAATCACCACCACCTGCTTGTCCTTGAAATCGGACAGTTGATGCACTTTGCCATCGCTGCCCATTAGTTTGAAATTGGGCGCGGCATCGCCCACTTTGAGCCCGTCGTCGGCAGCTTGTGAATTCATCGCGGCGCACATCCAGATCACCATTGCCAGGGTTAGAGAGAACATTCGTTGCATCGTCGGATCTCCAAAAAGGTGGGAAGAGGGACAGCCTTAGACTACGACCTCGCAGGGCGAGAGGCAATGCGCCTATTGCGCCATACCCGCACGCCACACCCCTAAGCCGTGCGATGCTTCGCTACGACCATCTTCGCGGCCCGCAGACCATCGACGGCGGCACTAATGATCCCGCCCGCAAAGCCGGCCCCTTCGCCGATAGGATAGAGCCCCGCCACGGCCGGCGATTCCATCGTCCGCGCGTCGCGCTCGATGCGGACCGGCGAACTGCCGCGCATTTCCGGGCCGACCAGAAGCGCGTCTTGGAGGAAATCCCCGCGCCACTTGCGGTCCATCACCGGCAAGCCGGCCTGCATCGCGGCCACCACTGTGGGCGGAATCACCGCGCACAAATTGAGCGGCGTGGCGCCACGTTGATACGAACATTCGTACTTCTCGCTTCGCCCCGGCGTGCGGCCTTGCAGAAAGTCGTGCGCGCGTTGAATCGGCGTGTAGTAATCTCGCCCTGCGAGTTCAAACGCGAGCGCTTCGTACTGCCGTTGCAATTGAACGCCGGCCAGCGGATGATCGCTGCCGAACTCGTGCGGCTGGAGCGTCACCACCAGGCCACTGTTCGCGAACGGCGTGTCGTGCCGCGAGTTGCTCATGCCGTTGGTGCAGAACATCTCCGGCTCGCTCACACTGGGAATGATCCAGCCGCCGGCGCACATGCAGAACGTGAACAGATCACGCTGGCCACGCGCGACGAGCGTGTAATCGGCGGCGCCGAGCAAATCGAGATACCGCTCTTGCGAGTACTTATGCTGATTGACGATCGCCTGCGGCTGCTCAATGCGGAGCCCAAGTTGAAACGCCTTGGCTTGCATCGGCACGCCGAGCGCGTGCAGCATTTCGTAGGTGTCGCGCGCACTGTGCCCCGCGCCCAGCAGAGCGACACTCGTTTTGATGTAACCGCGCGACGTATGTAGCCCGACCAGGCGCCCGTCGACGATGTCGAGCTTTTCCACGCAACAGCCGAAGCGATACTCGCCGCCGAGCGCTTCCGTCAACCGACGAAAGTTGCGGCAGATCAGCGGGAGCCGATTGCTGCCCAGGTGAGGGCGATGTTCGTAGACGATTGACGGCTTACCCCCGCACTCGACAATCCGGGCCAAGACCCAATCGACATCAGCGCCGCTCATGCGGCAGGTCAGCTTGCCATCGCTGAAAGCGCCGGCGCCCCCTTCGCCGAACAGATAGTTGTTCTCACGTTCAAACGGCCCGCCGCCATCGAACGCGCGTAGCGCCGGCACGCGATCCTTCACCGCCTGGCCGCGCTCCAGAATCAGCGGGCGATAGCCGCGCAGCGCGAGATAATAGCCGGCCAAGAGCCCCGCCGGTCCCGAGCCGATCACGACCGGCCGTTCGCTCAGTTCCGCCCCGCCGGGCGCGGGTTCGTCGAAGTGGGGCGCGTCATAGCGCACCAGTCCAGGAATCCTCCGCGCGAGCAACCGCTCTTCCTCGTTCTGCACCGACACCACCGCCGAGTACACAAATTTGAGGCGATCGCGCGCGCGGGCGTCGAGGCTCTTACGTAGAATTCGCCACGATCCGATCTCTTCCGGCCGCAACCGTAGACGCTCGGCCAAAACATGCGCGAGCGCCTCTTCCGGTTGTTCAACAGCCAGTTCGAGATTGGTCAAGCGCAGCGGCATGCTGCCAGTTTAATCAAGCAGGCGTTTGGCTTGCTACGGCAAGCACGTAGCCAAAAGTCGCTCGTCTTGGGGCGGCGCTCCACCGCCTGAAGCCTCGCGACTTCAGCTATGGACTGAGGCTCGCTGCGTTCGATCCGCGGCAGCTCGGGATGACTCAAAGACTAGCCGCCGTGTGACGCCCGCCGACGGACCGTGTTGCCGTAAAAATGCCCCGCCCGGTTGGGACGCTGGTGGATCGGCATCGCGCGAATTTCGGTCCGCGTGAGCGTGGTGCGAGCGGTCGCTTCCGAAACGTCGAACGTCGTCCAGGCGGACAAGAATAGCAAAGTTAACACCAACCAACGCATGGGAGAGCCTCACTTGGGGAAAGTAGCGAAACGGTCGCCGTCAGGTGGGGAAATAGGGGGCGACGCGGAAAATCGCCGAGAAATAATAGCCTACCGGAGCGGCACGGACGGCCTAAACGCGTTTTTTGAGCGGGGACTTTTGCCGTGGCCGAGCAACTCTGCCGAAAGTGGCGATTCTCCCATCGTTTGCCCTCACGAACTCCAGTCGGTCCCTCAATTTTGGGGCGTGCCGTGCCTGGATTGACTCTGCCCCTCAGTAGAATATGATAATGCGAGGTTTCGGGATCTCGTTCTCGCGCTCCGCGTTCGCATCGGGGCGGGCAGGCACTTTCCAATTGCCTTGTAAAATTGCTTGACAAAGTGCATCCTATGCGGATGCGTGGAGAACCTGGCCTCGAGTGCCAGGGGCAGAACCCAAGTCACGAGTTTGCATCCGTTCGTCGCGGCAGCGAAAGCTGGCGGCGCCCTTAGGAGTTACTTTATGCCCGTTCATCGGCGGTTGGAAATTTCAGAAGTTGGCACGGTAACAGTCGTGCGTTTCGTGGACCGCAAAATTCTCGACGCCGCCAACATTCAAGAACTGGGCGACGAACTCTTCGGACTCGTCGAAACGGACAATCGCAAGAATCTCTTGCTCAACTTCTCGAACGTCGAGTTCATGTCGAGCGCGGCCCTCAACAAACTGATTGTGCTCAACAAGAAGGTGCAAGGCGCCGGCGGCAAGTTGCGCCTCAGCAACCTTCGCCCGGAGATTTACGACGTCTTCGTCATCACCCGGCTGAACACCGTGTTCGATATCAAGAGCGACGAAGCCGACGCCCTCGCGGCCTTCGGCGGCTAGCAGGCGGCGGCAGTAAGCGGCCAGGCGGACCCTCTTTTCTTCCCCGCCTGGATGCGAGCGATTCTCGCTCCTCAGGAATAAATGGATTTAGGCAGTTCTTTTCTCGAAAACATCGGCGCGGCGATGAATCATCCTCATTGGAATTGGTTGCACGAGTATCGCCTTCCCAGCGATACCTCGGCGACGCCCTCAGTCATTGAAGACTTACTCGCGCATTTGCGCGACCACTGTTGGAACGAGCACGATCTGTTCGGCGTTCATTTGGCGCTTGAGGAAGCGCTCGTCAACGCCATCAAGCATGGCAACGCGGAAGACGCAGGTAAACAGGTCCAGGTTCACTGTCGCATCAACGGGCAAATCGTGCAGATCGAAGTCGCCGA
>CAUJKE010000338.1 GCA_963205385.1 Planctomycetota bacterium | reverse complement strand
GCGTTGGAGCTGGACAAGACCGTCAATCCGAACCACAGGTCGTTCAACGGTGATCGGATTCTGGTCAGCAAATTCGCGTATCAACTGTCCGAGCCAGAACGCTGGGATGTTATCGTCTTCAAGTATCCAGGGAACGCGAAGCAGAACTACATCAAGCGGTTGATCGGCCTGCCTGGCGAACATGGACGAATCCACCACGGAGACATTTTTCTCTCCCGCTCCGGCAGCACGGACGAAGTCATTGCGCGCAAGCCGCCGCGCAAACTCCTCGCGATGTTGCAATTGGTAGACGATACGTCTTACTTGTCGCCGCAACTTGTCGAGGCCGGATGGCCTTCGCGGTGGCAAAGTTGGGCGAATGCAGCCTCGCAATCGCCGGCCGCGTGGAGCATGTCAACCGACGGCAAGAGTTTCGCGACCGCCGGCGACGGCGATCTCGCGTGGATTCGTTACCGGCATCTGGCTCCGTTTGAAGCCGACTGGACAGCGCTCGACGCCGGCCGACTCCCTGGCGACATCGCGGAGCGAAAAGGCCAACTCATTACGGACTTTTACACCTACAACGAAGCCTATTGGATTCACGCCGGCACGTTTCGCAGCATCGCCAGGAGCACGCCGCCGGAGCAATATGCTGCGGAGATTCGCGAGAATTGGCATGGGACGCAAGGTAGCGGCAAGTCCATTCTAGGGCGACACTGGGTAGGCGACCTGGCGCTCGAATGCGAGGTGGAAGTCGCCAGTAGTGCAGGCGAGGTGTTGCTCGATCTGGTCGAAGGGGGCGTGCATTACACCTGTCGCATCGATGTCGCGAGCGGTGAAGCTAAGTTGGAGATCGACCAAGGCCAGACACCGTTTGTCGCCGCGGACGGCGCGACCACGCAATTCCCGACGGCGGCGACGGCGCTCAAGGGCCCTGGCGCCTATAAGTTGCGTTTGGCGAATTGTGACGATCAAGTGACGCTCTGGGTCAACAATCGGGCGATTGCGTTCGACGGGCCCACGACCTACGCCAATCGGCCTGACTGTTCGCCCCAGTGGTCATCCCAAGACCCCGGTGACCTGGCCCCGGCCGGAGTGGGCAGCTTGGGCGCCGCCTTCAAGGTGAAGGACTTACGCATTTTCCGCGACCTGTATTACATCGCTAGCGAAGGTTCGAGCGACGACTACAAGATTGGTTTCGACCCTGCCGACTTGACGGAGGTCTTTACCAATCCAGCCACGTGGCCCACCACCGATGTTTTCCGTTCGAGAAATGAAATTTCGTTTTCGTTAGGCGCCGATCAATTCTTCCCGCTGGGCGATAATAGCCCCGAAAGCCAGGACGCGCGGAGTTGGGGGAATGTGAATCGCTCGGTGGATTTCACCGAACCGTTCTATGCGCCGCCGTATGTCGAGCGGGACTTGCTCATCGGCAAAGCGCTGCTCATCTATTGGCCCCATGCGTGGAATCGCCCGATTCCCTTCACGCCTAACTTCAAGCGGATGGGTGTGATTCGTTAAAATGCATGGCGAGATTTCGACCACGTAAACATCACCAAGGACTGGCAGGATGCCCATTCTCGATGTGCAAGGATTGTGCAAGACCTACGGTCGCCGCAAAGTCGTCGATGGCGTTAGTTTCGCCGTGGAGCGGGGCGAGATCGTGGGACTACTCGGCGCCAATGGGGCCGGCAAAACGACATCGTTCCGCATGACCTGCGGAATGGTCGATCCAGATCAAGGGAAGGTCATTTTGTGCGACGTCGATGTCACCGATTGGCCCATGTATCGTCGGGCTGGCGAGGGGGGCATGGGCTATTTGGCGCAAGAGTCGAGCGTGTTCAAGAAGCTCTCCGTCGAGAATAATCTGCTCGGCATGATGGAACTGCTAGGCCACTCGCGCGAGGATCGGACCCGCCGCTGCGAGGATTTGCTGAGTCAATTCGAGATCAAGCACATTCGCAAAAGCATGGCGGCGCGGCTCTCCGGCGGTGAGCGGCGGCGGCTCGAAATTGCCAGGTGTCTGGTCTCCGATCCCGAAATTATTCTGCTCGACGAACCGTTTGCAGGCATCGACCCCGTGACCGTGCAGAGCATTCAGCAGATTATTCGTCGCCTCCGCGATCGGGGGATTGCCATTCTGATTACCGACCACGCCGCCCGCGAGATTCTGCAGCTCGCGGATCGCTGTTACGTGATCGATAAAGGCTCGGTGCTGTGCAGCGGCTCTCCAGCCGAAGTGAAACGCCATCCGGAGGTGCGCCGCCGTTATTTGGGAGATATCGACGCCGGGATGGACGGCCCGCCGGCCCCGCATATTGCCTCGTCACGGGAACAGAGCGAAGAATTAACGCACGAGCGGAAGAAACCGTTTGCCAATTGGTAAATTCCCAGGTTCGGAGTGGTGCATGCAACCATCCAGCTCCCTAGCGCGACCCCATCGCCATCTGCTGCGACGCCTCATCGGCCTGGCGGCGTTGGCTTTGCTCATTGTGATTGCCGCGGGGCTGATTGGGGCTTATCGCGCGTCCCAGTATGTGCCGCCGTTTTACACCGAGGCGCTCGCGTTCGATCCCGTCGTCGCCCGCCAGGCCGGGGACGATTTGGAGCGTGTGGCGCTCGATTTGCGCAACGAGATCGTCGAGGCGGGGCGTTGGGAGGCGACGTTTACCGAACAGCAGATCAACGGTTGGCTTGCGGTCGATTTGGAAGAGAAATTCCCGGATCTCTTGCCCAGTTCCGTTCGCGAACCGCGCGTCTCCATCATCGACAATCAAGTCCAGGTCGCGTGCCGTTATCAAACGGAGCGGGTGGAAGCGGTGATCTCGCTCAAAGCGAGCATCGCGCTGGCGGAAGAGGAGAACACGCTCGCGGTGCGGATTCATCAAGCCCGAGCCGGCGCGATTCCGATTCCCGTGAAGCAGTTTCTCGAGGAAGTTACCCACGCCGCCCACGAAAACAACCTCGACGTGCGCTGGGTGGAACAAGAGGGCGACCCCGTCGCGCTCATCCGCCTCCCCACCGAGCACACCGACTTGCCGGATCGCGTGTTGCAATTGGATGAATTCGCACTCCGCGAGCGCGCCGCATATCTTTCCGGCGAGACGCTGTGGAAGCCGCGCGGCAAACCAATAGCCGCCGCACAACATGACGCGGCCGAGTGAGAGAGCATTGCGCTGCCGCTGCCTTCAATCCGCGTAATAACAAAGTCGCCAAAGGTTGGCTTCCAAGGCAGGTCTCGTCAAAACGATGCGTCCCCCGGCGAGACGCCCGCCGCTTAAGCGTAGTTCGATGCGCGACTCGGCATCTTCGAGCACGTCAAACGCGCCGCCGTCCCACCGCGAAACGCGCCCGCGCCCGCCAGAGACTTCGCCTTCAAATTCCAGATAAGCGAGTCGGTGGTCGGCCAGTTGCTCGGCGGCCAGGTCACACGCCGGCGCGGGGGGCGAATCAATGGCCCACGTGCGGAGCATGCCCGCCGATTCGAACATCACGTCGTAGTGCGTGCCGCGCGGGTAGTCCGGCGGGGTTTCATGCAGCAGAATCACGTAACGCAACATGCCGCCAGCATGGGCTCTGCCGTGAGCGCCGTCAAGCTCAAGGAAAAACGGTCGTCTCAAGCACTTGCGTGACCCCTCCAGGGACGCGTTGACTCACAGCGTCCACGCGCACGCTCTGCTTGCCGGCGCCGGTGGCGGAGACGAGTAAGTTGAAGGAACGCAACGTTTCGTGGGGGCGCAGTTCCGTGATCGGCTTAATCGTGATGGTGCGTTTATCGGGACTTGCGGAAGCCACTGGCACTCCGGCCGTCCAGTTTTGAAACTGCAAGCCCTCGGAGAGCGTGATGCGGAGCGTCACTTCGCGGTCGCTCACGGCGCGGTTGTTCGTGAGCGTAATGAAGTAGAGAAAGTTCGTGCCTTGCTTCACGGGATCCGCTTCTTCGGTAATCACGATTTGCAGGTTGCCATCGGCATTGACATTGCCCGGCTCGCCGCCGGCGCCTGGCTGCGCTGGAGGGACTGCGGCGCCGCGCGGTGGTCCAGCGGCGTCGATGCGCGTGGTAACTTGATCGGTTCCCGTCGCCTGTTGATCGGTGGTGACGGTGACGCGGTTGATGGCCGCGGGATCCGCGCGCAGGCACAAGCTGGAGACTTGCCGCCGCACGAGCTGATTGGGGCCCAGTTCGGGAATGGTCCAGGTAATCGCCCCTTCAGCAACGGCGAAGCCTTGGCTGGCGTTCTTGGGTTGCAGCGACGGGGAGTACGAGTCCATGATCCGCACGTTCGTCAGCGGGATGTTGCCTGTGTTGGTGACTTCGATCACGTAGTCGGCCAGGCCGCCTTCCACTTGTTGCGCCGGGCCGCTCTTCTTGACCGAAATCGCAGGCGCCGAGCGCACA
The DNA here is from genome assembly GCA_963205385.1 of Planctomycetota bacterium. Lineage (GTDB taxonomy): Bacteria > Planctomycetota > Planctomycetia > Pirellulales > Pirellulaceae > JAEZGD01. The sequence goes on along the minus strand of CAUJKE010000338.1, from coordinate 900 downwards.
GCCGCTTCGACGCAGGCTTGCGCGGTTTGCAATTCCTGGCCGTCGGCGTAAGCGTCCAGCGTGTGACACCACTTGCCCGGCGCGCGGACCACAAACGTGATGCCAAACACTTTGCGTTCCCGCGGCTGCAAATCACCCAGTTCGCGCGTGATAGGGCTTTTCTGGCCTTCTACTTGTTCCAGACCTTGATCGAAGCGGTCGGTGACGCGCACGTTGGTCAGCACCTGGTTGCCGGTGTTGGCGACCTCGACACGATATTGCACCTGCTCGCCGACATCGGCCGTTTCAGGGCCGGTCATCGCGACCGTGAGCGAGGGGGTGGAGACCGACGTCGCGAGCGTGTCGCTGCTTTGCATGCCATCGGCGCTTTGGGCCCGCGCGGTCAGACGCACGTCGCCGCCGAATTTCGCGAGCGTCCGCAGTTCAATGACGCGCGTCGTTTTCGCAGGCAACTCGCCTAGCCGCCAATCAAGCTGGTTGCCGGTGATTTGCGGTGGCGGATTGCTGCCGATGAACTCCAGGCTCGGCGGGAGCGTCGTGCTCACGACTACATCTCGCGAGGCGATATCACCGGGGTTAGTCACTTCGATGCGAAACGTCGATTCGAGATTCGCCTGCACCACTTGCGGACCCGTGACGCGCACCGCGAGCCCCGGCGCGCTCCAGGTGACAGAGGTGAAGCCTTGCCCCACCATCATCCGCCCGGCGTCGCCTGCAATGCCGGGGCGAATGACTTGGATGGTGACGGAGGTCGCGCCTGCTTGATTGGCGAGTTGCGAAATCTCGACGGTCGCCTGACCGTTGACATCGACCGGAACCTCGACCGCCGGTTGGCTCCCCGGCGCGAAACCGGCCGGTTCGCCCCCGCTGACTTCATACCGCACAATCCAACCGGTCGCC
>CAUJKE010000337.1 GCA_963205385.1 Planctomycetota bacterium | reverse complement strand
GCAACGCGCAGGCTTCCACTTCCCATCGCAAGAAACGAAACAAACAACTCGCCGACCTCGGAATCGACCCCGGAAAAATCAAGTCCGTACCGCCGAAAACACCACCAAGCTAAAAAATCCACCAAACATGGCGCTGTCCAGTTAGCTACTGCCGCGTAAGGAGGTTGCTATGAGAAACGCGACAGCAATCATGCTTCCGGTTGTGGGGCGAGCTCGTTGTGCCACTGGGCTGTCTGCTCGTGAGAGCGGCTCGCTCGTAGCCAGATGGGGCAGCCCCACACCTTTCGAATCCCACCTTGGGCTCACTGCTCGGATAGAAGAATGGAACGCCGGATTGCTACACCCGTGTCCTCATCGCTCCTGCCTCCCGCGCCAGTCGCAGTCGTGCGCCACATCCGTGTGGCTGAGTGACGGCATCGTGCCGTCAAGGTTTATCGCCTGACGCCAAACTCGAAGAGGTTGGCTAGGAACGGAGTCTCAAAACGCCAACGGCTGGAAAAGTGCTTCCAGCCGTCGCGCTTCGACTTTGGCCCCAGCGCAGCGCTCAGGTCGCTCCTCAGCGTTGCCCTATCCTCTGCCTGGGTTACACTCAGAATAATTACCGTCAACACCGTTCGCAAAAACATCGCGAACGCCTCTTGACCACCGGGGACTTTTCATAGAAGTGGCTCCCCGGAACCCACGAGCCGATCATCGAGCGAAGACTCTGGGAACGGGTACAAGCACTTCTTGGCCAGAAGGTCTACAAGCAGCATCAGATGACCTACGCCAGCGACCTGATCGAATGCGCCCACTGCGGATCGCCGATCACCTGCGAGCGGAAGACGAAGATGACCAAGAGCGGGGAACGTGATTACGTCTATTACCGCTGTACGCAGTACCACAAGGGAGATCATCCCCGCATCCGCCTGACCGAGAACGAACTCGACAGCCAGATGCTCGCCATCTTCGACACCCTGCGAGTGGAGGATGTCGAGTTTCGTGACCTGTTCCGTGAGCAGCTTCGGCAGGCGACGAATTGGGAATTCGGCGAAGCGTCGAAAGAGGACGGCCACTTAAAGAACCGGCACACCGAAGTCGTTCGTCTTCAGCAGCAGTTGCTCAACCTTCGGCTGCTGGAAGAGATCGACGCCGACACCTTCGCCCATAAAGCACGAGAGTTGAGGGATGAGGCAGCCACGCTGAGGCTCGAAATCGAGCGTTGCGACCGGGGACGGGACGAAACCATCGACATTGCGGTAAAAGCGTTTGAACTTTCGCAAAGCCTTCGGGAGAAATGGCTTACGGCTGACTACGCCGCAAAACGTCGAATCCTCGAAATCCTCTGTTTGAACTGTTCTCTCGATGGCGTAAGTCTAGTCACCACAATGAGAAAGCCCTTTGACCTGTTGGCCAAAGGGCTTGTTTCGAAAGATAGTCGGGGTGACTGCCAATCGGTTGAACCACGGGAGCGGCTGGTCGATTTGTACGTTGAGGCGATGATCGAAGCGTCGGGTGTGCATCTCGACACCGTTGCCGAACTGGCGCGGGAGTGTGCGTAGTCGGCGGCGGATGGCACGATGGGCGTTGCGGTGAAATTCGGTCGCTGCACTGCCATTTTTTCTTCGGCCCTTTCTGGGCCATGTTACCCGCGGAGTAATGCTCCGAATTTCCAGGGACAACTCGTTTGCATTTTGCGGATGTTATTAATAGCAGCCGATGAAACTTTTTTCACATTTCTTGAGATTGATCCCGCTAAATCGGCCCGCCGTCCGGTAGGTAAGTAATAGAGGGCTGTAGTCAACGCAGCCGAATTGGTCGCGACAACTCAGCCGCATAAATCACATCCCGTTCGGTGATTTTTGTGGTGGGTTCGTCAGTTTGCGCCCCAACCGGGTTCTTAACAAATAGCGGACGACGTTATTTGGCAGAATTTTCGTCAACTCGGCCGGCAACCGGGTAGGTCATCAGATAGGCGGGCAACTTTGTTCGTGAATTGCGCGCAGGCTCGCATCGTCACGGCATAGATAACCAAGGGGAGGAACGCTTTCGTAAGTTGCGCGGCAATTCGGTCAGCCTTCCAATTATTGCGGACACCGAGGTCACGGCGAGCATAAGTAACACCTCGCGGCATTTCGTCGACGCCGAATTGCGGACGAAACGACATTTCCGCGGCATACAAATCCAGGGGAAGTCAAAACATCTTTGCCCGTACACGGAGTCATTCCAGAAATGTACTTAACCCTCGAAGCGGATCTCAATTTCCCCATGCCGAGCATCTACCAGATCGCCGCGCAGTTGCGAGCCATGTACGACGGGCGAACTCCGGTCAAGGCAGCGGCACTGGCGAAGTCGTATGAACTGGCGGAGGGAGCTATCGCCCAAGTGCTGCGACGCGCGGAGCAATTTGAATTGGTGCGCAACATTCCCGGCCAAGGATGGATTCCTCTGTAAGCCAAACCGACTGCCGCTTTCCTTCTATCCCTTCATTGAGGCACCACCACATGTTGCTCGACCGCTTGGCTCTTCTCGATTGGTTGCTCCCGCACTGCGAGCCAGGCACCGGGAGCATCATGTATCCGAAGGGAAAGAGCGACGGACCGGGTTGGGCCAACGGCGAAGCGGATGTTGCTCGCGCCGTCGCTGCGTATCGGGCCGGCACGTTGAGCGCCGAGCAATTTGCATCGATCACCCAGGACGGAAAGCAGTATGCCATCGCCGGCGGCAATCGCCTGGGGCTTGTTCCGCACCGCGACCGATTGGTCGCGCGCTTCTGCCTCGACTTTGATGATCACGATGGCGACGGCGGTAATGTGCATCTGGCGCAAGCCATCGACCGTTTCCTCGGCGCAGAGGCGATAAAGTTCACCAGCAAAGGCGGCAAGGGACTGCATTGCTACTACGCGCTGACCGAGCCGATTTCGGTTGAAGCGTTCGTCGAGTGGGCCAAGGCCTGGGGCTTCAACAAGCGTGGCGACATCGAGTGCTTCCCCAAGACGCCGAAGCGCTCGCAGATGTGGTTGCCGAATGAGCCGAATGAAGATGGTGGCGATGCTTTCCGTGGTGGCGACTTTGATTCGTGCATAATCAGCGCGCTGCCTGCCGCGCCATCGCGACGCCTCAACAAGGCGACGCTCGACTTCCTACGCGGATTCGTCGCCCCTGGCTATCGCAACGACGCGCTCAACAAGGCCGCCTACCAATGTGCCAAGCAGCGAATCGGCGAGACGGAAGCTCGCATACTCTGCCTGCGTGGCGCAGAACTCTGTGGACTCCTGGCTGACGAACCCGATCAGACGCGAACCACCTTCACCAGCGGTTACCACTCGGGCAGCGAGGAAGTGCGGGCACGACAACCGAAGGTCACCGAGGATCGCACCGCAGCGCCAGATCTGCTTCGCGGCCTGGGCTGTACCGACTTCGGCAACGCTCAACGCCTCGTGCGCCGGCATGGTCATAACTTGCGGTACTGCTACGAGTTCAACCAGTGGCTCGCCTGGACCGGCACGCATTGGTCGTTCGGTCCGGCTGTCGCGGAACGCCATGCGAAGGACACCGTCCTCAGCATTTACTCGGAGGTCGGGCAACTGGCGGACGCCAAAGAGCGCGAGATCATGCATCGGCATGCTGTCGTCTCGGAGCAGGCGTCACGGATCGCAGCCATGTTGTCGCTAGCCCGCAGCGAACCTGGCATTGCCATTCGCCCCGATGACATGGACCGCGATGCCTGGTTGCTGAATTGCACCAACGGCACCGTGGATCTGACCACTGGCGAACTGCGTCCGCACCGGCAAGCCGATCTGATCACGCGCTGCCTCAACTTCGGATTCGACGCCGAGGCCGAGTGCCCGCGGTGGGAAGCGTTCCTGCACCGCATCATGGATGGCAACGCCGATCTGCTCGGGTTCATTCAGCGGGCCGTGGGCTATACGCTCACCGGTTCAACGGCCGAACGCTGCATGTTCATCCTCCACGGCGGTGGAAAGAACGGAAAGACTGTCTTCCTCGAGGGGATGCGACTGTTGCTGGGCGACACCTATGTGGCGAGAACGCCGACACAAACACTCCTGGCCAAGCGGGGCGACACCATCCCCAACGATGTGGCTCGCCTGCGCGGCGTCCGCTTGGTGACCGCCAGCGAGACCGGCGACGGCAACCGGCTCGACGAAGCGCTCGTGAAGGACATTACCGGCGGCGACCGGATCGTGGCTCGCTTCATGCGAGGCGAATGGTTTGAGTTCACGCCGCACTTCAAGATTTACTTGAGCACCAATTATCGGCCGCGCATCTCCGGCACCGACGAAGCGATCTGGGATCGTCTGCGGCTCGTGCCGTTTTTGATCCGCATCCCCGAAGACGAACGCAGGCCGATGGAAACCATGCTGGCCGAGTTCGAAGCGGAATTGCCGGGCATCTTGAATTGGACGATTCGCGGGTGCCTGGATTGGCAGCGCTACGGCATGGGCGAACCCTCTGAGGTTCGCATCGCGACAACCGAATACCGCGACGACATGGATGTGCTGGGGGATTTCCTCGCGGAATGCTGCGTCGTGCATCCCGACGCGAAAGTCACGAGCCAGGACATCTATGCCGAATATCGGCGGTGGGCGACGGACGCCGGTGAGCGCGTGCTGCCACAGAAGCGCTTCTCGCAGTGGATGGAGCATCGTGGAACTCAGGGAGGCTTTTGCAAGCAACACACGAACTCGGGCAAGAAGTGGAAGGGGATCGGGCTGGCGTTCGCGCTGGCAACCCAGACCTCCGAAATGGAGGAAGCGGACGGTGACGGGACGAATTTCTGATCCGTCACTCCCGTCACTTTGCGCACGGAATTGAACCGGAATGTTGCCGTCACATCCGTCACGACGGTGTTTTGAGGCTTCTGAAAAGTGACGGGTGACGGGTAGTGACTGCTTTTTAGGATTAATCGCTCTAAGGCCAAAACATGAACATGAATACGCATAACACACTCATGCTCACACGCAAAATGGTCTCTATGGCCCGTTATGCCCCAGCAGCCGTCACTTGCCGTCACCCGTCACTTACGCCTACCGAGCGGTTCCTTACTGGGCATGACGGCAGGTGACGCCAGCGGGAACAAACGCGGGATTAGGCAGAGTTTGTTTCAAAGTGCGAGACTTTTGGAATACCAACACATGAGCCAACTTATGCACGAGAACGCGACAGCGGGGCACCCGTTGGCCCACGTGGCAACCCTGTTGGCTCGGGCCGAAGCACTGTGCCACGCCGTCGCCGGACGCGACCTGGGCGGGACACCGTTGTACATCGTGCCGCAGTCCGCCTTGCCTGCCGGCCACTACGCCGGCGATTATCACTTTGGCTTCACGACGCCGTCGCTCGATTTGTACCTGCGCAACTACATCCCCATTTGGCGCGGCCGCGGGCCGTGCATGGTCATCAACGATTTGGGCTTCGCCGACGACTTCGACCCGGTGGACTTGGATTATGTCGTGCCGACCGGCGTGCTACATGAATTGGCGCACGTCCTGGATCGGCCGGAGCTCTTCGCGGATCGAACCGGCGCTGATCCCAACAAGCTGCTGTTCGAAAGCCAGGTCATCGCCAACTCCACGAAGCGTCCGCCGCGCGATGACCTACCCGCCTATTTTGGACATGAGGTTGCCTTCATTCGAATCGCCCTGCACCTGTGTCATCGCGTTGAGCGGGCTGGTGTCACCATCGCTCCCGCCGCGATCTGCGCCGGCCACCGCTACGGGCTGTCCCACGCCACCGATTATCAGGACGCCCTGGGCGAAGAACCGGCCTGCTGCGCCGACATGCTGTTTAGCGACATCGCGGCAACCAATCCGCCGCCGGCGTTTTCACAACTCTGGGCCCAAGACTTCGTTTCGTTCCACAACCGGTTTCCCCATTTCCAAGGAGTTTCCCTATGAGCGTCACTGCCTTCTTCGAAAAGTTCATGGGCCTGCAGCAACAGAAGGTGCAGGCCACCGTCGCCAGCTACCGCGAGCTCGTCGCGGGGATCGCGACGGGCGAGGAGCCCAACGCCGGTGAGGTCGAACGCCTGCTCGCGGACGCCGACAAGTCGGTCGACGACCTGCTGCAGGATGTAGAACGATTCCAGCATCGCATGGCGCTGAAGGCGATGGTCGCCTCGATTTCCAAGCTGGAGGCCGAGCGCTGCGAGATCGAACATCAAATTGCGGTTGCCGATCAGGCCCTCGAATCCGCCGAGCAGCAACATGACGCGACGACCACTCCGCTTTACGCGAGCCGGCGTCAGATCGACCTCGCGCTTTCGGATGCAAGTCGGGCGTCGGCCGAGTTGGTGCAAACCTGTGACAACGCCGACATGCGCCGCGAAGCGTTGGAACTCGATGCCGAGACCCGTCGCCTCGATGAGCAGTGCCGGCAGCAGAGGGAACGCGCGACCTACATGGAAGAAAAGTGTCGGTCGGAACGTGATCGGGCAGATCGCGAGGCAATCCTTGGCGACGCCGAAGCCCGACGCGAGGTCGCGGAGCGATATCGCAAGGAAGGGGAAGTTGCCCGTCGCGAATTGAAACGACTGGAAAAGGCCCAGGCCGAAGTCGAAAAGCGCCGCGCCCAACTCGAGCAACGGATGCGGCAGGCGTAGTCGGCTGGCAGCATTCGGCTGGCCCGGCATTCTGCGCCGCGCCGGCCGACCGGACGAGGATGTGCGTCCGTGAAGCGCTCTTTGACAATTTGGTCGAACAGTCGTGAGCCGTCGGGCTGGCAACCCGGCGGCGCGAGGGGCGTAGGGTTGCATCAGCTGATTACCGACGACGGCCCGAAGTTCCCGAACCCCTGGCTCGTGCGACGGATAGCGGAACTACAGATCGCGAAGATGCCGCGTGCTGCTCGTTCCCTGGCACTTCCGGTCCAATCAATCTGAATCGCCGAACGCGTCGTGGGCAGCGAAGCCGGAATAGACCAGAGAGGCCATGTGAACGTCATGTCATCGCCTCGACCGACGACACCGGTGGTGATGATCCTCGAGCCGCGCGGAAAGCTCGGCAGCATCGGCAGGCCGCGGAAGGCAACGCATTCCAACGGGGCATCCACGCGGGTTCCATCGCCACTCGGGTTGTTCGCCATCAAGGCCCAGTTGCGATCGGCGCCCGGGTTCCATCGAAGGTTGCTGCCCGGCTGCTCACCAAACTCCTCCCGATGGCGCGAAGGAGAGCTTCCCTTTCGCGCCAGATACACGATCTACGCTGAAAGCCGCGAAGACGCCCCGTTCTCGCAACTCGTCGGGGTGACCAACGCCCATCCAGACGAGCGAACGCAAGGTGCGAAGCGTGGCCGGGGTATTCCAAAGCGCCCACGAAAAGGTTACACGCTGGCGCAACCGTTTCGATGAGATCGTGACCGGTTGCTTGCCGGGAACGACCGGTAACAGGCCGAAAGCTGGGATGGCAAGCGCCTGCGCACCAATCTCGGTCGCAAAGTCGTCTGTGGTCGTCGGATTCGACAGCCGAAGTGCGTAAAGTCGCTCGTCGGCCGGATCAAGGCGAAGAGTCGGTTTCCTGGTTCCGAGCGCGAGTTCCTTTCGCTTGTCGTCCGGTATGCGGTACGACCTCCGCCATGTTTCAAACAGCGCAGACCACACGTGCTCCTCTTCAACAAGCTTAAGCACGTCGCGCATGGACTGAATGAGATTCTGATGACTCGCTCCATTCGCTGCACACAACGTGGACTCGGATGGTTCTTCGCCAACAACGCAGGCCAAGCCAGCAAGGAAATCGACCGTGGTGGGGGTAACGCTCGCGAGCGCGATCGCCTCGAAGCTCGATCTAGTAAAGTCAGAAGGCTTCTTGATTTCCCCGAGACAACCATCGAGATAGGGCTGAAGGTCCCTCAGATTGGCAAGCAGAACCGCCGCAAGCTGTTCTTTGGCGATCGGGCTCTGCAGTATTGCAGTATTATCTTCCTTGAATGCGAGCCGAGGAGCAGCGAGGTCGCACTCGCGCGCGTGTTGGTCGAGCAAAGACAACGTACCGAAAGCAGTGAGGAAGCCCCAGAAGTGTTGTCCATCAATGCCGGCAAGAGATAGCTGGTTCATGGCTTTGTCGACTCCTCTTCGCTGGCGCGGTGATCGGCAAGACGAAGGATCGCCTCGAGCCAGCACAGTTCCTGCCAGCCGTACTTCGCCACCAGTGCCCAGAAACGGTCGGCCAGCGGAGAATCCAGGCGATGTAGCATGGGGTTTGACGGAAGCTCCAAAAAATCGATATCCCCGAATAAGGTGCTCGAGTGGCCGGCGAGCGTGATCTTAATGGGAGCATTGTCAATCACGACGGGCGCGAAGGGGCGGCACTCGCCGTGATGACTCGCGATCAGGTGAAGCACGAGATCGAGGTCGGGCTCCTTCATGGCGTTGCAGTTCTTCAGCCGTTCAGCCAAGACCGCCTCCTTGCCATCCAGCATTGCGACCGACTGAACGGCGTGAAAGTAGCCGCCGCTCGGGTAGCCACTGCGCTCGCAGGCCAGTTTACGCGCTGCGCGGGCTCCCGGAGCCATAGCCGACTTGGCCCAAGGCGTTTCGTCCTTGAAGTACTCGATTTCGCTCCCACCGCGAAGCATGACCTGGAAACGTCGATCAGCCTTGCCGATGTCGTGTAGCCATGCGGCGAGTGCGATGTGTTCGGTGAGCCACTCCCCAAGTCCACAACGTGCCGCAAACTCGCGCGCGAACATTTCAACATCACTACAATGCTCGGCTAGCGAGACGGCTCGCCCCACACAAAACGAGTCGTCGCTATCAGTCGTCACTTCAACGCCATCTTCAAACGAATCCTCGGGTTGAAGAACTTTGCGAAGGGCGGCGAGCGGCACTCGCCTTGCCTCGATCACGGTCCATGAATGCTCGCCGAAAACGACGAGCGAAGCGCGCCCCCTGGCGAGCTTCTCTGCCCAGAGTTGCTTCCACTTTGGCCATTCGCTATTCGGGGCGAGGCGACCGAGCGCACTACGTGCCTCGTCGGGATCGTCGAGCGCACGCGAGAGCCCAAGTTTCTCCATGACCTCGGGATGCAACCGCAGCACAGGCCGCCCGCGCGCGAACAGCTCAGACTGCTCCGCTCGGTCTTGAACCGGCGTAGTTGAAGAACCATCGAAGCAACCCTTGCAGATGCCACCATAGGTCGCAGGAACGACAATCGTATCTCCCGGTTTGAGCGTGGGCTCAGAGTCAGACTGAGTGCAGACGATTTCACTCTCGTCTCCTTTCCAGCGGAGAGCGCGTCGCCCTGCCATCGTCAGATCATCGCTGTCATCAGTCGTCGCGCCCTCGGTGTCACCCAGATCACGCGTGGGCTGATTCGCGAGCCACGCCCGCGCGGTCACAAACGGCAGCGACATGGCTTCAAGACTTGAAGGTCGAACCGCGGCCACAATGGACGTTGCGGCCTGGACATCTCCGCGCTGGAGAACGTCCGCGGTGAGGTCGGCGCGCCAAACGACCTGCACATCCGCTGGCCCCGAGTTCGGTCCGTGCAGCCACAGGCTCACATCGGGGAGCTGGCTCGGTGCGGGCGAGGTCTGTACCCAAAGGTCGAGGTAAGCGGGAAGCAGCGTCGGCGAGTTGGCCTTGGGCGCGAGCAGTTTAGTAAGTTCGTCGCCCGTTGGCACGTCGAGCGCGAGGACGCCGAAATCCACCAGTTCCATTCTGGCGATTTGTGCTTCAGTCTGCTGATTTGCGTCGCCCTTGAGCTTCTTGGCTTTGTCTTTGAGTTGCTTCAGTTCGCCTTTGAGCTTCTTCAGGCGCTCCTTCTGTTGCTCCTTAAACCACTTGACGGTCTCGACGATGGCCTTGCCGTATATCGGATCGTCATCCGCGAGCGATGGTTTCTCTCCACGACGCTTTAATTCCTCCTTCAATTTGGCACAAGTGTCCCAAACGATGACGCCTTCAGCATTCCCGTACTTTCCAAGTCGATCCACGCGACCGAAACGCTGTCGCAGACTATCGAGGCTCGCGGCCTCGGTGACGAGGGCGTCAAAGTCGATATCCGCGCCCGCCTCGATGCATTGGGTGCCGACGATCACGCGAATTGGGCTATCGTCGCTCCGATTGCGCCCCGTCTGCACGGCGGGCCTCAACTCGCGGAGGACGTCGTCACGGTCGAGCGGGCGCATGCGGCCCGTGAGTAGCGTGACCGTCCCATCATCGCACAGCATCTCGCCGAGCTGTCGCGCGATCACACTGGCACTCGCAACGCGGTTAACGACCACGGCAATCGTGCGATGCCGCTTGAGCAAATCCATTGCCTGATCGACGCACGCCTTCTCCAGCGTGATCCGATCATCCACCTCGACCAGACGCACGGGCTTGCTCGCGTGCAGTCGCGGCCCGAGCGGTGAGTCGAGCTTCTTTTCGTCATCAAGCAGCGCGAAGGGAGTTGTTGCCCCTGCGCCTGGGGTGGCGGATAAGAACGCGTGCGTAAAGCGAGTCTTTAAGCCACTGCCCGAGAAGCGCGTTCGCAAGCGCGCGAGCTGATCGAGCGTCTGCCGGAACGGCTCCGAAAGATGCACTTCGTCGAGGAAGAGCAATGTGTCGTTGCCGAGCAGTCCTGCGTGGACCGGCTTCATGCCCTGGCTCACGCCGTAGCCCTGCATGAGCATTCGCGAGCCGATCTGATCCACGGTCGAGGCGATGACAAGTGGTTGATCAGGCGTACGCGCCCAGCCGTCGTCCTTTGGCATACCGCCGCGCAGCGTGAACACGCCCAGGGGATCATCGCCCGCGCGAGTCAGGGAGCGCAGCCGCCTGGCGACCTCGACAACAACGTCTTCGTTGCTCGTGATCAACGCGTTCAAGAGTTTGCGGCCACGCTCAGCCACCTGATCGACGACAATTCTTCGATCAACAATCATCGCAATGCGTCGGGGGCACCAACGAACCTCGATGTCGTTTGCCGCATCGAGTGCGAGCGAGAACAGAGCAATATCGATGCACGCGGTCTTTCCGGTGCCGGTTGGAAGATCGAGAACGCGCGGCCAAGCCTTCTCTTTAACAATCTCCTCAAGCAATCGTTGCTGCCAAGCGAAGGGATGATTGCCGCCATGCACGGCTTTGTGAAAAGCACCAAAGTCAGAAGTGGAGAGAGTCATTGGTCCTCCACCGGCAGGCAGAGCCCAAGACCGAAGTATCGTCCTGCGCCGAGTAACAGCGGCCCCCTTACGGGCTCTTCGAAGCGGATGTCGGCATGGACACGCACCCGGGACGCTCGACCAGACCGCCCAGGCCACGGCAGGAAATCACGCACATGCTGCGCGCCCGGGAGCAGCGGCGCGAGCGATATCTCAACCGAGACCGGCCGGACACCGACGACGCGGTGGCACGCTTCGCAGATGCTGTGCTGTGCTTCCAGCGCGGCCTTGCTCGCGGTGCCAGGCTGGTTGCTGCGCAGCTTTCCCGGATTCTTGTCGAGGGCTATCGGAGTGGCGGAGATGAACCGCATAGAGGTGCGGCACCACCGCGTCGGATCAAGGGCTGCCTTCGCCGACACATCGACGCGGCGAACGATAAACGGCGGGAGCGTTCCACCCGCGAGCGTCAGGTTCCGTCGCTGGTCGGAGCGCTCGTTCTCCCACTTCGCGACGAGGCGGAACAGCAGTTCGCGGTCGTTCGTCGAAAGCTCACGGGGAAGCACCATCGCAATGCCCATAATCGCACCATCGGCATGCTCGTGTCCGACGAATGGCAGCGCCACGAATGCGACATGGGGTTGTTGCGTCGGTCCGCACTTTGAGTGTCCCGAGAGTGTCGCCGGAGACGCTTGTTTGCACTTTCATTTGTTTCCGGCTCGCGACAAGCACGACATACCGGCGAAACGATTCAGGGCAGCAGACAAAATCGACGCCGTGTATGGCCCGCCAAGTGCGACCATCAGCCCACTTGCCCCAGGGATAGCGAGATTTGCGGTCTGGAAATTTCTTGATTGGTGTTGCCACGGAAAGTATCCTTGTGTCGTTACAGAAGAGTATCGAAACTGATTCAGTTTTGCAATAGCTGAGACATAATAATTTTCCGATTTCGGCTTCCAGCGGGACCCCTTCACGCAGAAAATGGACGTAACGCGTTGTCGTACTTACATTTGCGTGGAGAGAAAAAGTGGCCTTACAACCTGTCACTCAGGACGAAATCGCACGAATTGAAGACGATCTGGCCGATGTCGTCGCAAAATTGCGTAAAATGCGGCAAGAATGGGCGGATGCAAAGGCGGAATCGCTGGATCTTGAGATCGAGAAGGCGGCTCGCTTCGTCGAGTATCTCAAGCAGACCTGGATCCATCGAGTCAATGCGCAGTTCGGCCAGTCACTCGCGCGACGAAGTGCGGAACAGTTGCGCGCGCAAATGACCTCACGCAAGAAGTGAATCGAAACTGATTGACAAATGATGCAATACTGATACACTTCCGGCATGACCCCGGAAGCCCACTGCACACGATTTGCGCTACCGCTGGCCCTCTTGGCCAGCCAGTTCGCGGGCGATATCGAAACCCTGGCCGCTCAGTCGGAACGTCTTGCCCCCTTGGTGCTGCACCAAACCCCGGTCACAGAGCCGCAGGAATGCGTCCAGGTACTTGGCGGTGATCGCCGGGTCGCTGTCGATGAACTCGCGCGTGTAGCTCATCACGAACCGCCCGCTCTGGTCGGACGCCGCGAGGATGAAAATCCCGGCCTCCGCAGCGGAAGCCAGCAAATCCCGCTCTTTCTCGGTCAGTTGATTAGCTCTCCACTGGTCGAAAATCTTCCTGGTGGCGATCGCGCCGTTGCACAGACTGATGGCCAACATGATCAACTCCTGAACATTCATGGTGGTGACGCTTTCGTTGGGAGGGGCGCGCCGGTCGATGTGATGATTGCGCCGGCGCGCCCCGATTGTAACACTCGTTGGGAGTCGCTCGCATGATCTCGGAAGCCCACCACACACGATTTGCCGTTTCACTGCTGGCGGTTTCGGTCGCTTTTCTTTTGCTGGGTGCCGGTTGCTTATTCTGGGCCTCCGTCATTCGGCGTGCTCGCCTCCCTCAATTCCTCGCTGGCAAGCAACCGCAGGTACGCTTCCTCTTTGAGGATGAATGGCCATCGATCTGGCGGGATAGCATTGGCCCTGGCGGTATCTGCCTTGTGCAGAATTCCTGCCTCTACCAAGGCTGCCACATGTCCGCTTGCTGCATCCAGGATTTGCGACCGTTCTTTTGCATTGATGTATCGTCGCAAAATGGCTTTTTCTTTCTCGGTGAGCGAAGCAAGGCGAGCTACCAAGAGGTTATTCGACGCTGTTTTGGACCGAACGTCGGTGATTTTTTCCCAGAGTTTCGCGAGCAACTGGTACAGCACGATGACTGCGGAGACGATACACGCAACAACGATCCATCGCTTTTGATCGCGCAGGTCCGCGTTTTTGAGTACTTCGTCTCCACTCATCAACAAACCTCCTGTGATGACGAGTACAGCAAGTGCCAGAAACGGAAGTTTGTGAAGAGCTTCCCAGAGTCCAGTCCAGTTCACGAGTGAGTTTTCCTTTCGAGGAGTGGTGTGCCGGCTCACTTGCCAAGGCTGACCGGCACGCCACCATTTAACTTCTTTCCATGTCCGAAAACCAGCCAATTCCGACCTTCTTGACCGTCAAGGAAGTGGCTGCGCGCCTCGGGCTATCTCTCACTGCCGTCTACGCTTTGTGCGAGGCCGGCGAGCTTCCGTGTCACCGTGTTGGCCTTAAGGGTGGCCGTGTGCGCATCCCTGAAGATGCTCTGGCCGAGTACCTCGAGCGCTCCAAGATCGAAGCGCCGGCCACGGTCCATGTCGTTACCGAAGCGTCAGTGGCAGCGCCGAAGAAGCGCCGCCGTCGCCTGCAAGCCGTGGGGTTTCCGAATCTTCGCGCCGCAGGCTGGGATGGGCGCTCGAAGTATTCATCCTGAGCGGCGCACCGCTTTCGCCGCGGCTTCTTTCAGGTGTTCTGGCTGCTGTTCTAGGTGGGCGTAATGTTCCATCAGCATCCGCAGATCCTTATGCCCCAGCATCGTGGCGACCGTGGCAATGTCCACGCCGTTGACGATGGCGCTGGTAGTCCAGGTGTGCCGATAGGCGTAGGCGACCGTTCCTGGCGGCAGCCCCAACTTCTTCTGTAGTTTGGCAATTCGTCGCTGAATCGCGTCACTTTTCCAGGGCTGCCCTTTGGAGTTACGGAAGAGCGGACCAGACTTGCGCGAGGCCATGGCGATGCGAGTAAGCGTCTGTAGGCAGGGTGACAGCCGCACGATCAGCGGCTTTCCTGTTTTCTTTCGCGTCTTGTGATCTTTGAAGACCCAGGCGTCCAGGTGAGACGAGACGTTATCGACGGTAACCGCAGCGACCATGCCTGGTCGAGTTCCAGAGTGTCGCAGGGCGATCAACACGGGCCGAAAGCACAGGTCGCGCCGGATAGGCTTGCGCCCGAGCTCGCCGACACGTGCGCCAGGTTGTCTCCCGCCATCCTCGGCCAGCACCATGCGCCGGTGATCATCGTCGGAAATCAGAACTTCACGCCGGCCCCCCTTCGGAAACTCAACTTTCGCCAACGGACTGACCTTCAGGTAGCCTTCGTCGATCGCCCAGTTCAGGGCGCGCTTGACGGCCGCCACGGCGGCGCGACGCGACCAATCGCTTTTCCAAGTCGGGTTGTCATCCAGCCAGGTTGTCAGGTGATGGCGCTTGAGGTCCGCCACGCGCACGGCGCCAAACGATGCGCAGGCCGACACCAGAAAGTCTTGATGCCCGCGAAACGTCTTAGGCGCGAGAGCTCGCTTGGCGTGTTCAATGTAGCTATCGGCGATGAGAGCAAACGGCACTGCTGCTGATCCAAGCCCATCAGCCGCTCGCATTTCCTTCCAAATGTCGTACGCCTCTTCCTCTTCGGCCGACAGAAACACTTGGCTTCCATCGCCGGTTTTCACGTACCAACCTTGGCGCGCTTTCCAGTAGAAGGGTTTGCGCATTGGCTCGACTCGGTGTCAAAAATGGTGTCAGAGACGAATTTCAACCGCGCACAAAAAAAGCCGCAAGTCCTTTGAGGAACGCGGCTTATCTCTTAGTCGGGGCGACAGGATTTGAACCTGCAACCTTCTGCACCCCATGCAGACGCGCTAGCCAGATTGCGCTACGCCCCGGGATTCGCTAATAACCAAAACCTTGCCACGGGCGGACCAAGGTGCGTGGCTTGTTTATGAATATCGCATATCAACGCGATGGACGCAACGGCGGGGAAATGCATCCCTTGAGCGAGGTACAAGTCGCTTTTTGCAGGTGGCGGTGATGTGTTAATAGGTGGGACACGTGGGCGATTTTGCGTGCGGCGGCGGTTGCGGAGGGTTAAATGAGCGAAAGTGGGCCAGGATGGCCTTTAAGAACCTGGGTGATGCAGGGCTTGTCACTCCGCGCACCGGATCGCCTTCCACGTGCGATAAAAATGAGGGCAGAAACGTAGAATGTCTACGTTTTCTGCCCTCGTGACTGCATCGGTTATTTCTACGGCACGCGCGCGGCCGCTGGTTTGCCGAGCGTCACGGCTTACATACCGTTCCATTCGTTCAAATCGACGATCACGTTGGGCGACCGCTTTTCTGAGGAAATGCGAATCGTGTCGCGCAACCAGAGGAAGTAGTAGTCGTCGCCACGTTCGCCATGCAGGAGATCGCTGGCGAAATCGTCGTCGGCATTGGCTGTAAGTTCATCGAAGGCTGCATCAATATCGAAATTGAACCAAGGCTCGGCAATGGCCAGGAGCGCATCGTCGGAATCGTCCATGAGGGTTCCGGCATAGAGCAAATCATCGCCGGAGCCGCCATAGAGTTGGTCCGCGCCAGTGCCGCCAAGCAGGACGTCTTCGCCAGCATCGCCGTACAGCGCGTCGGAGCCGGCATCGCCGCTAAGGAGGTCATCGCCGCTGCCGCCTCGGATCCGGTCGGAATCGTCGCCGCCGCGCAAGAAGTCGTTGCCGGTGCCGCCGTTGAGAGAATCGCGATTGCCTTCACCATAGAGGAAGTCGTTGCCTCCATCGCCGTTGATCGTGTCCCGGCCTGCTTCGCTGGGATCGGCCTCCAGGGGCTCTCCGATAAGCGAGCTCAAATCGCCGCCGCTAACCGTGTCATAGATCTCGTGGTAGCTATCGCCATAGGCGGTATCGTCGCCATTACCGCCGCTGATGCGGTCGCTGCCGGGTCCGCCATACAGCATGTCGTTGCCGTTGCCGCCTAGAATCCGATCGTTGCCACTGCCGCCATCGAGGAGATCGTCCTCGATTCCTCCCGCGAGATAGTCGTTGCCATCGCCACCAAAGAAGGACACGACGCCTGGCCTGCCACTGACGGTGATGGTGTCGCTGCCTTCATTACCGAACACGACTGTGTGATAGGCGTCGAACGGACCGTAGGTTGCATTATTGAAACGAATCCCAACCCCGCCTTGAGAGTGCGATTGGACAATGATGCGATCCGAGCGATTGGTGCCCGCGACGTACAACGTGCCGTCTTGCACGACGAAGCGATCAACGGTAAACGAAACGGTGGCCGTATCGCTGAATTGGCCGTCGGAGAGTTGATAAACGAAGGAGTCTGGGCCGATGTAGTTCGGGTCCGGCGTGTAGATGAATTCACCGGTGGCCGGGTCGAGGAGATCCACCGTCCCGTGCGCAGGCGGTGTGACAATGCTCACCAGCGCGTCCCCATCGGGATCGCTGTCGTTAGTGAGGACGGTGTCGGCATACGAGGTGTTCAACAGCACGGCGCCGAAGTCGTCATCCACGGCTTCGACGTCGTTATTGGGAACCAACGCGACATCGTTGCCAGTGTGAAAACGATCGGTTGGATCGTTATAGGTAATGTAGAAATATTTTCCGTTCACCATCAGCGATGCGCCATCCGGCAGCCCGGCAAATGCCCCGACCGTGGGGTCGGTGCCGTCGTTGGCGATGATGATGATGGGCTGACTGAGGTTGGCGTTACTATCGACCGTCAGACTGAGCGCAGCGCCGTTGATGTTGACGCTGCCTTGCACGATTTGCTGATCGTGACCAGTGCCAGGGGTCATACTATTAACCTGGACGGCAAAGGTCGAACCACTGGCGAAAGTCAGATCGCCGCTGGTAAAAATTCCGGTCGTGACGCCTGGCGATAGCGTCGCGCCACTGGCGACATTCAACGCACCGGGAACCGAACCATTGCCTCCGAGCGTGCCTGCACTTACCACGGTCGGGCCGGTAAAGGTATTCGCGGCGTTCAAGAGCAACGTGCCATCCCCGGTCTTCGTCAAGGGGGTCGCGCCGCTGATGACGGAGTTGATCGCCAGGACGACGCCGCTAGCCACGTCGATCGTGCCATTGGCTTCGTTATTTAGGATCGGCACACCGGCCAGGCTCGCGCTCGTCCCTGTCGCGCCCACGGCGGCAACGCCGTTGAAGGCGACCGTGGCGGCGTTTTGAAGCGTGAAATTGGTGCCGCCGCCAGCGGCGCCGGTGAGCGTCAATTGACCGAATTGATGATCGTCCGCCGGGAGGCCCAAATTAAGCGTCGAGCTATCGTAGACTGTGACCGGAGTATCGGGCAAGTTGATCGGGCTAGGATCCGTGGGGATGACCACCGGCACGGTCGCGCCCGGCGCGCCGTAGATTTCAATTTCGTCGATACAGCCATTGGTCGGCACATCGATCATGAAGCCGGTCATGGCCAGCGGCGCGCCGTCTTGCGTTACCGAATAGGTCTTTCGGATGGCGTCGTTGACCACCGTAACTTTGCCCACGGCTTCCCAACCGGTGTTCGGGTCGCCTGTGATCGGCAGTGCCGCGGTGGGATCGGCGACGACCGTGCGGTAAAAGAAATAGTCGCCGTTGGAGCGATCGCCATAGCTAAGGTCATTTCCGCGGCCAAAGGCAATGCTGCTGACGTCAAAAGCGCCTGTCCCCGGCAAGTCGATGCCGGCGAACGTCCTGGTCGAGAAAGAGCCGATCCAACTATTGCTATTGCCATACAGCCCGTTGTTGAGTCCGGGAATCGAATGCGTGGGAGCATACCCTGGAATCACGCTGCTCGCAAACGGCGTCGCGCCAGCGCTGGCCAGCGCGATATTGTTCAAGCCTCCTTCGCTGGTCGGGACGGTTGTTCCCGTCGGCCCACTGCTTTCGTGGGTAATGTCGATAGGCGCGAGTGCGGCGGGCGGACCTTCCAACTTGAGCACGGTGCCGGCGCCGGAAATATTAATGGCGCCCAGCGCCGGATTACCACCTGTCAGCCCCAGGTTGACGGTCGAACTTGCCGTGACGTTCAGCGTGGTCGTGGGCAAGTCGATGGCCGATGGCCTTACGGCATCGCCGTAGATTTCAAACTCGTCGATGCAATTGCCGGCGGGGACGCTGACCATGAAGCCGGTCATGGGCACAGGCTGGCCATCCAGCGAGACGGCATAGGTCTTCTTAATTGAGACTCCCGCGACGTTGATAACCCCCATCGAGACCCAGCCGGTGTCGGGGTTTCCTGTAATGGGGAGGGAATTGTCGGGGTTGGGGACCAGCGTGTGGTAGAAGGTATAGTTGCCGTCGGAGCGATCGGTGTAGTCGCCTACGATATTCGCGCGGCTGATCGAAACGCTGGTGACGTTGTAGACCTGGCTCCCTTGCAAGTCGATGCCTGCGGTTGTGAGGTTTCCGAACGAACCAATCCAGCTATTACCGTTGCCGTATAAGCCATCATTCAAGTGGGCTGTCGTGTGTGCCGCATAGCCGACGATGGTCTCGCTGGCAAAGGGAGTTGAGCCAAAACTGGCAATCGCCAGATTGTCTTGGGCGCCATTACTCGTTGGCACCGGGTTGCCTGTGGGGCCGGTGCTGGTGTTGATCACGGAGTAGAGCGCGCCGGACTGCGAGGACGCTGGCGGACCCGCCAGATTGATCACCGTGCCAGCCCCGGTGACACTCACCGTGCCAACCGCATCGGACGAGGGAATGATGAGCGTGCCGGATGCCGATACATTGACGTCGGGAACGGTGGGGGCCGGGCCGGGAGCGAAGGGGGCGCCATAAATTTCGATCTCATCGATCGCGGCGCCTCCCGGCGAGTTGAGCATGAGGCCGGTCATCGCCACTGGTTGGCCACCCTGATCCATGGCGTACACTTTGCGAATCGGATTGTCGGTAACGACGATGGTTCCCATCGATTCCCAGCCCGACGCGGCATCGCCCGTAATTAGGAGCGAAGAATTGGGATCGGGAACCAGGGTGCGGTAGACGGTGTACGTGCCGTTGGAGCGATCGGCATAGGATTGGTCGTTCGCGCGGCCAAATACAAGGCTGCTCACGCTATAGACCCCGGTCCCCGGCAGATCGATGCCAGATAGCGGAGTTCCACCGTCGATCCAACTGTTGGAATTGCCGTAGAGGCCGTCGTTTAAGTGGGGAATCGTGTGGGCCGAATAGCAGCAAATTGTGGAGGCGGCAAACGCCGTGGCGCCGCTCTGCAAGGAAAGGTTGGGGAGCACACCGTTGGTCGTGGGGACGACGGTTCCGGTTGGTCCGCTGCTTTCAAGGGAGATGTTGAATCCGCTACTCGAACTCGCCGGACTAAACGTGACATCCCCTCCCGCCGCATTGACCGTTGGCAAGGAAACTAGACCGGCAAAAGTTAGCGCGCCGGTTCCGGTCTTCGTGAGGCTTTGACTACCGTCGAGCCTTGCGCCAAGCCTCAAGCTCCCCGACGCCACGTTGATCGTTGTTGCGGCGTCGATCGTCATGGGCAGATTCAGGGTTTGTGCGCCGGCAGCCACGTCGATGTCGACGCCTCCATTGAGCTTGATCGCGTTCCCGCCAATCGTAAAATTGCCGGCCGAGCTATTGAAGGCGATGCTGTTGAAGGTTGTGCCGGCAGGGAAGTTATTCGTGTTCGCCGTGCGCGCACTACCGGTGAAGACCAGATCATCGGTGTTGCTGCCGCCGGGCGCCGCATCGCCGACCCAGTTGGCAGGCGTCGTCCAAAGATTGTCGCCGCCGCCACCGTCCCAGGTGAATGTCGCCAACAACTGCCGAGCCTCGAGGCGTTCCAGTTGCATGGAGCGCAGGCGTCTGCGGCTGTGCGCGGTGGGCCGCGTCTGGCGAGCGTGACGTGAGGTTCTGTTGGTCTGCTGAAAATTGGTGCTCATGCCGGACATGGATCTGGTCTCCGAAAAAAGATGGCGGCTGATGTGCGCGTGTGAAAAGCTGAATTTCAAGGAAATGGATGGCGCGGTCCCCGAACCCAATGGGCTCCAAAATGGGCGTCATAGATTCGACAGGCAAAGCTAGCAACGGATCGCTGGAGACTTGCCAATGCGAGCCGTAGCCTCCCAACCGCAGGGAGTTTGAACAGTGATCTCAAGGGTTATGAGTATGCGACGAAGAACACGGAAATGCCGAAAAGGAAGTCAGTAACGAAAATGCCGGTATTAACATGCCGAATATTCGCTTTGACGATCATATCTTGACGAGCGACATACTTTTGCGTCAAACTAGTCCGATTATGCGACAAACTCGACGACGCGTCGGCCTGATGCTCGATTTGGAGTGGCCCTTCGAGCACCATTTAAGCGTGTTTGCTGGCACGCAGACTTACGCGCAGGAGGTGGGGAATTGGGAGTGCGTTCTGGATGAGCGAGTTCCCGAGACCGTTTCTAACGCGGCTGGCGAGCGGGTCTACGATGGCGTCATTGCACGCGCGACGGACGAACTTGCGAAGGTTGCGAAGAAGTACGATTTGCCCGTGGTCAACACCTGGCTTTCGTCTCCCGTGACGGATCTGCCGTTAGTTGCGCCCGACCTGGCCCTGGCCGCGAAGATCGCGGCGCAACATCTGTTTGCCATCGGGTTGGGACAGTTTGTTTGTATCGGCGTCAAAGGAGTTCGCGCCGACACGATCGCCGTGGACGCGTTCACTGCGGCGGTGCGCGACAAAGGCGGAGCCTGCGCAACGATTCTAGCGCCCAGAAAGTACTATTCCAGTCCGGAGGTGAGGAATCGGTTTCATCTTTCTTTACCGGCGCACATTGCCAGCTGGCAACCACCTCTGGGAATCTACGTGACCACGGTCGGCATGATGGCGCGATATGTCGCCCACCTCGCGTCTCAGCAGGGTTTGCGAATTCCGCAGGACATTGCCATTGTTGCAGGAGTGAACCAAGCGACGGTCTGCCTTTATCCGCCCCCTGCGCTGAGCAGTGTCGAGATTTCCTTTGAGGACGTCGGTTATCAAGCGGCTAAGTTGCTCGATGAGCAAATGAAACGCAGAACGCTGACGAAGGCGGAGCGACTGGTTGCGCCGCGAAGACTTGTCGCCCGCCAATCGACCGATTCTTTCGCCACGTCGGATCCCCTGGTGCTCGCCGCCTTGCAGGTAATCGTCGAGCGCGTGCATAAACCGTTGGGTGTGGGTGAGATTGCGCAAATGTTGCACGCTTCGCGGCGAACTCTCGAGCGCCGGTTTCAAGAGGTGCTGGGGCGAACGGTCGCGAGTGAGATTCGCCGCATACGTATTGAGCGCGCCAAGCGATTCTTGCTGGATACGTCGCTGCCAATCAAAGCGATCGCATTGTCGGCGGGGTTCACTTCCAAGCAGCGGATGTATGAGGCGTTTCGCGCCGCCGGCGAACCATTACCGACTTCGCTACGAGGTCAGTCGTCCTGAAAAAATACCGCCCATGGCAAGCGGCGAACAATCCGCGCGCGTCTCGACGCCTACCGCATCCATTACGATTCTGTGATCTGCCACTCGTGCGTCAGCGGCAAAGGCCGCAGGAAGTCACGGTGCGCCGTGGACATGGAGGAGTGCTTGGATTTCACGCTCGGTTCTGGGAACTCGATGGAGTTCGCCACGCGTTTGGCTCGCTGTCGCACAAACGGACCACTTTGACGCAAACCAAGCTGCTCAAATGTGTATCATAAGGAGTTGAGATTGCAGCGCGTCGACGAAGGAATGCCGTCAAGAAATAATGGCCAACACGAATTACTCTAGCTTGCGAGACATGCAGATGATCATTGCGTCTCGAATACGATTTTGCGTCACACTCGCGTTCGCATTGGTAAGCGCGGAGCTGTTTGCCGCGGAAGTAGAGATGCCTCCCGCCGCGCAACGGAAGGTTTCGTTTGCCGAGGACATTCAGCCGCTGTTTGTGCGTTATTGCTACGATTGCCATTCCGGTGACAAGCACGAAAGTAGCTTTCGGCTCGACAAGAAGGAGATCGCCTTCGAAGGGGGTGATTTCGGGGAGTCGCCGATCATCGTTGGCAAGAGTGCCGAAAGCCCCTTGGTGAGATATGCCTCGGGCGTGGACGAGGATCTCGTCATGCCGCCGAAAGGGGCGCGGATGACGGCGGCCGAAATCGGGCTGCTGCGGGCGTGGATCGATCAAGGGGCGGACTGGCCTGCAGGCGTCGAGGGCGCCCTCCGACTCACGACTGATCACTGGTCGTTTCAGCCGCTGAAGCCTGTCAAGGTTCCCGAGGTTTCGCCGGATTTGAAGAGCGATAACCCGATCGACGCTTTCATCGCCGCGAAACTAGCGGAATCCAAGCTCACGCTTTCCGCGCCGGCGGATCGGACCACGTTCATTCGCCGCATTTATCTGGACATCGTGGGCCTGCCGCCGACACCGGAGGAAATCGCCGCGTTTCACCAAGACGATTCTCCCGACGCTTATTCCAAATTGATCGAACATCTCCTCGCTAGCCCGCACTATGGCGAACGCTGGGCCAGGCATTGGCTCGATGTGGTGCGCTTTGCCGAAACCAATGGCTTTGAGACCAACGTCGAACGCCCGAACGCTTATCATTATCGGGACTATGTCATCAATGCGCTCAATAGCGACCTGCCTTACGATCGCTTTGTGATGGAGCAACTCGCTGGCGATGCGCTTGGAGCGGATGCCGCAACAGGCTTTCTGGTAGCCGGCCCATGGGATCAAGTCAAGAGTCCCGATCCCGTGCTCACCGCGATGCAGCGCAGCGATGAACTCGCCGATATCACCAGCACCACGGCCACGACATTTCTCGGCCTGACCGTCGGTTGCGCGCGCTGTCACAACCACAAATTCGATCCCATTCTGCAGAAGGACTATTACGCCTTACAAGCCGTCTTCGCCGGGGTGCAGCATGGCGATCGGCAAGTGAAAAGCGCCCGTTCTCCTGCCGAGGAACAACTGGTGCAAGCTGCCGCCAGAAAACTCGCCGATGTCGAACAACAGTTAACCGCGCTGCGGCCGCCGAGTTCGTCGGCGCGCACCTTGATGCTGGATGATGAAATGGTCTCGGCCGAGGGTGCAGCAGGCGTAGGCGTCCGCTGGCTGGTCAATGAATCGGGGCATGGCGAGAATCCCGCCGGCGCCGCGCGCGGACAACGGCAAGACCAAGGCGATTTCGATCGCTTCCCCAATGTTAGTCGCGGCCGATACACCTGGTGGCCGAATGTCGCGGATCAGGATGTCATCGCCTATCAGCCGCGGTTGCAGGGCCGCTATCGTTTGTGGTTGTCGTGGGGCTGCGGTTTTGACACCCACGCGCAAGACGCCCAGTACGTGCTGGATCGCGACGGCGACCTGGCGACGAAGGATGACCAGCAAGTCATCGCCACCATCGATCAGCGACAGTTCGCGAATGGATCTGCGGACAAATTCCCGGCGCAAGCGTTGTGGAGTGGTTTCGCCGCGGCCGGCGTTTACGATTGGAAGCCGTCCAGCGTCTTGTTAGTGCGCGGTGGCAAAACCGGCGCCGCCCTGACCGCCGACATCGTGGCCTGGGAATCGCTGCCTGGCGAGGTCGCGCCAAACGCCCTTGTGGAAACGAGTCAGCCGCCGCTCAAGCTGCCGGTCAACGCGCGTCACAACGTCGAACGCTTTCCTCCGATCAGTGCGAAGTACATTCGCTTTACGGCGCTGGCGACGAGCAGCGGCGCGGAACCTTGCTTGGACGAGATTGAAGTATTTTCGGTCGCGCAAGGGACGCAGCCAGCGCGGAATGTCGCGCTCGACGCCACGCTGACTTCGTCAGGCGATTATCAAGGCAATCCGGCGCACCGGTTGCAGCACATCAATGACGGCAAATACGGCAACAGCTTCAGTTGGATTTCCAACACCGCCGGCGCCGGCTGGGTGGAACTAGAGTTGCCGGTCGCGGTCAGCATCGATCAAATTGATTGGGGACGCGATCGCAACGAAGCGTATGCCGATCGCACGCCTACCAAGTACACCATTGAAGTCGCAGTCGAACCGGGGCGTTATACGCCGGTCGCCACTTCTGCCGATCGTTTGCCCAGCGGCATGGACTTGCTGGCGAGCGCGCCGCACTTGCCTTATCTCGGCTTGCCCACGGAGAAAGTGGCGCTCGTAAAGTCGCTGATTAGGGAGCGCGATCAACTGCAAAGCCAGTTGCAATCGCTGCAAACCCAGCAGGTGGTTTACGCCGGACGATTCGTTACTCCGCCGACCACGCACCTCTTATACCGTGGCGATCCCATGCTCCCGCGGGAGGAAGTCGCTCCCGATAGTTTGACGGTGATCAGCTCGCTGAACCTCGCGATGAACGCCCCCGAGGTGGAACGCCGTCTGGCGCTCGCCAAGTGGATGGTCGATCCGACGAATCCACTCACGGCGCGGGTGATGGTGAATCGGGTCTGGCAACATCATTTCGGCACGGGTCTGGTCGATACGCCGAGTGACTTAGGCGTCAATGGCGCGCGGCCGAGCCATCCCGAGTTGCTCGACTGGCTCGCCCAACGCTTCATGGATGATGGCTGGTCGCTGAAAGACTTGCATCGCTTGATCCTCACTTCGCGTACCTATCAGCAAGCCAATCTGCCTCAAGAACAAGGCTTGAAAATCGATGCGCAGTGCCGCCTGCTGTGGCGTTATCCTCCGCACCGCCTGGAAGCGGAGAGCATTCGCGACTCCATCTTGTTCACCAGTGGCGCGCTCGACTTGCGAATGGGGGGTCCTGGCTGGAGCACGTTTAAGCCCAATAGCAACTACGTCCGCTTCTATGATCCCAAGGAAGATTTTGGCCCCGCAGAGTGGCGACGTGCCATCTACATGACCAAGGTTCGGATGCGGCAAGATGGCGTGTTTGGCACGTTCGACTGCCCCGATGGAGGCCAGATCGCCCCCAAACGCGCGCGTTCCACCACCGCCTTGCAAGCGCTGAGCCTCTTTAACAGTAAATTCACTCTTGATCAGTCCGAACGCCTGGCGGCGCGCGTCAAGAGCGAAGCGGGGGCCACCAACGCCGCCCAGATTCAGCGAATCTTTGAACTGTGCTTTGGTCGTACGCCTGACGCGGACGAAGTTGCCGTCGCCGAAAAGTTCGTCGCCGAGCATGGCATGCCTGCGCTGTGCCGCGCCGTGTTCAATGCCAACGAGTTTTTGTTCCTGCCTTAAACGTCACACTCCCTGGAAGGGTTGATTAGCCATGAAACGAGCCGTTCATTCACTTTCGCGCTGCGGCGCCGAACTGCTTGACCGCCGTGCATTCTTGGCCAATGCCGGCACCGCCTTGGGAAGCATCGCCCTGACGCAACTCCTGGCGAACGATCGACTATTAGCGCAAGACGGCGCTCACACGCCGCTTCGTCCCGTGATCGATCCGGCGCATCCCCATGCGCCGCGCGCGCCGCATTTTCCTGCGAAAGCGAAGAATGTCATTGTGATTTTCTGCACCGGAGCGTGCAGCCACCTGGATACTTGGGACTACAAGCCCGAACTCATCGCCCGCGATGGCCAGCCGCTCCCTGGGAATGAAAAGTTGATTTCCTTCCAAGGCGAGAACGGGAATGTCACGAAAAGCCCGTACGCATTCAAACCGCGCGGTGAGTGCGGCAAGATGACGTCGGACCTGTTGCCGCGCCTGGGAGCCATGGCGGACGACATCTGTTTTTTGCACTCGGTGACGAGCAAAACCAATACGCACGGCCCTGGCGAAAACTTCATGTCAACCGGCAACACGCTGGATGGGTTTCCCAGCATGGGCGCTTGGACGACGTACGCGTTGGGGAGCGAGAACCAAGACTTACCGGCCTTTGTCGCCATCGCCGATCCGCGTGGCGTGCCGCAATCTGGCGGGAACAATTGGGGACCCGGCTTTCTGCCTGCGGTCTTTCAGGGGACGCCGTTCAACGCGCAAGAGCAGATTCGTTATCTCGAAACGCCCGCGTCGATCGCCGCCAAGACCGACAACGCCACGCGCGACTATTTGCAATGGCTCAACAAGCATCATCGCGAGCAATTCCCCGGCGATAGCGAATTGGCCGCGCGGATTGCGAGCTACGAACTAGCCGCGCGGATGCAAACCAGCGTGCCGGAAGTCGCCGATCTTTCTCAGGAATCCGCCCACACGCTGGAGATGTACGGCGCAAACGATACGGAAAACAAAATCAAGGCCGGCTTCGCGCGTAACTGCATCCTGGCCCGGCGCTTGGTCGAAAAAGGCGTGCGCTTCGTACAACTCTTCCACGGCGCATACGCCATGGGAGAAGGTGTTGGCAATTGGGATGGCCACAAGACGCTCAAAGCACAATACGACGTGCATGGCCCCACACTCGATCAACCGGCGGCCGCCCTCTTGGCCGATTTGAAACAACGCGGCCTGCTGGAAGACACCCTCGTGGTCTGGTGTACCGAATTCGGCCGCATGCCGACATTCCAAAAGGGAGCCAGTGGACGGGACCACAACCCGCATGGTTTCACTTGCTGGCTGGCGGGGGCTGGCGTCAAGGCGCCGTTTAGCTATGGCGCGACCGATGACTTTGGATTCAAGGCGACGGAGAATGTCGCAACCACTTATGACTTCCACGCCACCATTTTACATTTGCTCGGTTTGAATCACGAGCGGTTGACATTTTATCACAATGGCCTCGAGCGTCGGCTGACCGACGTTCACGGTCACGTTATTCAGGATGTGCTTGCATGATTAATGTTTCAGAGAGAAGTGGCGCAGCGCGCGAGCGACAGGCGTTTACGCTGGTGGAATTGCTGGTGGTGATCGCCATCATTGGCATTCTGGTCGCGCTGCTCTTGCCGGCAGTACAGTCCGCGCGCGAAGCGGCGCGCAGGATGCAATGCAGCAACAACCTCAAACAACTCGGCATAGCGCTCCACAGCTATCACGGTGTGTACAACCGCTTTCCGCTCGGTGCTTCGCAATCGGACCAGCAATGGAGCCAGATTACGAACGATCACCACGGCAGCTTTCTGATCGGTTTGTTGCCGTTCTTCGAGCAGCAAACGATCCACGATGCTTGCGACTTCACCACCGATACGGCCTACAACAGCGTGATGCCTGGTGGGCAGAAAGTGCACGAGGTTTGGCTGGCTGCATTGCTTTGCCCTTCGGACGAAAAAAAATACTTGGACGGCAACCCGCTATATCATTCCTCTCCCAATAGCACGAAGGGGCAAAAGTGGGCCACCAGCAACTATGGCGCTAGCATGGGCAATCAGGCCTTTGGCGCTTGTCCTTTTGGCGGGAATCAGTTTGGCAACGGCCTTTCGTATCATGGCCACGACACCACCGGCACGCAAATCTCTGGCGTGTTTAGCCATATCGCCTGGGGCGCGGCGATCCAGGATATTCGCGACGGCACCAGCAATACCATTGCCATTGGCGAAATTCGGCCCAAGTGCAGTTGGCACGCCCGCGATGGTTGGATGCACATCAATTCGTTGTGGTTCGCCACGACCTGTCCCATCAATTACCAGAATTGCGAAGGCGAGCCGGGCTACAACGCTTCGTGCGCCGCCCCAAATGCTTGGAGCTGCGATATGGGCTTCAAGTCCCAACACTCCGGCGGCGCGCAGTTTGTCCTGTGCGATGGCTCGGTGCATTTTCTCTCGCAGAATATCGATTACACCACTTATCAGAAACTCGGCGATCGCCGAGACGGCATTCCCATCGGAGCTTTTTGATGCACTTGCGATTTGACTTACGATCAGCTCTGGCGTGGGGTTTGCTCAGCGTAGCCTGCCTCGGTTGCGGCGGCGGCGGCCCTGTGACTCATCCCGTTACTGGAACCGTCACGTATCATGGGCAGCCTGTCGTTGGTGCGCAGGTCATGTTCACGTCCGACGCAGGTCGCGCCGCCGAGGGCACGACCGATGCGGAAGGCAAGTTCACGCTGACGACGTTCAAGCCCGGCGATGGCGCCCTCGCCGGCGTCCATCACGTGACCGTCGTCAAGATGGAGACCATTCCTTCCAAGGATCCCAACAATCCGTATGGCGCCGGCGCTAAAAGCGTGTTGCCGGCGCGCTACGGTAATCCCAAGGAATCCCCGCTACAAGAAACCGTCGGCGCCGCGAAGAACGAGTTCAACTTCGTTCTCACCGACAAGTAACAGCACCCAGCGCAAGCGGTAGGCGAGCAAATTTGCGGGGCCGGTCGATATTCCCCGGTCCTTGACCGGGTGTGACCGCACCTTCGGGCGCCGCCGCGCCAGAGACAAACATCCAGCAGGATTCGGAACCACGGCGGCTTACACCTCGCCCCAGGCATAATGCTTTCGCTGGGGATCGTCCTGATAGCCCACCAGCCCATAATCGACAAAACGATATTCGAACGCGCCGTCGGAAAACAGATCGACCAGGCCATAACCAGCTTCGAATTCAGGGCGATACGTGAGTGGGCGACGCCAGTAGTCGGCACACACGGCGCCGCCGCAAATGTGATGCACGCCTAAATACTGCACGTGATCGACCTGGTGGTAATGCCCGCTGAGGCACAGCTTGACGTTGGTGTGGCGACGGAACAGATTGTGGATCTTCACCACGTCCTGATGCACACAGTCGTTGCTGATAACCAATCCATCGGGATGCGTCTTGGCCAGCGGTTCGAAAAAGCAAGCGACCGTGAGGATCGGCGCATGCGTGACGATGAGGATCGGCGTGGCTGAATCGGTCGCCGCGAGATCCTTCTCTAGCCAGGCGAATTGTGCGTCATCCAGAAGATTTTGAAACCCGTTCCAACCGCCGGGCTGCGTATTATCGAGCACGACGAAGTGCCAGCCGCCGTGGTTAAAGCTGTAGTACGGCGAGGGAAGTCCGATTTGTTCCAGCGCCAGCTTCTTGCCGGGGAAGGGAGTCCCCTCAGCGCCAAGGCCCCAGCCAAAATTCACGTCGTGATTCCCCAGCGTGTAGCGCACCGGAAGCCGACAATGCTCCTGCATGATTTTGCGATATACGTCCCACTGCGCGCGAGCGCTTTCTTCGGTCGCCCAAAACGCATCGGTGATGATGTCGCCGGTATGCAGGATAAACTCCGGCGCGTCCTCAAGCGCGTGGACATCCTTCAACGCTTTCGGATAGCCGTCGTCGCTGGCGCAAAACGGCATCGTCGCCCCGCCGCCTACATGTGTATCGCCGAAGTGGGCGAAGCGAAACGCGCGCCGGCGAGCATCGTCGGAGCCGGATTCCGCAGCACAGGCCGCGCGGCTCGCCAAACTCGGCGCCAGCATCCCGCCGCCAGCGGCGATGAGCGTGCCCGTAAGAAAGTGGCGGCGATCAATGGCATTCATGGAATCAGCTCTTTCCAAACGAGACGAGACCGTACAGATACTACGGCGCGATTGCTGTTATTGATAACTGCGATGGCAACAAGACCCCATCCGGCTCGCCCGGATGGTGAATGAGTTGGTGAGCTAAGCCGCGGCTGCCCCTTGATTCCCTCCGCGGACTCCATCTCTCCGCGTAGTCTACTTTAATTCCCGAATGCGGATGTTGCGGTAACTGGCCTGCGCGGGGCCGCCGCCGTGAATTTGCACGGCGATAATGCCCTTGGTGGCGATCCCGTCATCCTGCTCGGTATAGTCGACGGTTTGCACGCCGTTGACCCAGAGTTGAATGTGCTTCCCCTCGGCGCGGATCACGTAGTCGTTCCAGTCTTCTTTCTTCAGCTTGTCCCCCAGGTCGACATTGCCGGCGAGGACTTTGTTGCGGCGCGACTCGTCGTACAGCTTGCCCCACCAACCTGCCCCCATGTCCGCCTGGTAGCCGCTGACTTCGTGGTGGTTGGGAATCCGTTTGGTGCGAAATTGAATCCCCGCGTTGCCGCTTGCGGGGACGAGTTTAACCTCAAGGCGGAGTTCGAAGTTCTCATACTCCTGCTCCGTGCAGAGAAACTCGTTATGCGGGATATTCTCCTTCAGCGTCCCCGCCACAATCGCGCCGTCCTCGACGCGAAACATCTTCTCATTCCCTTCCCAGCCCTGAAGCGACTTGCCATCGAAGATGGGAGTGAAACCTTCTTCGGGTTCCGCGGCGCGAAGGGAGGCGACCGGCGTGAAGAGGACTAGCAGCGACAGGGTGCTGGCATAAGTGAGCAGCTTGAGCATGGGTTGGTACTCGGTAAGGTTAGATGAAGTGGCGGTGGGACAGAAGTGCTGGAGTCTGATTTTCGTGGATGGCGCGGCACTTGTCCATCCGCAAAGTTCCACGGAAGGCACAGGGGGAGCGCGCTTGCTCCCTGTCGCCGCACCCTGCCGCGGTTTGGGGCCACGGGTTACAATGCCGGTTTTCCGCTCTTTCACCTCGAACTTGCCAGCGCCATGACTTCGCACGACCGCTACGATAACCCGCTCATCAGCCGCTATGCTTCGCAGGAGATGGCCCAACTGTGGAGCGCGCAGCGAAAGTTCAGCACCTGGCGGCGACTGTGGGTGATGCTAGCCGAAGCGGAGCAGGAACTGGGGCTCGCGATCAGCGACGCGCAACTCGCGGAGATGCGGGCGCATCTCGACGATATCGACTTCCAGGCGGCGGCCGCGCATGAGAAGCGCCTGCGGCACGACGTGATGGCGCACGTGCATACGTTTGGAGACGTCTGCCCGGCGGCGCGGCCGATCATCCACCTGGGGGCGACGAGTTGCTACGTCACGGATAATACCGACTTGTTGCTCATTCGCGACGGCCTCGAACTCATCGCCACAAGGCTCGCCGCGGTGCTCGATCATCTCGGCAAGTTCGCGGCCCAATACCGCGATCTGCCGTGTTTGGGCTTCACGCACTTACAACCGGCCCAGCCTACGACCGTGGGCAAGCGAGCGTGCCTCTGGGCGTATGACTTGGCGCTCGATTTGGAGGAAGTCGAACATCGCCTGGCAGCACTCAAAGCGCGCAGCACCAAGGGAACCACCGGCACGCAGGCGAGCTTCCTGGAGCTGTTTGCCGGCGATCACTCCAAGGTGCGCGAGTTGGAACGGCGCGTCGCCCTCAAAATGGGCTTTGAGTCAACTTATGCGGTCACCGGACAGACGTATTCGCGGAAGATTGATTCGCAAGTGCTCGATGTCCTCTCCGGCATCGCGCAGAGCGCCCACAAAGGGGCCACGGATCTGCGAATTCTCGCCAGCCGCAAGGAATTGGAAGAGCCGTTCGAGCAGGAGCAGATTGGCTCCTCGGCGATGGCATACAAGCGGAATCCGATGCGCAGTGAGCGGATTTGCGGCCTCGCGAGGTTCGTGATGAGCCTGCAAGCAAGCGCCGCCCAAACGCTGGCGACGCAATGGATGGAGCGAACGCTGGACGATTCCGCCAATCGCCGCCTGGTGATTCCGCAAGCGTTTCTCGGCATCGACGCGGTGCTGCTGATCTACCAGAACATCGCCTCGGGGCTGGCCGTATATCCCCAGGTGATCGCCAAGAATCTCCGCGAGGAGCTGCCGTTCATGGCGACGGAGAACATTCTCATGGCGGCGGTGAAGGCCGGCGGCGATCGTCAGCAGTTGCACGAACAGATTCGCGTGCATAGTCAGGCGGCCGCGAGTGTGGTC
>CAUJKE010000336.1 GCA_963205385.1 Planctomycetota bacterium | reverse complement strand
CAGCATCCCCCCACCAATGACGGCAATTATTAACCCCTCTGCGCAATCGTCGCGGCTGCGATTCGCCAGGGGCGAAACTTACACCATCCCTCCAGTGAGGACGATTATTAGCGCCGCGCGCAAGCATCGCGACCGCGACTGCCCAGGGGCGTTTACGCTCCTTCTCCGCGAAGCGGTCTTAGGCCCGTGCTTGAGCACGGGTACGACCGATCCCACGCGATCCTGCATTTCAGGGGCGTTCACGCCCCTTCTCGCCGCGCGGCTTTAGCCGTGGTACTGCGCCTGGGTTTCCACGCTAAACCAGATTATCCAAGATGTGATAAAAGATTGTTGTTATGGGTAAGATAGCCGTTTGCCGCGTGATGCCAAGCGGTTTTGTCGGGCAACGTGACCTTGGCAAAAGGATGACAGCGGAACATTCACATCATACATGTATGATATATCCGTTAATAACCCTAATGGGTTAATCGGTCGCTAATAACTCGCGTTCACGGCCTGCGAACGATATTCTATAAGTCATTGTTAATTAAGAAGTTACATATATTCACCCTGCGTCAACACCGCTAATAATTTGCTCCAAAGGTGGGGAGCACGGGTCGCCTGCGATTCGCCGGCTACCGCTGGCCACGCGGCGTTAATATCGGCTACCATCTGCATGGGGTCCAAATGTCATAAGGCGTTTTTCTTTCGTGGTTTGCGTTGATTCGCGCATGCGCAAAGAGGCTAATAATTGCCCTCAATGGAGTGGAATTACCACCGCGCGAAGGGAATGAAATCGAGAGGGGCGGGCATGACGAATTCGGCGGCGACCGGCAAGGTGTTTCTCGTAGGCGCAGGGCCCGGCGACCCCGGGCTGATCACGCTCCGCGGCGTGCAATGCCTGGCTCAGGCGGATGTCGTGTTGTACGACTATCTGGCGAATGCTCGGCTCTTGCGGCATGCGCGGCCGGGGGCGGAACTGGTTTCGCTGGGGGCGCATGGCCATACCAAGATTTGGAAGCAGGCCGAAATCAATGCCCGCATGGTCGCCGATGCCCAGGCCGGCAAGCGAGTCGTGCGGCTCAAGGGGGGCGACCCGGCCGTGTTTGGACGGTTGGGTGAAGAGCTCGAAGCGCTCCGGGCGCAGCATATCGCGTTTGAAATCGTTCCCGGAATTACGGCGGCACTGGCGGCTAGCAGCTACGCCGGTGTCCCGATCACCCATCGCGACCTGGCCTCGGCCGTCGCGCTGGTCACCGGTCACGAGAATGACGGCAAGTCCGAGTCCGCACTCGACTACGACGCCCTTGCGCGCTTCCCAGGCACGCTCGTCTTTTATATGGGAGTCACCCGCGTCCAGGCCTGGACGAGCGGACTCCTCGCGGCCGGCAAATCATCAGAGACGCCGGTCGCGATCATTCGCCGGTGCAGCTTACCGGATCAAGTCGTGGTGCATTCCACACTTGGCCACACGGCGAACGAGTTAACGCCTGCAAGCAAACTTCGCCCACCGGTCATCGTCGTCGTGGGGGATGTCGCCAGGCTGGATGCGGACTGGTCATGGTTCGATCAGCGGCCACTGTTTGGCCAGAAAATTGCCGTAACACGGGCCGCTCATCAAGCCGAGGAACTGCGCGTTTTACTGGAAGAGTGCGGCGCGGAAGTTTACGAGCAACCGGCGATCGCGATCAGTGAGCCGGCGGATTGGCGGCCGGTGGATGAAGCCCTGGGGCGACTCGGCGATTTTCACTGGATTGTGTTTTCCAGCGCCAACGGCGTTACGCATTTCATGCAGCGTTTATTCGACCAGGGGCACGACGCACGCGCGCTCGGCAACTGCAAAATCGCCGTGATCGGTCCCGGAACACAAGAAGCGCTGGCCCGCTTTCATCTCAACGCGGACATCGTCCCGCACGAGTATCGAGCGGAAGCACTCGCGGCCAGCCTCGCGCCGGCGGCGCAGGGGCAACGTTTTCTGCTTGTCCGCGCCAGTCGCGGGCGAGAAGTCTTGAGCCACGAACTGCTCAAGGCCGGCGGTGACGTTCAGCAAATTGTCGTCTATGAGAGCCGCGATGTTACCGAACCGGATGCCCGCGTTGGTGAACTGTTACAGGCCGGCGAACTTGATTGGATGACCGTCACGAGTTCCGCCATCGCGCGCTCGTTGGCCAACCTCTTCGGCCCCGATTTGCAGCGGACGAAGCTTGTCAGCATCAGCCCGATTACGAGCGGCGTGTTGCGGGAACTAGGTTATGAACCGGCGGCGGAAGCGCGGGACTTTACGATGCGCGGAGTGGTGGAGGCGGTGGTGCGTGCGTCGTGAAGATCTTCAAAATTCGATATTTGGGTTGCTCGCCTACTCAATCACCGCTCGAATCCGCCCTCGCGACACGAGTCCTTCCAACTCCACGGGGCTCGGCAGTTGATCTTCCGTCAAGTTGCCGGCCAGGTCGCGGGCTTCGACTTTGAGATAGATGCGGCGGGGAACGCTGGGTTCGACGCGCCAGAGGTATTCGCCGCTGTTGGCGAGTCCCGCGGCGACGGTGCTCCAGGGGCCTTGCGGCTCGATGGCATACAGCAGCGTGATCGGGCGCGGCGTCAGCCATTGGTCGGTCGCATCCCAGTGGATGATGAGATGCCCGGCCTGATGCCCTTTGCCAAACGCGACGCTGCGAAGCTTGACTTCCGGGCGAGCCGTATCGACGCCGACCCAAATATCGGCCGCGTCGCCGGCGCGGGGCGCGTGGCTGGCCATGCCGTTTTTGTGCACGACGACAATGCGATAACCGAACACGCCTTCGTGCTCGACTTCGACTTCAAACGGACTCTGTTTGTCAGCGTCTTCGCCCCACTTCAACCAGGTGCGCCCGCCATCGTGGGTGCCCCACAATTCCACCGCGGCGATCTGTTCCAGCGGCACGTCGTCGCTATCGTAATCGAGCTTGAATTGCAGCTTGTTGGTGAAACTTGGTTGCTCGCCAGCGGGCAGATCGTCGCGCTCAGGCGTCGGCGCGGGAACATTCGACGGCATCTCACCGGAAGGTGTTTGCCCGGTCGAGTCCACGCCTTGTTGTCTTCGCTCTTCATTGCGGCGGGCGAACGGATCTTGCGGGGCGTCGGCATCCGCGCGGTTCGCGACAGCGGACGCTACCGGCACGCTCACCGCGGCATACGCAGGCAAGGGTTTGTCCGGCGGCGCGCTGGCGGCGAGTCGCGCGGGATCGTCTGTTGACGCTGGGGGTGTTTCGGAAGTCCAACGCTGGACGGGTTTATCGGTGATGCGCAGGTCGTCGCTACGAAACGGATCGACGTTCAACGGGGCAGGCGTGCGTTGGGCCGCGACGACGCCTGGGGCCGGTTGCGCGCTGGGAGCGGCGCTCGCTGGCGGCGGCGAGCGCTGGGCGATGTTCGGCAAATACACGCCCCGATTGACAATCGCCGAGTTGCCGGCGGCGTCGCGGGCGACAATTCGCAGGCTGATGCCGCGCTGCTGCGTACGGGCGAACCACACGGCTTCGCCGCTGGCCTTGCCAACTTCGTGAACGGTCTTGGCCGGATCGAGCACAACCGGTTGCCACGCATGTTCGCCGGAAGGTTGATATTCGAGCTTGACGCTTTCGACAACCAGGTCGGCATCAACGGCTTGCCACCGGGCGATGATTTCACCAGACGAACCGACGCGCGCCTCGAGTTCGACTTGCGGCGAAGTGGTATCCACGCGAACGCGCAGTTCCGGCGCAAACCGCGCCGGCGCCTGCGCCGCGCGGGGCGTCACCGTATGCGATGCGAACCAGAACTCACCGTCTTGCGCGGCGCGAAACAGGAACTGGCCATCCTCCGGACGTTGACGCGCGTCGAGTCGCCATGAGGCGCCGCGATCCGTCGAAACGAAGAGTTGCACTTCCGTCGCCCCGCTGCGCGGGTCCACCGAGAACGGAATGGTGAAACTGGATTGCCGCGTCGTCAGGACCGATGGGTCCGCGGCAACAGGAACAGAACCGCCGGCAACGGGAGTGTCCGCCGTCGCGACGGGAGCGGGATCGGCCGCGGGAGTCGCGGCAATCGGGGCCGGCGCGGGGGCTGCGGGAAATGGTTGCTGCGCAGCCGCAAGCAGCGGAACAGCGCCGATCAACATCATTCCCGCCATCGCTCGCAGCATGACCTCACCTGGGGTTAAACGCACATGCGCGCAACCCGCCAGCAAGCGCGCAACCGCGGCGCTGATCTTATCGTCACAGGGAGAATGAAAACTTGAAGAAAAGCTGCCCTGCAAGCAAGCCTCAATCGCCGCGCTCGAAGCTGTCCGTGGCGTTTGTGGCTGGCCCCGAACGCGCTTCTGGACTCCATCCGCCTTGGCGGCTGGTGAGCGAGTCGGCGAGCTAAACCGGCGACGCCCCTTCTCCCTCACGACCTCATCGGGCTCACCGGTGGTGAACGCATTCGCGGGGTCTGCCAACCGCCGCTGCTGTGCAGAGGGCGGGGATGAAGATTCTGGCGCGGACACCTGCTATCATGGAATCCTCCAGCCAATCCTTCCCACCCCACTTGGAGCCTTTTGCCATGACCCAGCTTCCTCGTCGTTCCTTCCTGACCGCTAGCGCCGTGGCTGCGACCGCGGTGGCTGCGGGAACCTCTGTCGCCCAAGCTGCCGATGAACAGCCGCAAACGATTGTGCGTCCGCCGGAGGGAAACGGGA
The DNA here is from genome assembly GCA_963205385.1 of Planctomycetota bacterium. Classification (GTDB taxonomy): domain Bacteria; phylum Planctomycetota; class Planctomycetia; order Pirellulales; family Pirellulaceae; genus JAEZGD01. Next base: position 18,426 of record CAUJKE010000336.1, on the reverse strand, counting down.
AGCGGATTTGGCTGTCGTGCAAGTTGGGAATGATCACGAAGAAGGAAGGGGGGAAGGACTTAACGCTCGCCGAGCGGCTCAAGCTGGCTGGCGAAGCAGGCTTTGACGGCGTCGATTTCGATGAGGCCGGTGGCCACTCGCCGGAAGAGGCCCGCGCGGCGGTGCAGGAGTCAGGCGTGTTCGTTCACAACGCCATCAACCATGCCCATTGGAGCCAGCGACTGACCAGCCCCAAGGAAGAGGAACGGGCGCAGGGGCGGGCGAACATCGAACACTGCATTCGCGTCTCGCATGCCGCCGGCGGCAGCGGCGTCTTGATCGTGATTGGCAGCGGCAACGACGGCCCGGCGGACGAGATCGACGAGCGGGCACGGCTTGAGATTCAAAAAATGTTGCCGCTGGCCGCGTCGCTTGGGCAGATGATCTTGTTCGAGAATGTCTGGAACAAGATGCACTACGACCACGACGCCCCGCCGGAACAAACGCCGGAGCGATTCATCAAATTCGTCGATAGTTTCAATAGCCCGTGGGTCGGCATGTACTACGACCTCGGCAATCACTGGAAGTACGGCCAGCCCCGCGTGTGGCTCAACGCTTTCGGCCGCCGTGCCGTCAAGCTCGACGTCAAAGGCTTTAGCCGCGCAAAGAACAAGTTCGTCGACATCACATCCGAAGACGACGACCTCCCCTGGGAAGAAGTGCAAAAGGGCCTGGCCGATATCGGCTTCACCGGCTGGACCACCGCTGAAGTCGGCGGCGGCGGCTTGGAGCGGCTGACGACCGTGCGCAAGCAAATGGAAAAGGCGTTTGGTTTGGCCTGATTACGAAATCCCGTTGAGCAGCGTTGCGCGGAAGACCCGTTCGATGGCGATGGTGTAGGCGGCGGTGCGCAGGGTGCACTTGCGCTCTTGAGCCACTTGCCAGACGTTTTCGAACGCGTTGGAAAGCGTGTAGTCGAGTTCTTGCCGGACGCGGTTAAGGTTCCATTTGTAGTACTGCAGGTTTTGCACCCACTCGAAATAGCTCACGGTGACGCCGCCTGCGTTGGCGAGGATGTCGGGGACGATGATCGTGCCGCGCTCGTCGAGGATGGCGTCGGCGGCGGGTTGGGTCGGTTGATTGGCGGCTTCAATGATGATCGGCGCTTTGATGCTCGCAGCGTTTTCGGCGGTGATCACACCGCCGAGCGCCGCGGGGACGAGGAGATCGACATCGAGTTCCAAGAGTTCCAGGTTGCTGATCCGTTCCGCTTCCGAGTACCCGGCCAGGCTGTGCTTGTTCGCTAAGATGTAGCGCAGTGCGTGGGGGATGTTGAGGCCGTTGGCCTTGTAATACGCGCCGCTGATGTCGCTGATCGCCACGACTTTTAATTCCGACTCCGCCATGAACTTGGCCGCGTGCGAGCCGACGTTGCCAAACCCTTGAATGGCGACGCGCGTCTCCGGCGGCTTGCGGCCGAGTCGCTTGAGCAGCTTGTTGGCCAAGATGCCGACGCCGCGGCCGGTCGCTTCCTCGCGCCCTTCCGCGCCATAGAGTTCCACCGGTTTGCCGGTGACGACGGCCGGTGAGAAGCCGTGGTATTTTTCGTATTGGTTACGAATCCAGGCCATGACGACGTGATCCGTTCCCATGTCCGGGGCGGGGATGTCGCGATCGGGACCGATGACGTCGTGAATCTGATCGACGAACGCCCGGGTGATCTTTTCCAACTCCTTGATGCTCAAGTCGCGCGGGCTAACGGCGATGCCCCCCTTCGCGCCGCCGTAGGGAAGGTTCACCAAGGCCGTCTTCCAGGTCATCAGCGACGCCAGCGCGCGGACTTCGTCCAAGTCGACATCTGGATGATACCGCAGGCCCCCCTTCATGGGGCCGCGAGAGTCGTCGTGCTGTACGCGGTAGCCGATGAACGTCGCCACGTCGCCTGAGTCGCGCTCGATGGCGATTTGCACCTGCACTTCGCGCTTGGGGGTAACGAGCAGCGTGCGCATGTTCTCCGGGAGCTGCAGTTCATCGGCCGCATGATCGAAATACAGTTGCACCGCTTCGAACGCCTTCATGCGGAGTCTCCAGGGTGGGGGCGAGGGGTGTGGAACAAGGAGGTTTTCAGGTCACACGGAACAGACGTCAACGGTTTATAACATGTTTCGGCCTCTTCCCGGCGGGGAGAGGCGCGGAGGCGACTGGCGGCGGGGAACAATTCGCATCCTCCGCATTATCGGCCTATCGGCTTCAAATCCTTTGCAGGGCTCGCCTCTGGCGCGGTACATTAGATAATAGTCGTAGGGCTCCACCTGCCGGGCGGAGTCCGCGTGGTCGTGCGCGAATTGGTCAGCGCGGCTACCAAAGGCGTCGACTTCCCTCTTCTGGCCCGGTTCGGCAAGCCGGCCTGCGTGGATTCTAAGCAAATATGTCTGTGGCGATCCCTGAGTTTTGGAAGCTAGTGATTGAGAGCCGGCTGCTCACGGCCGAGCAATGCGGCAAGCTCGGTGCAGATTTTGGGCACGTGAAGGGGGCGGCCAATCAGAGCAACGCCAGGACGCTCGCCGAGTGGCTGGTTTCGCGAAACGCGCTCAGCCGTTATCAATCCACGGTGCTCTTGGCGGGACGAGCGGGACCGTTCTATTACGGCGATTATCGGGTCTACGACCGGGTCGAGGGGGGCCCGTTGGCCGGTCAGTTCCGCGCGATTCACGCCCCGACCGGCCATCCCGTATTGCTCAAGTTTCTCGGCGGGAGCGTGCTCAAGGACAAGCAAGAATGGGCGGCGGTCGCGGCGCGCGTGGTGAGACACGCCAGCGTGGCTTACCCGCTCGTGCAGCGCGTGTATGAACCGGTCGATTTGAACGCGTTCAAATTCATTGCCAGCGAAGACGTGCGGGGCGAAACGCTGGAAGACCTGGTGGCGCGCGAAGGACGCCTGCCGCCGCCGGAAGCCTCGCGCGTGATGCGTTTGGCCGCGTTCGCGTTGGCGGCGATGCACAAACAGGGTTTGATTCACGGCAGCATGCGTCCTCAACACTTGCTACTCGAGCCTAGCGGCAACGTGAAGCTCTTGGTCGATCCGGCGCAAAAGCTCGAACCGATCAACGTTGCCCAGCTTGATCTCAATGCCCCGGCGGCGCAGCAGGCCGATTATCTCGCGCCGGAGTTTATCCAACCGAACAAGTCGCCGGACGTGCTGACGGACATCTACGCGCTAGGCTGCACCTTCTATCAATTGCTGTCCGGACAACCACCGTTTGTGGGCGGCTCCCCCCATGAAAAAATGGCGCGGCATGCCGCGCAAGGCATTCAGCCGCTCGAACCGTTCGGCGTACCGCATCCGCTGGCGCAGATCGTCGCGTTCATGATGGCCAAAAATTCCACCGTGCGCTACCAACAGGCAGGCATTTGCGCGGAGCAACTCGCGTCGTTTGTCGATCCGTCGCGGCAACACATTCCCGCCATCACTCCGCCGCCGACGCTCGCAGCGTATGACGCCTGGATCAAGCAGAAACAAAAAGTGCTCAGCGCCGCCAGTGTGAAGGCGGCCAGTCCACCGGCGGCCGAATTGCCGAAAGTGGACATTCGCTTGGGAGCGGCGAGCAGCAAGCCCATCACAGGTAAAGCCGCGGCGGGGACAGTCGTTTTGGACGGTCCCCAGGTCGATGCGTCTGGCGCCTCGGCCGGCGCGCGGCTGACCGCCCGGCCCTCGAAGAAACAAGCGGTCATGACCTGGAGCATCGCCGGCGGCGCGGCGGTACTGGGGCTTATCGTGTTGGCTATTTTGATGAATAGCGGCGGCGGCACAGACGATGATTCAGAACTCGCGAAGAAGGATCCGGAGACGACGCCGGTGCGCGCGACGGAAGTTCCCGAAACAACGCCTGGCAACAAGCCAGTCAAGGGCCAACCAGTTAACGGCCAGCCAGCGCAGGGAGCCTCGAACCCGATCCCCACGACAGATGTGAACAACCGCGGCGGCAATACCGATCCAGCGCCGCCAGCGGTCGCAGTCGAAGCGCCAAAGTTCCAGGTGCAACCGGACGACGGCAAACTCTTATGGGCTTCGCCGACCAGCGGACGGCCTCTGGAGCTCGACTGGGTGCCGTTTGATGCGAACATCTTGCTCGCCGCCCGCCCGGCGGACATCCTCGCGTCACCAGCTGGCGCGAAAGTGCTCACAGCGCTGGGGCCGGGATTCCAAGCCGCCCGCGCCCGGTGGGAAAAAGAAGCCGGCGTGCCGCTGAACAATGTCGAACAACTCATCATTGGCCTGCATCCTGCGACCGCCGCGGGCCAGCCGCCGATTCCTTCGTATCGCGTCACGCTGAAGACGCCGGTCCCGACGACGGACCTCTTAGCCCGCTGGGGAAATCCGGCTGCAAAGACGGCCGACGGCGTGACGTACTACGACAGCGGCGCGAAGGCGTTTCTCGCGCCTGAGTCTGCCGGCGGCAAGCTGTTTGTGATGGGAACGCCCAAGATCATTGAGGAAACCGCGAAGCTCAAAGGCGCGCCGCCGGTCTTGGGGCGCGAAGTCAACCAGTTGCGAATGGTCTCCGACGCGGATCGCGATTTCACGGTCTTGCTGCGGCCAGGCTATTTGTTTGGCGATGGTCTGCCGCTGTTCGCTGGCGACTTTCAGCGCGCCCGCGCTCCGCTCGAGTGGTTCATTGGCGACGATGTGAAGGCGATCATGCTTAGCATGCAGTTTGACCAGCAATTCTATGCGGAGATCAGCATGATTGCGGATTTAGAACACCGCAGCGCGCTGCCGCAGGCACTCAAGGATCGCATCGAACAAATCCCAAGCCAGATTGAGCGCTATATCGTTTCGCTGAACCCGCCGGAGTATTGGCGCGCGATTGCGTTCCGCTACCCCGGCATGGTTCGTTACCTGCATGGCAACACGCGCGTGGGCCTGGAAGGGGAGGTGGCGGTGGTCAACATGATCGCTCCGGGCGCCGCCGCGCATAACCTGATTTTTGGAGGCGAACTCGCGCTGGTGAGCACGCCGGGGGCGACAGTCGCCGCAGGTGGCCCCACGAAGCCTGCCGTTCCCAAGAACCTCGACGAGTTGTTGAAGTACAAAGTCTCCTTTGGCGAAATCGCCAACGACATGAATCTCACGCTGCTGAGTTTCCAGGACCAGGTCAACGGGGATGTCCTCGGGTTGCCGTTTGAGTTCAAAATCAAGATTCTCGGCAAGGATCTGGAGATCGAAGGCATCACGCGGAATCAGAAGATCACCAATTTCGAAATGAAGGATCAGCCGGTCGCGGATATCCTGACCGGACTGGTCCGCAAAGCGAATCCCGATCCTTCGGCGACCGGGCCGGACGACCTCAAACAAAAGCTGATTTGGGTCGTCGGACCCGATCCTGACCAGGCGGACCAACAGGTTGTGCTGGTTACAACACGTAAAGCGGCGGAAACCAAGAAGTACACCCTGCCGCCAGTCTTTATGCCAAAATAGGGAGTGGGTTTGAAGCAAGATGGAGCATGGTGATCGCATGGTGATCGCGTCGTGACTGCGTGGCCAGCGCGGGGAGCGGAAGGAATTCTCGGGGGCAAGTCTCGGGGACAACGTTCGGCTAGGAACTGATTGTGGAACTCTTCTCGGTAATTTGCACCACCTGTCAAAGCCGGCTGAAGGTGCGCGACCGCGGTGCGATTGGTCAGATTTTGGCGTGTCCGAAGTGCCAGGGGATGGTGCTCGTGCAACCGCCGCCTGGTTGGGTAGATCGGGGCGAGGACGAATCGCAATCCGTAGCGCCGCTCCCCGACTCGACTTCCACCTCTAACACAACCCATCCGCCGACAATTGCCGCGGCGACGACCTCCACGATCGCAGCCAGCAACTTTGAAGATGCCGCGGCGCTACTTTCCGAGCCATCCCAACCAGCGCCGCCCCCGGCGGTGACGGCGCCTCCGGCAGCAGCATCTGCGGCATCCACCGCATCCGCGGCGCCGCCGACATCGGCCCCCGCGCCGGCGACGGAGGTGATAGCGGCCGCGCCGCTGGGCGAAACGCTTCCCCCCAACACCGATTGGACTTCGCCAGCGACGCAGCGCATCAAGCAGTGGGTGCTGCTAGGAGGCGTGGCGACGACAGGGGTCGTGGTGTTAATCTCGGCTGCGGTGTATGCGGTGAGCGCGCTGTCCGGCCCGCGAGTGGAAGACGCCGTTGTCGTGCAAGCGAACGATTCGAACCAAGCGCCGATTGATGAAGTCGCTGATCCACCGCGCGAGAATGCCGATCCCTCGCCGGTCGTGGAACCTGAACCAGCGCCGCCGATTCCGGAAGAGATTCCGTCCCCTGAACCGCCGGCCGCTGAGCCAACACCGCAGCCTATGCCCAGCGATCCGCCTGTCGCGCCTCAAGCGCCGGCGGCGAACAACACGCCGCCAGAACTCGCGGCGGATCCAGTCGATAGCAGTCCCAAGCCGCTCAACAACTTCAGCGTCGAGAAGACGCTCGAGCAATTTGGCTCGCTGATCGAAGCCCAGCCTTACGAAACGCAACCGACAGGCGACGGGCCGCGGATTCCGGAAGCCTCGAGCGAAGACGATGGCGCCGCAAACGCTGCGGAACCGTATGTCGAAGAATCGCTCCCCCGCCCGTCGCCGCGCAACATCGACGTAGCGCGGCGGTTGGATGATCCGCTCGCGGGGATCGAAATGTCCGATGTCGCGCTGGCCGATTTCTTGAATTTCGTCACCGACCTGACGCTCGTGCCGATCACGCTCGACACAACCGCGCTGCCGGCCATCAAGTGCTCGCCAGAAACGCCGCTGAAGATTAGCCTCCAGAAAACGACGATTGCCCAGATGCTAGCGCAGGCACTCGGGCCTCGCAACCTGGCCTTCGTGACGCGCGAGAACCAGATCGTCGTCATGCCGGTCGCCAGCGTGCAAGGCAAACCCAAAACCATCCAGCACGACGTCACCGATCTTTGTGCGAGCGAAGAACAGGTGCTGGAACTGGCCGAACTGCTGACGAAGGTCATCGAGCCGGATTCTTGGGCCGACGCCGAAGGGGTGGGCTACAGCATCGACGGAAAGCAAATCGTGGTCACGCAACGTCCCGCGGTACACTACGCTCTGGTGGTGCTGCTGGATAAGCTCCGCCTGGCGCGCAAGCTGCCTCCGCGCAGCCCGTATCCGGCGGAAGTCATCACGCTGATTCCCAAGGCGATCGCGGCGGACGCGATCCTCTCGACGCCGGTGACGATGAACTTCGTGCCGCCGACGCGGATCGGCAAAGTCGCTGAACACCTGCACCGCGCCGCGGGACTACGGATGCTCGTTGATTGGGAGGCGATTGCCTCGGCCGGTTGGACGCCGGAGGGGGAAGTCAAAGCTGGCGTCGCCAATCAGCCGCTCCGGCAGTTTCTCGATCGCCTGACCGGCCGCATGGAAATCACCTGGCGCGTGATCGATTCCCAAACCGTCGAACTCACCACGCTCAGCGCGCTGGCCGCGCATCCAGACGTCGAAGTCCACCCCGTGGCAGTCGCCGATAGCACGGCCTTGATCGCGAAAATCAAAGCCCAGCTCGGCGCCGCGCTCTTCGCTCCAGGCTCCACCGCCGCGCTCGTCTACGAACCGCGCAGCAAGGCGATCCTCGCGCGCTTGCCGCAACCGGCACAGCGGCAACTGATCGAAATCTTAGCAACCCCCTGAGCGTCTTCGCCGCTCAGCGCTGCGGTTCATAACCCAAATTCGGCGCTAGCCACCGTTCGATTTCCGCTTGCGGCACTCCCTTACGGCGGGCGTAGTCTTCCACCTGATCCAGCGTGAGCCGATCGACGGTGAAGTATCGCGCTTCAGGATGGCCGAAGTACAACCCGCTGACGCTCGCCGCGGGAAACATCGCAAACGACTCCGTGAGTGAGATGCCGGCCTGCTCTTTTGCGTGCAGCAAATTGAACAGAATCCGCTTCTCCGTATGATCCGGACAAGCCGGATAGCCAGGCGCCGGGCGAATGCCGCGATATTTCTCCTCGATCAGCTCGATGTTCGAGAAGCTCTCTTCCCGCCCATAGCCCCAGTCTCTGCGGGCTTGCGCGTGCAGGCTTTCCGCGAACGCTTCGGCCAGGCGATCGGCGAGCGCTTTGACCATGATCGAATGGTAATCGTCATGGTCGGCGTCGTACTTGGCGCAAAGTTCGACACAGCCGATGCCGGTGGTTACCGCAAACGCGCCGATGTAATCTTCCCGCCCCGAATCCAGAGGCGCGATGTAATCTGCCAGCGAGCGGAAATGGTCCTGTCCCTTGCGCTGCCATTGCTGGCGGAGCATGTGGAACCGTGTCAGTTCCGTGGAACGAGAATCATCCGTGTAGAGAATGACATCATCTCCCACGGACGCCGCCGGCCAAAAGCCATACACCGCTTGGGCCTGGAGTAGTTTTTGAGCGATGATCTCATTCAGGACGCGCTGGGCGTTTTCGAAAAGCTCGGTCGCGACCGGCCCGTAGGTTTCGTCGCTCAAGATCTTGGGATACTTCCCCTTGAGCTCCCACGTCATGAAAAACGGCGACCAGTCGATGAACGGAACGAGCTCCGCGAGCGGATAGTCGAGGATCGCTTTCGTGCCGAGGAACGCCGGCTTGTCGATTCGCACTGTGCTCCAATCGGTCGGAAAGCGGTGCTCAAACGCCTGCGAGTAGGGGACGAGCGTTCCCTGGCGGTGCTGGTAGGATTCGACCAATTGCTTTTGCAGCTTGACGTTGTCCTGCAAGAATTGCTCCCGCAACTCCTGGCTGAGCAGGCGATCGACGACGCCGACGCAGCGGGAGGCGTCGAGCACGTGGACCGTCGGCTCTCGATAGCGCGGCGCGATCCGCACGGCGGTGTGCTTGGCGCTTGTCGTGGCGCCGCCAATGAGCAGCGGCTTCGTCATCCCCACGCGATCCATTTCCTTGGCGACATGGGCCATTTCGTCCAGGCTCGGCGTAATTAGGCCGGAGAGGCCGACGAGATCGACCCCTTCATCAATTGCCGTTTGCAAAATCTTCTCGCAGGGAACCATGACTCCCAAATCGATCACTTCGTAGTTGTTGCAAGCGAGCACCACGCCGACGATGTTTTTGCCGATGTCGTGAACATCCCCCTTCACGGTCGCCAAAAGGATTTTGCCGCGCTTCGCCTGTGCCACCTCGCCGAGATCCTCTTTTTCCTTCTCCATAAACGGGAGCAAGTACGCGACCGCTTTCTTCATCACGCGGGCGGACTTGACCACCTGGGGCAAGAACATTTTGCCTGCCCCGAATAAGTCGCCGACGACGCTCATGCCGTCCATGAGCGGGCCTTCGATGATCGACAGGCAGCGCGGGTAATGTTGGCGGGCTTCCTCGGTATCTTCGACGATGTACTTATCGATCCCTTTAATCAAGGCGTGGCTCAACCGCTTCTGCACGGTTTCCTCGCGCCAGGAGAGATCCTCCGTCGCGGCTTGCTTCCCCTTGCCGCGCACTTTTTCGGCATACTCGACGAGTCGTTCGGTCGCGTCCTCACGGCGGTTGAAGAGGACGTCTTCGCACCGTTCGAGCAGTTCCTTCGGCACGTCTTCATACAGCGCGAGTTGACCGGCGTTGACGATTCCCATGTCGAGCCCAGCGCGAATCGCGTGGTATAGAAACGCGCTGTGCATCGCTTCGCGGACGAGGTCATTGCCGCGGAACGAAAAGCTGATGTTGCTCACGCCGCCAGAGATTTTGGCGCCGGGGCACTCGCGCTTGATAATCCGCGTCGCCTCGATGAAGTTCACGGCATAGTTGTTGTGCTCCTCGATGCCGGTCGCGACGGTGAGGATGTTGGGATCGAAAATAATATCTTCCGGCGGGAAGCCGACGGTTTCGGTCAATAGCTTGAACGCCCGCTTGCAGACTGCGACCTTGTGATCGATCTCGACCGCTTGCTCTTTCTCGTCGAACGCCATCACCACCACGGCGGCGCCATATTGACGCACAAGCCGCGCCCGGCGGAGAAACTCTTCTTCGCCGTCCTTGAGGCTGATGCTGTTGACGATCGCCTTGCCTTGCACGCAGCGAAGCCCCGCTTCGATGACCGTCCACTTGCTGGAGTCGATCATCACGGGGACTTTGGAAACTTCGGCGTCGTCCGTCAGCAGGCGTAGAAACGTCGTCATGGCCGCTTCGCTATCGAGCAAGTCGGCGTCCATGTTGATGTCGATGATCGTGGCGCCGCCGGCCACTTGTTGCCGGGCAACTTCCACGGCTTCCTCGAACTTCTCGTCACGAATCAGCCGCGCGAACGCCTTGCTGCCGGTGACGTTGGTCCGCTCCCCAATCATCACGAAGTTGCTTTCCGGGCGAAGTGTAAACGGCAGCGTCCCGCTCAAGCGCAGCCACTGCGGCGCAGGGGTGACTTTGTGTGGGCGAACCTTTTTCACACGCTCGGCAATCGCCGTGATATGCGCCGGAGTCGTGCCACAGCAACCGCCGAGGATGTTCACCCAACCGTTGTCCGCGAACTCGCCGACCATTTGCGCCATTTTTTGCGGGCTCAGATCGTACTGCCCCATTTCGTTGGGCAAGCCTGCGTTGGGATAACAACTGATCTTGGTCTGGGCAATGCGGGCGAGTTCTTCGATATGCGGCCGCATAATGTCCGGGCCCATGGCGCAATTCATGCCGACAGCGAGCAGCGGGAAGTGGGCGATGGAGTTCCAGAACGCTTCGACCGATTGGCTGGAGACGAAGGTCACGCCGGCGGGGTTAAACGTCCCCGAAACCATGACCGGCACCTGCACTTGATGTTCATCGAAATAGCGCCGGATGGCGAACAGGCAAGCCTTGAGGTTGAGCGTGTCGATCACCGTCTCCGGCAGGAGAATATCAACGCCGGCCTCAATCAGCGCGCTCACCTGGCCGTAGTACGATTCGACCATTTGTTCGAAGGTCACGTCCCGAAAGGCGGGGTCTTCGACGCGGGTGCTGATGGCTGTTTGCTTTGCGGTCGGGCCGATCGAACCAGCGACAAACCGCGGTTTGTCCGGCGTGCGCTCGTTGAATTCATCCACCGCCTTGCGCGCGCATTGCACGGCCGCGAAGTTGATCTCGCGGACCACTTCCAGCGGCAGGCCGAATTCGTCCATGCCAATCACGCTGGCGCCAAAACTATTCGTCTCGACGATATCCGCCCCCGCAGCGAGGTACTTGCGATGAATTTCGGTAATCGCATCCGGTTGCGTGAGGCAGAGAATATCGCTGAAACGTGAGAGATCCTGCGGGTGATTCGCGAACCGCTCCCCGCGCACGTCGGCGTCGGTAAGCTGCAGTTCCTGAATCATGGTTCCCATCGCTCCATCGAGGATGAGAATCCGCTCCGCAAGGAGTTGCTTAAGAATCTGGGAAGAATCGGCAATTTGAACGAGTGACATGCCTCGACATCCACGACTGTAGGCGGGAGGAACGCGCGCATACCGACGAAAGACGCCAATGTGGCGCCCCCAGAGGTCCGGGGGAATTCATCTTGTGCTTTCTGGCCTGTTTTCCTACAAGCTACGCGCGTGCGGAACTATGAAATATCCCAAAATACCTGCTTTATCGCAAGGTAAGCAAAGCAGACCTCACGCCCCGTCTGAGGACTCAGCTCGCGGACGAAATGCCTATAGCGGGGAGGTTTGGCTGTTAAACTTTGACGGCAAGTCAAGATTTAACGCCCAGGGGCCGATACCAGTCACACGCGCTTGACCGCGCGCCGTTGGCTACAACCGCTGGCAGGATGCCGAGCGGGTCACCAGGAATGGATTCCGACCATGACGACCACAACTACCAACCGCCCCCTGGCGGATAATGAATTCCCGGTATTGATGCGTCTGCCGGACCTGAACGCGCCCGTTTGGGCCGCTCCGCTGGTTGCTGCTCCCACGCCGTCGCTAAATACGGCGACCGCGGCGGTGTCGAGCAACCCCTCGCCGCCATCATCCCGCGAGCCGTTCGCAGCACCCGAAGTGCTTCCGAAAACCACGGGGAGCGTGGCTGTAATGCCATCCAACGAGGCGAAGTCGGTCGAACCTGAGTCGATTCCGCTCCGTGCCGAGTCACCTGCTCCACCTGCGCCCGCGGAACGCACGCCACTCTTGGCCCGTTTGCAGCCGTACCTGCGGGCGGACGTGCTGTCCACGAGTCAATGGACGCTGGTCCGTCAAATCGCTGGCGGCGCAGTGCTCGTCGGCGGGCTCGCACTGACCTACATGTTGATTATGAGCGGCGGCACCGAGAAAGTTCCGGATCACATTCCCGTTGCGCAGCAAACGACGGAGCCACCGCTGATTGAAATGGCCGGCGGTGGCGATGTTGGGCAACCGCACGATGGTCCGGTGGTGCTCGATCCGGCCGGCGATTCCGACGTTCACCAGTCGTTTGCCAACGTGCAGCCGCCGCCGGAATTCGCAAACAACTTCAATCCAACGCCGCCGCGCGAAACAGCCAGCCACATTCGCATTGCCGAACATCCGCCTGAGGAACCCCCGCCGGCCTGGCATCAGGATCGAACCTTACAAGGCAATCCGCGCAGTATGAGCGGTCGTCCTACTGCTGAAGGCAATTTTGAATCGAGCACGGCCAACGACGATTTTCGTGGACGAATCGACCCTGACGTGAGCTCCACGACAACCGCAGCGCCCCGCTACCCAGAAACAAATCCTGAGACTTATCTCTATCGGCCCAGCGTCCCCAATGTCTCTCCCGACACTGGACGTCCCTACGAAGCGCGCCTCCAAGGCACGATTGCTCCTCCGCCTTTAAGGTAGAACGCCATGAGTTCGTTGAATCAAGCCTTCATCAAAGCCTACGGTCGCGATCCGCAAGGTGTGGCTCCGGCGGAAGCTGCGCCGCAGCGTGAGCCCAGCGCGGCGACGCCGCCCCAGTCGCAAGTGCAGGGAAGCTGGTTCGCCGGCGATACCTGGTATCGCGCTGAATCGGCCGCGATCTCGACCGGGGCTCCGGTGGCGCCGCCGCACGTGAGTTTTCCCGCCAATTATGAGCCGCCGACCTCGGCCGAATTGCATCAACTGGCTGGACACGAAGTGCCCCGTCAAATTCCGTCCGCCGGCGACGACGAATATCGCTTGACGCCTCTGGTCTCCAACAAGCCGGAAGTGGTGATCGACGAGGAACCGATCGCAGCGAGCGCGTCTAAATCGCGGTCCCCTGCGCCGCAGGCTGCGTCTCAGGCCGCGCCGCCTGTAATTCCCCAAACGCCGATCGCACAGACGCCGCCGCCAGCTCCCGTCGCGCGGGTAATCGAGCCTCCGGTTTCGCCACCGCCGCTGGCCGCTGCTGAGCCGGTCGCCGCTTCCAACGTCTGCGACGAGGCCCTCGCGGCGTTGTTCGCGCCGGTGCAAGTGACAACGAGCTGGGAAGCCTCGCTAGGTCTGGCGAACTCGGTGAGCACGACGGAAGCCACGCTGGCCGCGGTAACTCCAGCGGTGACTAAGGCGCTCGCGCCGACGCCACCCAAGCCATCGCCTGCGCCAGAACCAGCGCCTACGCCAAAGCCCGCGCCAGAAGTTCGTTCCGCCGCACCCGAAGTAGCGCCGCCGGTCGCTCGGCAACCGCAACCGCCTGCCGCAAAATCCGAAGCGCGAGCGCCGCTCACGGCGGCGACCATGCGACTCGATACGTTGACCTCCGCGCCTGTGCCGCAACCGCACGCGAAGTTTGTCGAAGCCGCAGCGCCGAAAGCCGCGGCCAGTGAACCGGTTTCACCGCCGCCTCGAGCACCATCCGCGAAAGTCGCCGAACCCAAAGTGGCGCCGCCTTTGCCGCCGTCCCCTCCTTCGCCGCCCAGCACGGGACCACTTCAACCGGCGTGGGAGGTCGATCGCTTTCAGTGGCCGGAGCATTGCAAGCAACTGTTGTCGCCCCAGAGCCAATACCTGGCGGATGTTGGCCAGCGATTGTCGATTGCCGCGCGGGACGGCCTCAACATCCTGGCGGTGACGAGCACCCGTCGAGGCGAAGGGCGGACGACGCTCGCCCTGTGTCTGGCGAAAGCCGCGGCGGCGGCTGGCGTGAAAGTCGCGCTCGTCGATGCCGACCTGGAGAACCCCCAGCTTGTCAACGAACTGGGCGTCGAAGCGGCCGCTGGCTGGCACGACGTCGTGCTCAACAAACAACCACTGTCGGAAGCCGCGATTGTGTCGCTGGAAGATCGCTTCACGTTCTTTCCCTGGCTGGAAAACAGTGGCCTCAAATCCCTCAACGATCCGCAGGTGACACGCGTGCTGCGGGCCATCGCCGCCGAGCACACGCTGGTCGTTCTCGACCTGGGCCCGGTGCCGGGACGCGAGACGCAACTGTTTGAAGATGGCGAAGCCTGTCCGATTGACGCCGCGATCCTGGTCCGCGACGTCCGTTGGACCTCCGCGCTCGAAGCCCAACGGGTGGCAGGCCAACTCATGGCCCTGGGCGCCGGCTCCGTGGGCATCGCCGAGAACTTTGGCCCGCGTGTGACGTCAGCGGCGGCATAAGCGCGACGCCGCCCATGCCGCCATCGCGCGCTCGGACTACAATGCGGGCATGGATGTCGCGCGGCAAACAGTGGTTTTCAGGACGAGCAAACGCCAGCTCGTCGTTGGCGCAGCCGCGCTGCTCGCGCTCCTCATCTTCGCCGCCTGGCTCCGCCTTGCGCACTTCGACGAGAGCCTCTGGCTCGATGAACTGCACACGTCGTGGGCGGTGCATGATTCGCTTTCGGACGTCGCGCCGCGCGCCGCCATGGGGAATCAGCCGCCGCTGCCGTATTGGCTCTGGTGGGCGTGGGTGCAAGTCGCCGGAGAATCGGAATTCACGCTCCGATTTCCGTCACTCGTGGCGAGCCTGGCGGCGATTGCGATTCTATATTTTGTGGTGCTGCGCTGGACGGGAAGCCAATTGGCAGGCTGGACTGCCGCGGCGCTGCTCGCCTGCGAGCCGATTTCGCTCTTCTACGGCGGCGAGGCGCGCGTCTATGCGTGGTTGCAAGCTTTGGGCCTGCTGTACTTTGCGGTGCTGGTGCAGTTGATGAAGCAACCCACTCGCGCTTGGCGCATCGCGTGGGTCGTGCTCGGAATCATCCTCATCTACACGCACTATACGGCAGCGCTGTTCGTTGGTTCAGCGCTTACGGTGGCGTTGAGCTACGCGCTCGTACGCCGCACCAACTCCAAGTACCGCGTGCGCTCCATCTTGATCGACGTCACCATAACATTGCTCGCGCTAACGCCAGCGATTCCAAACCTGCGCATGATCATCGCGCGCCGCCACAACTGGGCGCAGTTCGTGGAACTGCCGTCGCTCGATACGCTGCATGAGCTCGTTGGCTATCCGCAAACACTAGGCCTGGCGATGCTGGCCGTGGTCGCGAGTTGGGGGTTGGCGAAACTTCATCGCCGGCGGCCAATCAATGACGCAGCGCAGCCTGAGCAGCCTGCACTGTCGCCGCGCTGGGTGCTGTTGGCGATCGTCGTTTGGAACGGTTTGCCACTGGTTATCGCGGCGTTGCTCACACAGCTCGATGTGGCGCGTCTCTTCTTTCCACGTTACCTCGTGATGGCGACCGTCGCGACGCCGGCGGTCATTGGCGTTCTGGTCGGCGAAATTCGTTCGCTCCGGGGTCGAAGCGCGGCGACGTTGCTGTTGGTTTTCGCGGGGCTCGTGGAAGTCGGCTTGATTACTGTGCTCTTGACCTCGCCAAATCCACGTCAGACGTTCGTGCCTGCGCGGCGCGAGAATTGGCGTGACGCGATCGCGGCGATCAACCGGCGCTTAGCGGACGGCCGACATCGCACCATCATCCTCTTACCGGGCCTGATCGAGGCGCGGAGCGAACCGCTGAGTCATGACACGGAGTTGCAATCATTTGCGGCCTTCCCGCTCCATGCCCTTTACGAGGTCGACGATTCCAACGCGATCATCCTTCCGGTCGCCTCGGCGGACGAAATCTTCAGCACTGCGAGGAAAGACGAAGCCCAGCGGGGGACGGATTCAGCGCTTGTGATTGCGCGATGTGCGTCGGAGTGGGACGTGTTCGATGAGCTATATGCCGAAGATAAACAGCATCGCCATCATTATCTCTGGTACAAGACGGAACGGACCCGCGTGGACGGAATCACTGTCTTTGTACTCTGGCTGGCGCCCCCCTGAGCGTGGCTGCGATGAGTACATTTGCTCCTCCCACTCGCTCAAAATACGCCCCACTCCGCGCCTTCAATGCGCGCAGACTCCCCAACAGCGGTAGTTTATACTGATACGACGTTCACTCGATCCCCATCAGCGACAGGGCCGGCTCTATGCGGTACGTCTCGAATTTGATTTGCTTTGCCACGCTCCTTTTGGCCAGCTTTGCCCCTTTGAGCATCGCCGCCGCGGCCATTTCGCCTGAGCAACGCAAGGAAGCGGCGGCGATCTCTTCGGAGGTGGATAAGGCGGGGCGGCTCTATGTCGATCAGAAATTTGAAGAGGCAGGCGAAATTATTAAGAACGTGCAGGCTCGCGTCGACAAGTTCTGCGAATCGGCCGACGAGCAGGCCATTAAACTACTCGACCCCGTTGGCAACCGTTTGCTCAAGGCCCACGCGTTGCTGGAACTCGAAGGGGTGATCCTCCCCGCGCTGAACAAACCGATGCCGGGACTCGCCAAAACCAAGCCGGTCGCACCGGTGGCCGACGGGCGCACGAGTTTTGTCGCCGAAGTCGCGCCGATGTTGATGGTCCGCTGCGGCGCCTGCCACGTGTACGACACCAAAGGCAAATTCAGCATGACCGACTATGCGACACTCATGAAAGGCCCGGCCGAAGGCGTTGTCATCTTCCCCGGCGAGCCTGTGGGGAGCCGCATCGTTGAAGTGATCGAGTCTGGCGATATGCCCCGCGGCGGCGTGAAAGTCGCTCCGGCCGAGCTGCTGCTGCTGAAAAAGTGGATTGCCGAAGGGGCCAAGTTTGATGGCAAAGACCCCACCGCGAATCTGGCCGAGCTCGCGCCGGACGCCAAGGCCGCCGAACCGGCGATGGTGGCCGTGGTCGAAGCGACCGGTAAGGAAACGATCAGCTTCGCCAAGGATGTCGCCCCGCATCTCTCGGATACTTGCTTCAACTGCCACGGCGCCGGCCAGCAGACGCGGGCGAACTTCAACCTCACCACGTTCAGCGGTCTCTTGAAAGGGGGCGATGGCGGCGCTCCGGTCACGCCGGGCAAGGGCGCCGATAGTCTGCTCATCAAGAAGCTCAAGGGGACGGCCGAGGGGAATCGCATGCCGCAAAACTTGCCGCCCCTCTCGGACACGATCATCGCCAAAATCGAGAAATGGATTGACGAAGGGGCCAAATACGACGGCGGCGACCCCGGCATGAATCTCAAGCAGGTCGCCGCGCTCGGCAAAGCCGGCAGCGCCACGCATGAAGAACTCGCCGCCGAGCGCGCTAAGCTCGCGGAAGAAAAGTGGCGGCTGGGAATGCCTGGCATCGCCAGTCAGACGGTGGAAACGAAGAACTTTCTCCTCGTCGGCAACATCGGCGAAAACTCGCTCAAAGCCGTAGGCGAACAAGCGGAAGCGATCGCCCCCAAAGTCGCGGCGCTGCTCAAAGCGCCGCGCAACACGCCGCTCATCAAGGGCCGCATGACGCTATTCTTGTTCGATCAGCGGTACGACTATTCGGAATTCGGCAACATGGTCGAACGCCGTGACTTGCCGATGGAACTCAAGGGGCACTTCTCGGCCAACCCGGTCGAAGTTTATGGAGCGCTGCTGCATTCCAAGACGAATGAATACTCGATCGAAGCGCTCATCGCCCAGCAGTTGGCTGGGGCCTACATTGCGAATCTCGGCAAGACGCCACCGCCGCGCTGGTTCTCCGAAGGGGTCGCGCGCACGATCGCGGAGAAAATCGCCGCGGACGACCCCCGCGTCGCGGCCTGGGATACGGAGATGGCGCGTATTCTCAGCTCCATGCAGAAGGAGGACGACTTTCTGACCGGCAAGCTGGGGCCGGAAGATGCGGACATTTGCAGCTACAGCTTCGTCCGTTACTTGATGAGCGACAGCCGCAAGTTCGATATGCTCCTGGCCGGTCTGCGCAAAGGGCAAGACTTCACGCAGACTTTTTCGTCGCTCTATAAAGGAAGCCCCGCGCAGCTTAGCGTAATGTGGGCGCCCAAGGCCGTCGCCGCCGCGAAGCGGGCGAAATAACTGTCGAGCGGGCCGCTTCAGGATCCTTCATCGTCGAATCGAATGCGCGTCAGGTTGCGCGGGCGTCTGATTCGCTCGGCACGGTGGCTAGCATCGCGTCGGCTTGTTCTACCTGTTCAAAGGCGCACCCAGCGGCGTAACAGCGTTCACCCAACCGGTGGCACCAGCGCACCCTGGTGCTGCACTGCGAGCCATCGCGCAACCGTAAGAGGACGCGCTGCCCAGGAAATAGCTGCTGGGAG
>CAUJKE010000335.1 GCA_963205385.1 Planctomycetota bacterium | reverse complement strand
CTTGTGACTGTCGTGAAAATCGGCAACGTGCTTGTTGCCCCCTAGGCCGGTTCCAGGATTTGCAATTGGACCTTGAGCACCCAGGCTTTGACCTGGGCGCGAAAGGCGATCATGTGCGGCGCGATGAGGTGGCTCTCAAGGGCCGCCACGCTCTCCCATTTCTCGATGGCGACGACCGCGTTTTCGCGCCTTTCGTGTTGACCTGAAAGCGTCGTTTCCAGGTCAACCGCCGGCGCGTATTCCAAACAGCCTTCTTCCGCGAGGACATGCGGCACATTCGCCTTAAAGGCAGCGAGAAACTCGTCCCGATGTCCGGGGGCGACGTCGATGGTGGCGATCACGTAAATCATGCGCGAGGTTTCCAAAGCGAGAAATTAAACGGTGAGAACGCCCATTTTGTCCCACATTGGCCCGACGGAGGCAACCGGTGTAGGGGCCGCGAGGCTCGCAGCGACCACCCCGTTTTTCGCACCGAATAGGCTGTTATTCTCGCTGCGCCTGGGGTATAAACGAACGTTAGAAGAAAACTGGCGACGGAATTTTAGGCTGCGCAACTCATCTTTAACGGAGCCTGGCCAGTTAATCCATTCGGAGACATTCCCATGTTCTCAAAGTCGCGTCGTTCGATTGCGCATTCAATGGGTTCCCCACGTTTGGCGTTTACCTTAGTCGAACTGTTGGTCGTGATCGCGATTATCGGCATTCTCGTGGGACTGCTCCTGCCTGCGGTGCAATCCGCGCGCGAGGCGGCGCGCCGCCTGCAATGCCGCAATAATCTTAAGCAGTTGAGTCTCGCGTCCCTTACGCACACCCAGCAACAAGGGCGCTATCCCACCGGCGGTTGGGGCTGGTTCTGGGTGGGAGATCCCGATCGCGGCTTCTCCAAGAACCAACCAGGCGGATGGGCCTACAACATCTTGCCCTACATGGAACAGGAGAATCTGCACCAACTGGGCGCGGGACAAGCGGAGGCGACGAAGCGTCAATTCGCTAACCAACTAACGCACACGCCGCTTCCCATGTACAACTGCCCTTCGCGTCGCAGCGCGCGACCCTACCCTAAACCGTGGGACGGGACATTTGTCGCCTACAACGCAGTCAACAACGACGCCAGCAACAATGTCGCGGTGCGCACCGACTACGCGATGAACGCCGGCAGCCAATCCGCGCATCAATATTACGGCGGCCCCAGCACGCTTGCGCAGGGAGACGATGGTTCCTATACCTGGCATGATACGAAGGCCAGCAACGGCATTAGTTTTGAACGGAGCGAAGTCAAGCCGGCGGCGGTTTTCGACGGCACTAGCTACACGATCATGATCGGCGAAAAGTATCTCATTCCCGAGCATTACCAAACTGGCCGGGCCGGATCGGATAACGAAAGCATGTTCACTGGCTATAACAACGATCAATACCGCTCGACGCACCCCGCTCATTTGCCGATGCAGGATCGGCAAGGCTATGATAACGGCATGTGTTTCGGCAGCGCCCACGGCAGCGCGGTGCACTTCGCCTTTTGCGATGGCTCGGTCCGTGCCTTGAACTACAGCATCGACGCGCAGACCTACGCGGCGCTGGGGAGCCGCAATGGACGCGAAGTCCTCCCGAAAATGGATTTCTAGCCGGCCGCGTCCTGATCATGCGCAAGCGGATACTCCGTCAGCGGTAAATCGCTCTTGGCCATCAACCGCAACCGCCGCCACGCGGCCGTGACGCGTTGTTCTTGTGCAGCGCGATGCGCCGCATCGAGGCAGCGCTTGTCGAAATCCCCCGTCACGACGACCGGCGGCTGAAAATCGTCGTCCACAATGAACTGGGCCAGCACCGGATTGCAGCGAATGTGGC
Organism: Planctomycetota bacterium; assembly: GCA_963205385.1. Lineage (GTDB taxonomy): Bacteria > Planctomycetota > Planctomycetia > Pirellulales > Pirellulaceae > JAEZGD01. The sequence goes on along the minus strand of CAUJKE010000335.1, from coordinate 1,843 downwards.
ATTCCGGTGTCGTATGCAGCGTTTCCGCTTCCACCTGGCCGAGAATGAAGCGGAGATAGAGGTCGCTGTCGACCATGTCTTCGACATCGCGGCCGCAGACCCGGCAGAGATAGCCTGCATTGCACTTGGCCATGGGAAACCGCCCCGCTAGAGTCCTAGCACGTCGTACATGCTGTAGATCCCCGGCGGCTTGCCGGCGACGAATTTCGCCGCGGCGATCGCGCCCAAGGCGTAGCAATCGCGGTTCGAGGCTTTCACGGTGAGCTCGATGGTTTCGCCGAGCATGCCAAACACAATCGTGTGCTCGCCGGGGTTATCGCCACAGCGGAGGGCGTGGTAGCCGATCTCTTGCCGCGGGCGTTTGCCAGGCTTGCCTGCGCGGCCGTGGACGTGCTCCGTCTGCCCCATCACGCCGGCAATGATCTCGCCGAACTTCAGCGCGGTGCCGCTGGGGGCGTCTTCCTTGAAGCGATGATGCCGCTCGATAATCTCGACATCGCAACCGCTCGGCACGTTCTTGAGCACCGCGCCGGCGTCGGCGCAAAGCTTCATCGTCAGGTTCACCGCCGTGCTCATCGACGGGGACCAGACGATCGGAATCTCTTTCGCCGCCAGGTGCAGGTTATTCTTCGACTCCTCCGAAAGCCCCGTCGTTGCCATCACCAGCGGAATTTTCTGGCCAGCGCAAAGTGCAATCGCCGCCGCTGCCCCTTCCGGCGTGGAAAAGTCGATCAGCGCATCCACCTTTTCTTCCGGACCCGAAGTCAGCGGCAAGCCGATCTTGCCGACGCCTGCCGCTTCACCGGCATCTGCACCGAGTTCCGGATGACCTTCATATTCCAGCGCCGCTGCGAGCTTCACATCGTGATCGATGCTCCCCAGCGCGATGAGTCTTCTCCCCATGCGCCCGGCGGCGCCATGAATGGCTAGGTTAAGTTTGGACATTTTATCACTCTAGGACCGGAACGAATCCGCGAGGGTGTGGACAGGATGTTTTGGACCACGAAGGCACAAAGACACGAAGAAGAGCGAAGGAGTAAGGTCAGATGGCGAGAATAAATTCGCTCCCGGTTGCAGCCTCTTTGGCCTCAGCATTTCTCTTTGTGGCTTCGTGCCTTGGTGGTTCCCTTTTGCATTCCCCGTTGCCTTCGTTCCTTCGCTTCCGTAGGACTTTCCGATATCGGCAGCACGTTAGCTATACAACCGAATCGCCTTGATGATCTCTTCCAAATCGTTCGGCACGGCGACGGCGCGGTTAGCGAAGGAGGCGGTCTTCACGCCGCGGCTGCCGAGGACTTTGTTGAACTGCTCTTGATCGGTCGTGTGATACGCCACCGTCGCGGTAGGATCCTTGAGTTGATGCCCGGTGAGAATGCAAACCACGCGTTCATCCGCCGCGATGATCCCTTCTTCGCGCAAGAGCTTCGCCCCGGCGACGCTCGCAGCGCTGGCCGGTTCGCAACCGATCCCTCCGGCGCCGACTTGCGCTTTGGCGTCGAGAATCTTCTGATCGGATACGGAGCGCACCACGCCTTGCATATACTCCAGCGCTCGCAAGCACTTGGTCAGGTTCACGGGGCGATTGATCTCGATGGCGCTAGCGATCGTGTCGGCTTTCTTGTGCGCCGCGTCAAGTTCGTCGTAATACTTACTGGCAATGCTCATCTCCGGCGCGCCGTGATTCCACCGCAGGCCGCGCTGCTCATACAGTTGATAGAGCGTATCCGCCCCCGCCGCGTTGATCACCGCGAGCCGCGGCACTTTGGTGATCAGTCCCAGTTCGTGCAACTCCATGAACGCCTTGCCGAAAGCGCTGCTGTTGCCGAGATTGCCGCCGGGGACG
>CAUJKE010000334.1 GCA_963205385.1 Planctomycetota bacterium | reverse complement strand
GGTGCACATGATGGTGGTCCGTGGCGTCACGCTCGGCGAGCCTTCGTACGAGACCGATCGGATGCGCTTCATCGGTCGCCAGCGTACATTGCAAGCGCCGGCGGCGCTGGATGCGATGACGCCACTCTCCGATAGCGCAGGGCCGGTGCTCGATCCGATTGTCAGCATTCGCCAGACCATCGTCCTGCAGCCCAATGAAGCCCTCGAAATTGAGATGGTCACCGGCGTGGCGGAGTCGCGCGCCGGAGTGGACGCACTCACCGAGAAATACAGCGATTCGAGCCTGGCCGATCGCGTCTTCGACCTGGCGTGGACGCACAGTCAAATCGTCCTGCAACAACTGAGCGCTTCGGAAACGGACGCGCAACTCTACGGCCGCCTGGCCGGGTCGATCATCTATGCCTCGGGATTTCGCCGCGCCAAAGCCAGCTTGCTCAGTCGCAACCGCCAAGGACAGTCGGGGCTTTGGGGCTATGGCATCTCTGGCGACGTTCCGATTGTGCTGGTGCGAATTCGTGATCGCGAGCATCTGGCGCTTGTGGGGCAAGCGGTGCAAGCCCATGCCTATTGGCGGCTCAAGGGGCTCGCGGTTGATCTGGTGATTTGGAACGAGGATGACTCGGTCTATCGGCAAACGTTGCAGGATGCGATCGTCGACCTCGTCGCCGCGAGTCCGGAAGCGGCTCTGGTCGATCGCCCCGGCGGCATCTTCATTCGCCGGGGTGAGCAAATGTCGGACGACGACCGCGCACTATTGCAGACCGTCGCCCGAATTGTTTTCATGGATGACGCCGGCACCATGGCCGAACAAGCCGAACGGCGCGCGCGGACGGACCTGTTGATTCCCCACTTGAAGCCGACGCGGGCGCCAAACATCTCGCCGCCGGATGGGCCGCCCCAACGGGATCTGGCATTCTTCAATGGGCTAGGCGGTTTTAGCCGCGACGGCCGCGAGTACGTCACCATTCTCAACGCCGGGCAAACGACCCCGGCCCCCTGGGTAAACGTGATTGCCAATGCGCAACTGGGAACTGTCGTGACCGATGGCGGCAGCGCTTACACCTGGTCGGAGAACAGCCACGAGTTCCGCCTGACGCCATGGCATAACGATCCCGTTACAGACATCAGCGGGGAGGCCATCTACGTGCGCGACGAGGAGACCGGCGAGTTCTGGTCGCCGTCGCCGCTGCCGGCGCGGGGGAAGAATCCATACATCGCGCGGCACGGCTTCGGCTACAGCATTTTTGACTACACTCAAGACGGCATCACCACGGAGTTGTGCGTCTATGTGGCGACGGAAGAGCCGGTGAAATTTCTCAAACTTCGGATCACTAACAACTCTGGGCGGCAGCGGCAGCTCTCGGTCACCGGTTTTTGGGAACTCGTGTTGGGAGATTCGCGCAGCAAGTCGCTCATGCATGTGGTGACGGAGAACGATCCCTCCAGCGGCGCGATTCTCGCGCGCAACGTTTACAATCCCGATTTCGGCGACCGCGTCGCGTTTGTGAATTGCAGCGAGTCCAATCGCTCCTATACCGGCGACCGCGCCGAGTTTCTCGGCCGCAACGGCAAGTTCGCCAACCCGGCGGCAATGCGGCGCGTGCGACTCTCCGGGCGCGTCGGCGCCGGATACGATCCGTGCGCCGCCCTGCAAGCACCGCTGACAATCGAACCTGGGCAAGAGCGGACCATCACGTTCACGCTTGGCGCCGCGCGCGGTTTTACGGAAGCGAAGAACCTGGCCCAACGCTTTCGCCGTGTGGAGAGCGCGAATCGGGCGCTTGAAAGAGTCTGGGATTACTGGAGTCGGACGCTCGGGGTCGTCTATGTCGAAACGCCCGACGCTTCCGTCAATTTCCTCGCCAACGGCTGGTTGCTCTACCAAACGATTGCCTGTCGCATGTGGGCCCGCTCTGGTTTTTACCAATCAGGCGGGGCCTTTGGTTTTCGCGATCAACTGCAAGACGCCATGGCGCTGGTCCACGCGCAGCCGCAATTGTTGCGAGAGCACCTGCTCCGCGCCGCAGCGCATCAATTCCGCGAAGGGGATGTGCAACACTGGTGGCATCCGCCGATCGGGCGCGGCGTGCGCACCCAGTTTTCGGACGACTTCCTCTGGTTGCCATTGGCCATTTGCCGCTATATCGAGACGACCGGCGACACCGGCGTGTTGGACGAGCGGATTCCGTTTCTCGTCTCGCGCCCGCTACGTGATGATGAGGAATCCAACTACGATCTGCCGCAAGTCTCAGACGATATCGGCACACTCTACCAGCACGGTGTCCGCGCGCTGCATCGCGGTTTTCGATATGGCGTGCACGGCCTGCCGCTCATGGGCTGCGGCGATTGGAACGATGGGATGAACCTGGTCGGTGAACAGGGGCGTGGCGAAAGCGTATGGCTGGCGTTCTTTCAGTTTCAAGTGTTGACGAAGTTCGCAGCGCTCGCGCTGCGCCAGGGAGATACGGCGACCGCGGATCGTTGCACGGTGGAAGCGGGACAGTTGCGCGGCAATCTCGAAAAGCACGGGTGGGATGGAGAGTGGTATCGCCGCGCGTATTTCGATGACGGCACGCCGCTTGGCTCCTCATCCAACGAGGAATGTCAGATCGACGCGATCTCGCAAAGCTGGTCGGTGCTCTCCGGCGCCGGCACGCAAGTTCGGACCAGACTGGCGATGGAAAGCGTCAATCGCCGCCTCGTGCGCCGCGACGATCGACTCATCTTGCTGCTCGATCCGCCGTTCGACAAGTCAGACCTCAACCCCGGCTACATCAAAGGCTACGTCCCCGGCGTACGCGAAAACGGAGGACAATACACGCATAGCGCGATCTGGACGGTGATGGCGACAGCGGCCATGGGCGATTGCGAACGCGCGTGGGAGTTGTTCGCGCTGATCAACCCCATCGCCCACGGATCGACGCCAGAGCAGATCGCCACGTATCGCGCGGAGCCGTATGTTGTGGCCGCCGATGTTTATGGTGTTGCTCCGCATACCGGCCGCGGCGGCTGGACCTGGTATACCGGCAGCGCCGGTTGGATGTACCGGATGCTGACGGAATCGCTCTTGGGATTATACCTGGAGGTCGACAAGCTCCGCTTCGCGCCGTGCTTCCCTGGCGATTGGGAGTCGTTCCGCATTCACTATCGCTTTCGAGAAACCTTCTACCACATCACCATTCACCGCGGCAGCCGCGCCGCCGCTGCCACGGCGCGTATTAAACTTGATGGAGCGGAACTAGCGGACGATTTCCTCACCCTCGTCGACGACCGCCGCGATCATCACGTCGAAGTCGAAATGTGCGAATAGCTCGCACTACAGCGCGATCTGGTCTGGCTGAGGTGGCGAGTTTAAGCAAATTTAAGCGAAACGGAGGCTCCCCATTCCAGCAGTTGCAGGCATGAATGACCGTCAGATTCGCTCGCCCAGGCCGAGTCGCCGCGGAAGTGTCATCCGGGGTGAATTAATCCTGCGCTGACAGTCCCTAATACCGCATTTCCGCAACGATTTCCAATTACCCCTAGCCCGCGAGAGGGTGGCGTGCTATATTTCCTCTGTTCGATCCTCTGAGCAACCGCCATTGGATGACGCCAGGTCCAATGGTTTTCTGAGCACGCCGCTTGCGTGCATCACATTCGGTCCTGGGAAAACACCCACGAGACCAAGATGACGTTCGAGACCCTCGGGCTCGCGCAGCCCCTTTTGCGCGCCGTTATTTCTGAAGGCTACGAGATCCCCACCCCGATTCAGGCCCAAGCGATTCCGCATGTGCTCGCTGGGCGAGACTTGCTCGGTTGCGCCCAAACAGGGACCGGTAAAACGGCTGCCTTCGCGCTCCCCGTGCTCCATCGCTTGATGACCGTCGATGCTCCGCAGCGCGGCAAAGTGCGCCGCATTCGCACGCTGGTCCTCTCGCCGACGCGCGAGCTGGCTTGCCAAATTGGCGACAGCTTCAAGACCTATGGCCGGCACACTTCGCTGCGGCACACGCTGGTTTACGGCGGCGTGAGCCAGTTCCATCAGGTGCGCGACCTGCAACGCGGCGTCGATACGCTGATCGCCACGCCGGGCCGGTTGTGCGACTTAATGAACCAAGGCTTTATCGATCTCAACGCGGTCGAGGTTTTCGTCCTCGACGAAGCCGATCGCATGCTCGACATGGGCTTTATGCCTGACTTGCGGCGGATTGTCGATAAGCTCCCCAAGCAGCGGCAAACGCTGATGTTCTCGGCCACCATGCCGGAACCGATCGAGGAGCTTGCGCACAAGATTTTGCGCGACCCCGTGCAAGTCCGCATCGCGCCGGTCAAATCCACCACCGCGCTCATCGAGCAGGCTGTCTGCTTCGTGTCGAAAGCTGATAAACCCGCCGTGTTGTACAAACTCCTCTCGGCCAGCGCTGGGACGCGGGCGATTGTCTTCACGCGCACCAAGCACGGGGCCGACCGGCTCACCAAGCTGTTGCAGCGGGACGGCATCCGCGCTGAAGCCATTCACGGCAACAAGACGCAAAACGCCCGGCAAAAAACGCTGGCGAGCTTCAAATCGAATCGGACGCACGTGCTAGTTGCGACCGACCTGGCTGCCCGCGGCATCGATGTCGATGGCGTGTCGCACGTTTTCAACTACGAACTGCCGCACGAACCGGAAACCTACATCCATCGCATTGGCCGCACCGGCCGGGCAGGCGCCGAAGGGATCGCGATTGCGCTATGTGATCATGAGGAACACAAGCACCTGCGGGCGATTGAGAAGTTACTCAATACCAAAGTCCGCGTCGATCAGGACTTGGCCGGCGAACTAGCCGCGCCGGAACCGCGGCGCGTCGAGCGTCCCTCACGGCCCAGCTTTCCGCCGGGGCAACGTCAACAACAAGGCCGCCGCGCGCGGTTTGGAAGTAAGCCTAGCGGCGGACGTCCGAACTCGGCTCGCCCCAGTGGCGGTAGCGGCGCCGCACACGCCAGCGGTGGCAGCCACAACAAAGGCCGCCGTCGCCGCCCGGCATCGTCGCGGTAAGTAGGTAAGTAATGGTCAAATGATGGGTCGCGCACGAGCGCGGCCCTTCTCTTTACGAGCGCGTCGAGCTCGTGAATTGGCGTTTTCGACTGGCCTCAGCTAAGGTAGAAACTCTCGTTTCCATCCCTCACTGAACCGCTCCCGTGCGTCAACCGTTGCGCTCGCAAATCCTGTGGCCGCTCTTGGCCATCTTGATTCTCACCACTGTGTGCGTCAGCGCGACGCACGCCTGGCTGACCGCGCGGTCGCTCAAAAACGGCGTGAATTTGCGGATGCGCGATGTCGCCCGCACGCTGGCTGAGGGGACGTTTCCGCTCGAAGCGAACGTGTTGCGGCAGGCCAGCCAGCTTTCTGCGGCGGAGCTCGCGGTGACGGATGATCGCGGCCGCACGTTGGCGGCGAGTAACGGCGCGATTGTGCCAATGCCGCTGGACGACGCCGCTTCGCTGCCGAGTTCGCAACAACTCGCGACGCTGGACTTGCACGACCGCGTCACGATTGCGGGGCGGACATTCTTTCACGCGGTGGTCAAGCTTGACCGCCGCCCTAGCGGACAAAGCGTGCGCTGGCTGCACTTGTTTTATCCGGAGGAGTCGTTTCGCGAAGCCCGTTGGCAGGCGATCTATCCCTCGCTTGTGACGGGCGGACTCGCGCTGCTCGCGGCGGTGGCGCTCGCGTCACTGGTCGCGGCGCGGGTGACGCGGCCTGTGCACAAGCTGCAATCGCAAGTCGCCCGCATCGCGCAAGGGGATTACGAGCAGATGCCGCTGCCGGGGCGCGAGGATGAACTACGCGATCTCTCACTGGCGGTCAATCAAATGGCGCAGATGCTGCGCACCAGCGCGGAGGAACTTCGCCGGCACGAGCGTGCGGCGACGCTGCATCAACTGGGGGCCGGCATCGCCCATCAACTGCGTAATGCCGCGACCGGATGCCGGATGGCGCTCGATTTGTTCCGTCGCGAAGAGCCTGGCCTCGTCGCCAACGAAAACCTGGCGATCGCCACGCGGCAACTCGAACTGATGGAGCACTACTTACAGCGATTCCTCACACTCGGCCGCACGGCGCAATTGACGCTGGCGCCGGTGGATTTATGGCGACTCGTGCAGAATTCCGTGAGCCTCGTTCGACCCCTAGCGGAACACTTGCACGTGGAACTCACGGCCGCGGAGTTTCCCCCTGAGATCGTCGTCTTCGCGGACGCGACCAGTCTCGAGCAAGTGCTCGTGAATCTGCTCACCAACGCTATCGAAGCCTGCTCTGAGACGCAAGTGACGCACCGGGCCGTCCGCATCGAGTATGGATTGACGGCGGACCAGGTGCAAATCCTCATCGCCGACCAGGGCCCCGGCTTCCGGCCCGACGTCGCCGACCATCTCGGCGAACCGTTCGTCACCACCAAACCGCAAGGGACCGGGCTGGGACTCGCTGTTGCCAAGGAAATTGTCCGCGAGCATCATGGGACGCTACGTTGGGAGCGCGTAGGTGATGAGACGCGGTTTGTGGTGGAGTTGGAACGCGTGGCTTCCTAGCGTTGCGAGCAATGTCGCTCTAGGCCGAAAAAACAAATCGCCACGCGAACAGGCTGAGGACGGCAATCACGATCAAAATATCCCCGGGGCTGATGAGATAATTCCCGAACGGAATCCAATCCGCGAGAAACGCAAGACGTGTAGAAGGCGCCAGCGGATGATAGTGCGGTTTCTCCTCCGGCGCTATGTCGTCCGCCGTCACACGGGCCGGCATGCCGCCGTTAACGAGAATGACCGTCAAGTTCATGGTCATACCAAGCGTCGCCAGGCCCAGGAAAATTGACGCGGCTGGATCTTCGTAGAATCCCACTCTGGATGCGCGCACGCCGAGAAATGCGATGGCGAGGATCGCTGGCCAATGACGGCGGAGGCAAAGCACGAGAGGATGCATGCGATGTTCCTAACGCGCGTCTACCGCGGCGATCTCCACTAGAAACACCGCGGCAAGTTGGAAGCTTACCCCACTTGCTACCGATTAAACAAGAACGCTGGATTGTTAATCAGGGCCCAGCCTAGGTCTTGCAAACCGACGAGGCGTTGGTTGGCGAGTTGGGTCTGGCTTTGCTTCACTTCTGCCTGCAACGCGGCGAGGTCGGCGTCGAGCGTTTTGTAATAGTCGGCGACTTGCTGGGCCTCGGCTGCGTTACGCTGGTCGGTCGGCTTTTTCAGGATCTCCGCAATGGCCGCGGGGAGCTTGCTTGCGCCAAAGGGGCGCGGGGACGAGGTGACGGAGATCCGGAATCGTCCCAAGAGGTGCGTGCCATCGGGATATTGCTGTGAGATCGAGAGCGTGAGCATGGTGCCCCCTTCGTGGGCGATGTCGGTCTTGGTTTCGAACACCGCGAAGTGCGGCGTGTTGAACGAGGGCGAGATTGCCCAACCGGTGCCGAGATTGCCATCGATCGCGCCGGCGACCGCCCAACTGTCCTGGCTGAAATCAGCCGAGGCGTTTTGGAGGTCAATCTTGGTTGCTTCCGCGCCTGCCGCGTTCGCGGCGGCGGTGAGCGTGATTTCGTGCACCACGAAGTTGCCGTTCTTGGCGCGGCCCGGTCCCCCTGCCGCCAGCGAAGCGTCAGGGAGGGCTTCGAGTTTGAGGCCGGTGATCTTGTTAATGTTGGTGTTGAGCGTGATGGTGTAAACATCCTTCGCCTTGGTCCCTTCGACGAGCACCGACTTGTCGTCGAGCTTCTTAATCGTCGCGCCGACCTCCGACTTGAACTCGGCGATTTCCAGCGGCGTCCACACCGTTTCCGCGGACGCATGCTTTTCCCACTGGGCCTGCTTAGCGGGGAGCGTCTGTTCGTATGCCGCCAGTTTGGCGACGAGCGCCTCGTGCCCCTCGCCGGCGGCGTGGAGCGCTTCGATGCCGAGCTTGATTTCTGTTTCCGTTGGCCTGCGGGCGAGAAACCTGAGAAACATCTCTTCAATCGCCAGGCGATCGTCCGGCTGGTTCTTGGCAATGGCCGCCAGGGCGTTATTGGGATCTTCGAGTGCCTGTGCGACGACCGGTCCGTTCACCAGTTTCATGATCGGTCCCAGCACCATGCCGCTCGAACGCTCGCATTCGCAGGAACTCTCCCGCGCCGGGCGACCAAAGTCATCGAGGAAAGGGACGCGAACGCCAGCATCCGGCAATTCGGCGGCGCGAAAACCAACGGGGACGCCGGGTATGCGGGACAACGACCCTGCGGCCAGATGAATCGAGTCGAACAGCGTTTCGGCTGGCAGGCGGCGGGGGATGGCGTGGCTGTTGTTGAGATCGTCGTCCTCGTTCCACTTGTTAGTGATGACCGAATGTTGATACGCCCGCGACTTGCAGATCGTGCGGAGCATGTGCTGCTGGTCAAAACCGTGCGCGACGAAGTCCTGGGTAAGCGCGTCGAGCAGTTCCGGGTTGACCGGCGGATTGCCGGCGCGGATATCGTCGATCGGCTCGATAATGCCGCGACCGAACAAATAGCCCCACAGGCGATTCACATAGCTCTTAGCGAAATACTGATTGTGCGGCGAGGTGATCCAGTGCGCCAGTTGCTCGCGGCGCGGCGCCGTGACCGGGGCGAGATCGTCATGCGTAAAAGGAAAACTCGGCGGCACAACTTGCCCCGTGCGGTCGTGCTTCACATCGCCGCCGCCGGAATCGTAAATCACTTCCACCAGCGGAACCGCTCCTTCAACAGCCGAGCCACCCAGTTTCTGCCCGGCGAATGCCGGATCTTCCTTGCGGCCAACCTGGGCGAAATACTGCGCTAGTTGATAGTACTGGTCTTGCGTCCAACGCTCGAACGGATGATCGTGGCACTTATTGCAGTTGAACCGCACCGCCAGAAACAGGTGCGTGGTGTTTTCCATTGTCCCGGCCGGATCGCGAAGCACCTTCCAATACGCGGCCGCTGGATTCTCCAGGTTCGAGCCGGACGACGTCAGAATCTCGTGGGCGAATTGATCGTACGGCTTGTTGCTGGCGATGGCGTCCTTGATCCAGTTCCGCAGCGCGATCGAGCCTTCCTCGCCCAGGAACTTGCGATTCACCTGTAAGAGGTCGGCCCATTTGTTCGTCCAATGTTCGACATATTCGCCGCTGCCGATGAGCAGGTCGACCAATTCGTCGCGCTTCTCCCGCGTGGGCCGCGCATCGGCCAGGAACGCCCGCACCTGCTCACTACTCGGCGGCAGGCCGGTCAAGTCGAGATAGATGCGACGAATGAATTCGTCGTCCGTGCAGAGCTCGCTGGGGAGAATCTTAACGCGCTGGAGCTTCTTGTAAACGAGCTCGTCGATGTAGTTGTGCGCCGGCGGCTCTGTCCACGCAAAGCCGCTCCGGTCCCCCATGATGATCATGGTGCTCGCGGCGTAGGCTCCTTCATAGCGGACGAGCACCGGCGCTTCGCCCCGGCGGAGCATCGTGACGACGCCGCGGTCGTCGGCGGACAGAATCTCAATATTTCCGCTCTCGATGAACGCCTCGCGGGTCACATCCCGCACGTCACCGTTACTGTAGGTGGCCAGCACGGTCATTTGTTGTTTAAGGCCGGCGCGGGGCAGAATCGGATCGAGCGGTGCGATGGCGATGGACGTGACGCGCGGCGCATCGAGATCGAGCTTCACGCCGCTGGCAATCCATTGCCGCACCAACTTGTAGTACGGCGATTCGATATCCATCCGCACGCCGCCTCCGTGCGGGATGCTGCCCGTCGCTTTGAGCAGCATCAGGCTTTGATCCGGCGCGACGCGATTGAAGCGCCGCCCGCCGATGTCGTCGGTCAGGGCGCGGTGATCGAAGATCGGGTCATAACCGCGCAGGCTCAGTTTGAAGCCTGACTTGCCGTCCTTGGAACCGTGACACGTGCCGGCGTTGCAGCCCATTTTGCTCAACGCCGGCTGCACATCGCGCACAAAGCTGACTGGGTACGGTTGCTCGAAGCCGCTGACTTTCACCGGAATCTCGACGTGCAAGTCGCCATAGCTGAACTTCAATGTTTCTTCGCCATTGGCGGACGCTTCCAGACGCCGCGTCGGCGTGATGGCGACGAACCGAGGAGGCGAATCAAGCGTCGCGATCCGTGTCAAATCAATCTGCTCCCCACTGGCCAGAATACCGGTGATGAGCAATTGACGAACGGCGAACTTATTGGTCAGTTCGACTGCATGCGGCTGGGCCGCGAGCGACACGATTTGCAAACCGTCCGGCACTTTTTCCGGCGTGCGTTCTTCGGCTCGAACCACGACCGACATCAAGGCCAGAATGAGCGGCAAGGTGAGGAGCCAGCAGAGAATGCACAGCGGCTTGTTGAGTTTCATCGGTCCGTCGTCTCGTACTTAGGGGTGCCTGGTTGTGAGGTTCGTAAATCGTTCACACTCTGTTTTTCACACTCTGCTGTTCACACAGTGCTTACTGCGTTGCCGCCACCGTTTGCAGCGGCACGGGCACAAAATCATTCACAATCTTGCCGGCGGCCACATCGATCAAACGGACGCGGCCGTCAAAGCCTGCGGCGGCGACTAGCGGCAGCGTGGGATGAAACGTGACCGAGTAGAGGCCACTCTCCGGCACGTCGAGCTTGAGTAACTGTTTGGCGTCCGCCGTCTGGGCGACCATGACGGCGCCCCCTCCATCAAGACTGCTGCAAGCCGCAACCTGCTCGCCACTGGCGCTAAACGCCACGCTCATCACCCGCCCTGGCAAGCTGGGAAACGCGCGAATGAGATTGAAATCGTCGCCAATTTGCCGCGCTTTGTCGCGATACATTTTGTACATCTTCACCGAGCCGTCGGAGCCCGCCGCCAGCACTTCGTCCCTCAGCGGATGACGATCCACTGCGTTGAGCCCGCCTTTGAGCGCGCCCGGCGTGATGCTGGTGATGTTATCCACGAACCGCTGCGTCGCGACTTCGTAGAGCTTCATCGACATGTCCCGACCGACGGTCACGAGATGATCCCCCTTTACGCCAAAGACGGTATCCAGCACCCAATCGCTATGGGCGCCGTTAAAGAACGTCTGCTCACCGGTCTCGGCGTCGAAGGCAAGTGTCGTATTGTCTGCGCAGCCGACGGAGATCAGCTTGCCGCTGGGCGACCAGTTCGCCCCGTAGCACGTGTCGTAGCCGACGGGAATCGAGAGTAACAACTTCTTCTCGGCGACGTTCCAGACCTGCAATTCGCCACTCCGTCCTGGCTTGCCGCCGCAGACGGCAAGTTTGGTGCCGTCCGGCGAGAACGTCGCCGCCTCGATCCGCTCGGAAAGACCGACCAATCGCCCCACGAGTTTCGTCGGCTGCGTTGCATCTTCCGGCATTTCGTGCAACAGCACTTCGTGATACCCGGCAATCGCCAGCAGTTTGCCGTCGGGCGAGAAATCGACCGAATTGATCACCGGCGCCGCGGGATACACCGGCGGATGTTCCATGTCGAACAGTTCGCGGTTCGAAGCCGGCGTGTCGTCTTTCGCCCCTTGCTCGATCCAAGTTGCAATGAGTTTGATTTCGCCTTCCGTCAGCGGCGGCTTGTCCTTGGGCATCGAGGCCGAGCCTTCCTGCGGCGTGATCTGCTCGATTAAGTAACTCTTGGCCACGTCGCCGGGCACAATCGCCGCGTCCCCCGACTCGCCCCCCTTGATGAGCGTCTCGAACGCAGTCATCACATACTCGCCCCCTTGCTTGGCAGGCTGATGACAACCTTGGCAATGCGTTTGCAGGATCGGCCGCACTTGTTTGAAGTAACTGACCGGTGCATCGGTCGCATCGGCCATGGGCTCTTCCGCCGCGGTGACGCTCGCCAGCAAAGCCACAGCCAGAAAGCAGGAAATCGAACGGAGCATAGACACACCAGGCGATGAGGTGGGACGAAGAGGGGGGAGGCCGCTACGATGAACCGCCGTGCGCGAACGAAAACGCTCGCCTGTTTGCGGCTTACCGAACCATGTCATCATAGCGAGGCTGGAAAAAAATCGCAAATTGAAGGTGTCTCAAGGCTATTCCTGCTGCCCCAAATCCACTTTCTGCAAACGCAGCGATTCCAACGCGACTTGCGCGTCCGCGGGAAGGCCATGGGCGGAGAGTTCTAGCACCTGCTCGCCGCCGCGGGTGATTTTCCAGATGAATTCGTCGACGTACGATTCGTCGGCCTCGGTGCTTGCGATCTCGCGCGACTTGGTATGCTCCCCCACCCGCAGTTCCCACACGCCGCCGACCGGTCTCGTCGCCTGATAGACGATCTTCACTTGAAAGACTGCCGGACGCACAAGTTTGAAATGCCACCGGGCGACGCTCCTCTCGTGCTGCCAACCGTGCAACAAGGTTTTGTCCCCTGTGGTCTCGCGCGCCAGTTCACCAGCCAATTCCGCCACCGAGAGCGGCAAATTCAGATCGCCATTTCCTTCTTGGGTAATCACGATCGCCTCGGTCTCGGGTTGAGATTCCGGTTCTTGCTCTTTGAGCGGCGCAATCGGCGTGTCCACCTGTTTGGTGAGCAGGGGCGCATCCCGCTTTGGCTGTGGGATCAGGTAGGCTGCCAGCGCGGCCAAGACCACGAGTGCCGCCAGCGCCGCGACGGCGAAGAGCCACGCTGGCGCGCCGCCTTGCACTGGTTCTTCGTCAGCGACGGGCGCCACTTGCCAGGGTTTGATTGCGGCAGGCGATTTGCGGGATAAAGCAGAAGGCGGCGTTTGCGGCGGCGCGGCGATATCGGGGGCGACGATGTCCGGCGCAGTCGGCTCCGGTTCATAATAGACCTGAGGCGCCAGTGCCGCCTGCGCTACCGCTCGCTCACGAGCGAGCTGCGCATCGTACTTTGCCTTGGTCCGCTCGTTGAGAAGGCACAGTTTGGCGACCGTGATCTCGTTGAGTAGCTTATGGGTATATTGCCCGCGCGGGCCGGCTTGCCGCTTGCGAATCTCCGCCATCCGCTCGTCAGCGGCGGCGGTGATGGCTGCGGGATTCCCTTCAAATTCCGTCAACCCGAGTAGTTGATAATGGTTAGGCGCGTGGCCGTTAGTCGTCAAACCTAACCACTCAAGATACGGATCGAACGTGGTGGACATAAACTTTGGCAAGTCCAGGCGGGACGAAGCTGACAGGAGCCCTATTATAGCCCGCGGCTCTTTGGATGACCGGTTTTGGGTGCGGAAACCTGATGACCTTGGACCATTTTAGCCATTTCCACTTGCATACTGGCCATTGAAGACGAAGAATGTGCGGCATGACGACTGACTACGTTCGCGAAACGCATCACGAATTCCTCGCCGCCGCTGATGCCGCGCTCCACGACGAGGCGCTACAAGACATTCTCGGGCGATTGTCCGACACGCTCGGCAAAAAGAACCGCGAAGCCTGGGCGCAATTGCCGCATTCGGACCTTGTTCGCCAGCGAGCGCGGCAAATCAAGGACGCCACGCTAGCGGAGCTCGACGTGCACCTGGCGACGCTTGCCGACAGCGTCGAAAGTCGCGGCGGAAAAGTCTATTTTGCGGCGGATGGTGACGAAGCTTGTCGCACCATATTGGAAATCATCCAGTCGCGCGGGCTGACGAAAGTGGTCAAGTCGAAATCGATGACCACGGAGGAAATTCATCTCAACCCGGCGCTCGATGCCGCCGGGATTCATCCGATTGAGACCGACCTTGGCGAATACATCATTCAACTCGCTGGCCATCGTCCATCGCATATCGTCGGGCCGGCGCTACACTTATCGGCGCCGCAAGTGGCGGAGATCCTCAGTGCGGACGCTGGCCGAGAATTGCCGGTCGAGCGCGAAACGCTGGCAAGTTACGCGCGCGAGCGCTTGCGCGCGCAGTTCGCCACTGCGGAAGTCGGCATCACGGGGGCGAATTTCGCCA
>CAUJKE010000333.1 GCA_963205385.1 Planctomycetota bacterium | reverse complement strand
CCAAACTATTCCTCAACGCCTTTCATCCGCAATATGACAACTTCTTCGTCGCCGGATTGATGCAACCCAACAGCGGCCTGTGGGGTCTGGTCGATCGGCAAGCGCAACTGATGGCCGCGTTTGTCGTGGCTCAACAGCGCGATCCGCAAACCGCCGCGTGGTTTCGCAAGCTCAAGCGTGCGAAAGCTCCTGACCTCTCGCACGGCATCGAGTTCCTCGACACGCTCCGGCATTTGTTGGAGGTGGAGTATTTCAGCTATCGCGAGCGATTGAAGAAGTTGCACACGCAATTCGGGGAGAACACCAAGGCGAAATTCTCGCTCGCCAGTCCTAACGAGTCCCACACGAAAGCGGCGGCGGCATCCTGATTCTCGTCTCGTACTCCGCGTCATCCGCTCCGCGTCACCTTATGCACGATGCCCCCGCCCAGAATGAACCGAAACTGCCAGACAGCAAACCTAGCGCATGGCGGGAGGTTGTCGATAACCCGTGGGTCGTGCTGGCGCTGCTGTTCCTGGTGATGGGCTTTCTCGGCCTGCCGATCTTGTGGGCGAGTCGCGGCTTTTCTCGCCGCGCGAAGGTCTGGCTCAGCCTCGTGGTGATCGTCTATACGCTGGCGCTCATCGGTTGCACTGGCGCGGTGTTGTGGTGGTCGTACCAAAGCATCTCCAAGAGCTTTGCGCCGTTTCGAACGTGATCGTAAATAGGACGAACCTCCGCGTCTTGTTTCCATCGCGCCAGAAGGTGACAATATGCAGACATCCGGCTCTTCCCTTCGCTCCTTTCGCTGACACGAGGTTTCGCTTCATGTCTCGCCTGGCATCGCTACTCGCGCTCTCGACGCTCCTGGCCCTTCTCGGCTGCGGTTCAAGTTCAACCACCAACAAGACGACCGCCACGACCACCCAGCCTTCGACGGCGCCAGCGAACAAGACGATTGGCTTCTCGGTCCTCACGCTCACCAATCCGTTCTTCAAGGTCATCGCCGATACGATGCAGGCCGAAGCGGCCCAGCATGGTTACGAAGTGCTGGTGGTTTCTGGCGATCGCGACGTGAAGAAGCAGTCGGACCAGATCGACGACTTCATTGTGAAGGGGGTCTCGGCCATAGTGCTCAATCCGTGCGATTCGCAATCGATCGGCCCCGCCATCGCTCGCGCGAACAAAGCCGGCATCCCGGTGTTTACGAACGACATCAAGTGTCAGGCCGCCGATGCGAAAGTGGTCTCGCACATCGCGACCGACAATCTGCAAGGGGGCCGACTGGCCGGCGAAGCGATGGTGAAGCTGCTGGGCGAGTCTGGCGGCAAGGTCGCCATTTTGCACTTCCCGCAGGCCGAATCCTGCCAGCTCCGCGTGCAAGGCTTTCATGAAGTGCTCGACAAACACAACGCCCAGACCACCGGCGGCAAGATTGAAGTCGTCGCCACGCTCGACGGCGGCGGCGCCCGCATCGAAGGCCGCACCGCCGCTATGGATGCCATCGAAGCCAATCCCGATCTCGCCGCCATCTTCGCGATCAACGATCCCTCCGCGCTCGGCGCATATTCCGCCCTCGAAGCCGCCGGCAAAGTTGACCAGATCAAGATCATCGGCTTCGATGGCGAAAAGAACGGCAAAGAGGCGATTCTGCAAGGAAAGATCGTCTGCGATCCGGTTCAATTCCCTGTCCAGATTGGTCGCAAAACAGTGGAACTGATCGTCCAGCATTTCAACGGCGAAGAAGTGCCGGCGGAAGTGCTGATTCCTTCCAAGCTGTATTACAAAGCCGATGCCGAGCAAGATCCAGAACTCGCCGACCTGGCGTCCGAGGAAGCCGCGCAGTGATGGCCGTGGCGACGCTCGAAAACGCTCCGCGTGCTGACGCGCTGCTCGCCATGCGGCAGATCGAAAAATCGTTCCCCGGCGTGCATGCGCTCCGGGGGATCGACCTGGTGCTGCACCCAGGCGAAGTCTTGGCCCTCTTGGGTGAGAACGGCGCCGGCAAGAGCACGCTGATAAAGATCCTCGGCGGCGCGCAACGGCCGGACCGCGGCAGCATCACCATCGCCGGCGCGCCGGTGCAAATCCATTCGCCGGCCGACGCCATCGCCGCGGGGATCGGCGTCATCTATCAAGAGTTCAACCTCATTCCCGCGCTGACTGCCTGGGAGAACATCTTTCTGGGGCGCGAGCAAACGACGGCCGGATGGATTCGCCGCAAAGACGAGCGTCGCCGAGCGCAGGCCTTGTTCGAACGGATCGGCGTCCGCGTCCCGCTCGACGTCCCCTGCCGCGAGCTCTCCGTCGCCCAGCAGCAAATCGTCGAGATCGCCAAAGCGCTGTCGCAAGAGGTGCGGATCCTCGTGATGGACGAACCGTCCGCCGCGCTCACGCCGCGCGAAGTCGCGCGGCTGATGACGATCATTCGCGATCTCCAAGCACACGGCATCGGCGTCATCTACATCAGCCACCGGCTCGACGAAGTCTTTGAAATCGCCGATCGCACGTTGGTCCTCCGCGATGGCGCGTATGTCGGCGAAGCGCCGACGAGCCAACTTACGCGGCAGCGCGTGATCGAGATGATGGTCGGGCGCACGCTCGAACAAGAGTTTCCCAAGCAGCGCCATGAGCGCGGCGAAGCGCGGCTCGTCGTGCGGGGGCTATCGCGCGGCAGCGCCGTGCGCGACGTCTCCTTCGATGTCCGCCGGGGCGAAGTGCTCGGCATCACCGGGCTCGTCGGCGCGGGGCGCACCGAGCTCGCGCGGCTGATCTTCGGGGCGGATCGCGCCACGGCGGGAACGATCACGCTCGACGGCCGCCCACTGGCTATTCGCACCCCCCGCGCCGCGATTCGCGCCGGCATTTGTCTTTTGACCGAAGACCGCAAGTCGCAAGGGCTGGTGCTCAACCAAAGCGTCCGCGCGAATTTCGGGCTTCCCAACTTACCGCAGTTCACGCGGTTCGGCTTCGTCCAGCAACGGGCGGAACGAGACGCCTTTGCGCGCTATGTCGCATCGCTGCACATTCGCATTCCGCACCAAGAGCAACTCGCCAGGTATCTCTCAGGCGGCAACCAACAAAAGGTGGTGCTCGCCAAGTGGCTGCAACGCAACGCGGAGGTCATCATCTTCGACGAGCCGACGCGCGGCATCGACGTGGGGGCGAAGTATGAGATTTATCTGCTCGTCAACGAGCTCGCGGCCGCCGGAAAGGCGATTGTGATGATTAGCTCAGAGCTGCCAGAAGTGCTCGGCATGAGCGACCGCATTTTAGTAATGCACGACGGCCGCATTACCGGCCAGATTGAAGATGTGTCCGCCGCGACGCCAGAACAGATTATGCACCTTGCCATCGGATGACCGCATGTCCCAGAGTGATGTTCACAATCTGAGCGATGACGCCGCCGCGCGCGGCACCGGTCCCAACCTCGCCCAGCGACTCTTCGCCGATTACGGCATGATCTTCGTGCTCCTGGCCTTGGTGGTCCTCTTTAGCGTATTGACTTATACCGAGCAGCATCCGACCGGCGCGGATGCCGGTCGCCAGGTCGCTGGGAGCGTGCTCCAGGAATTTGGAGCACAGGCCAAGGTGCTGATCGTTGCGCGCGACATTGCAGGGGATCGGGCCTTTAGCGTCGCTGCCCAACAACGCCTTACCGAGCGCGGAGCGACGGTGCTGGCGGTCGTCAATGGCGGTCCGGTTGAAGCCCGCGCGGCCATCGAGCGCGCCATCGCCGCGAAGCAAACTATCGACGCCGTGGTGGCCAACGACGTCGCGGCGCAGTGGACGATTTACGATCAGTTTCCGCAAGTCGGCGCGGCGCGCGTCCGCACGCCGCGGCCGTATGACTGGCCCAACTTCCTCAAGCGGTCGAACTTGCTCGGCGTCGCCAACCAGACGGCCATTTATGCCATCATCGCAGTCGGCATGACGATGGTTATCATCACCGCCGGCATCGACTTATCCGTCGGTTCGCTGGTCGCGTTGGCTTCTGTTGCAGGCGCCCTGTACATCCGCGAGCATGGCGGGCGCGAAGCCGGTCTGGCGACCATGCTCTTGGGAATGACGGTTGGAATTGGCGTCTGCGCGCTGGCCGGCGCGTTTAATGGCTGCATGGTGACCGCGTTTCGCATTCCGCCTTTCATCGTCACGCTGGCGGTGATGATGATGGCCAACGGCCTCGCTTATCGACTGTGCCAGGGAAGCTCCATCCCCGAGTTGCCAGGTTCCTTCTTCTGGCTCGGCTCGGGGAGTCTGCTCGGCATTCCCAACCCGGTCCTGCTGATGGTGCTGCTGTACGTCGTCGCGCACATTGTGATGACGCGGATGGCGTTTGGCCGGTATGTTTATGCGATTGGCGGCAATGAAGAGGCGGCGCGGCTCAGCGGCGTGCCGGTCATCGGCGTGTTGCTCGCCGTTTATACGATCAGCGGCGCGCTCGCGGGGTTAGGCGGCATCGTGCTCGCTTCCCAGCTCGCCGCTGGTGATCCCAAGTTCGGCCTCACGTACGAACTCGAGGTTATCGCCGCAGTCGTGGTCGGCGGCACTTCGCTCATGGGGGGCGAAGGCAAAGTCTTGGGGACGCTCATCGGCGCGTTCATTATTGCGGTCATCAAAAACGGCATGAACCTCACCAGCGTCGATCCGTTCAACCAGAAGATCGTCCTCGGCGCGGTACTGCTCGCCGCGGTCTTGATCGACACCCTCAAGCGCCGCCGCTTCGCCCTCTTCGCCCCGGCATAAATAGACAAAATTCCAGTCGCACCCCCTAGAGTGCAGGCTTGCCCAGTCCCTACACTAAACCGCTACTTTTCTGCTTGCGATGGGCAGATCGCAACTCTTCCAACGTGTTATTCTCGTACAGGAGTCTCGTCCCATGAGCACCCGTATTGGTTCAACCTTACTCATCGCCACTCTGGCCCTGAGTATGCTCGTCGGCATTGCCGACCGCGCCGCCGCGCAACAAAAGAAGCCGAATATTCTCGTCATTTGGGGCGACGATATCGGCATTTGGAACATCAGTTTCAACAGCCGCGGGATGATGGGCTACCGTACGCCCAACATCGACCGCCTCGCCCGCGAAGGCGTCTCCTTCACCGACTATTACGGCCAACAAAGCTGCACCGCCGGACGCGCGGCGTTCATCGGCGGCAACGTTCCCGTCCGCACCGGCATGACCAAGGTCGGCATTCCCAGCGCGAAGGAAGGCTGGCAGAAGACCGATGTGACGATGGCCACCGTGATGAAAAGCCAAGGCTATGCGACCGGGCAGTTCGGAAAGAACCATCAAGGGGACCGCGATGAGCACCTGCCGACCATGCACGGCTTCGATGAGTTTTTCGGGAATCTTTACCACTTAAACGCGGAAGAAGAGCCGGAGAACGAAGATTACCCAGGCGATTTGGTTCTTCCCAACGGCAAGACGTTTCGTCAAGTGTTCGGTCCGCGCGGCGTGCTTCGAACCAAGGCCGACGGCCGAGGTGGACAGACGATTGAAGACACCGGCCCGCTCACCAAGAAGCGGATGGAGACTGTGGATGAAGAAACGCTCGCCGCCGCGAAGGAATTCATCGCGCGGCAAAACAAGGCTGGCCAGCCGTTCTTCTGCTGGTGGAACGCCACGCGGATGCACTTCCACACGCACGTCAAGCAAGAGCACCGCCACCAAGGAAACGACGAATACACGGACGGCATGATCGAGCACGATACTCAGGTGGGCGAACTGCTCGATTACCTTGACGACTTGGGTCTCGCCGACGACACGATCGTTCTCTACTCCACGGACAATGGTCCGCATTACAACACCTGGCCTGATGCTGGCACGACGCCGTTTCGCAGCGAGAAGAACTCCAACTGGGAAGGTGCCTATCGCGTCCCCGCGTTCGTGCGCTGGCCGAACCATTTCCCCGCCGGGGTGACGCTCAACGGAATTGTCGCCCACGAAGACTGGCTCCCCACATTCGCCGCCGTGGCCGGCGCGCCGGATATTAAGGACAAGCTCCTCAAAGGCGTGGAGCTGAACGGTCGCAAGTATCGCAATTACATCGACGGCCATAACATGCTGGACTACTTGAGCGGCAAGGAGAAAACCTCGCCCCGCAAGGAATTCATCTACGTCAACGACGACGGACAGATCGTGGCGATGCGGGTCGGCGACTGGAAAGCCGTGTTCCTCGAGAATCGCGGCCAGGCGTTTGAAGTGTGGCGCGAGCCGTTTATCGAACTCCGCGTGCCGCTCCTGTTTAACCTCCGCCGCGACCCGTTTGAAAAGGCTCAGCACAACGCCACGGTTTACAACAACTGGTTCCTCGACCGCGTCTTTGCGCTCGCCCCCATGCAGCAACTCGCCGCGAAGTTCCTGTCAACGATGAGCGAGTATCCCCCGAGTCAAACCGCAGGCTCGTTCAATCTCAAGAAGGTCGAAGAACAGATCAAGGCCGGCATGAGCGGTAAGTAGCCGAACGAGATTTCACCGCGCGTTCACCAGCGGGGCGTTTCTCAGGAAGCGTCCCGCTCTTTTTTGTTGGCGGTCGCGCGCTGTTACGCAAACGCTACGCGGCTTTTTCCAAGGGGCTCGCGAGGAACCGCCGCCGTGGCAGCCAGCCTTCGCCTAGCACGGTGAGGGCGACGCGGTCTTCTAAGTTGGGGCGGAAGATCGTCAACAGCAGCAGCGGCAAGTACCACGCCATATACAAACCGCCTCCATCGCCGTGCCAGAACTGGGCGCCCAGCATCACGGCGGCGGAGCAACTCAGGAGCGTCCCCAAGTTCTTCTGCGCCGGCCACAAGGCAAAGCTGCCGCTGAGCACGACGAACGCGGCGAGCATCGGGACGCGGAACCACGGATCCCAACCTAGCCCCCAGATGCCTTCCAGCCCTTGCATGCGAAACGGCAGCGCGCCAAACATGCAGCGCAGCAGGTACAGATATTCCGAGACGCTGCCGGCCGCTAACATCAAGAGGCACGCCATGAGCGTGATCGCGGTCAAGACGCCGGTCAAGAACCGCATCAACCCGCGCTGCCAGTAAAAGCTGATCCACAACGGAAGCAGGTACAGCGGGAAGTAACCAATCGTCGCCAGGCCAATGAACAAGCCTGCGGTGAGCGGGCGGCGGTAGAAAAACACCCCCCACAACACCAGCGCCGCAGGCAACACGTGGTCGGCATGGCCGGTCATTTGCGCGGTATACGGCAACATCAGGTACATCGTTGCGGCGCCGGCGCCCATCTTGATGTTATCGAAATGCCGATAACCGATCATCGCGAGCGCGAGCACAATGCCGAGTTGCCCCAGCACGACCAGCACGCGCGCCATCACCACGTGCGCGGTATTGGTCGACGTCGCGTCAGCAGCGTTCGCGACTTCTGTCGCAGGCTCGGCCACGTCTGCGGATGCGCCGCTCGCTTCTGCGGCAGGCGTTGTGGTTGCGACGGCGCGCAGGGCGGCCGGGTCATGCGCTTCAAACGTGCGGATCCACGGCAACTGCTGAATGAGCGCGTAACCCGGCGAACCGGCGCGGCGACTGTCTTGCGTCGGCGCGTTGGCGATCACATTGGCCATTAAGAACACAAACAGCGAGCAGCCGATGAAAATGAGCCCGCCGGTGGACAAGTTCGGCTCCAGCAGTGGGCGGCGGACCATGGTCGAGTCGAGCAAGAGTCGCACCAGTAATAGTCCGCCTGCCACAAAGATCCACAGGTAGCCGCCGCGTTCGATCGCGCGCCCGGACTCGAGTTGTTTTTCCGCAGCCGACTTGGGCAACGCAATCTCATCCGCCGCCAGGTTCGGCCCAAAGATCTCATCCATCGGCGAACGGGGCAGCGGCGTCGCGACGGGTGCGGCCGCAGATTCGGTCGCGGATTCAATCACGGTTGAAGGCGGAATCTCGCCAGGCGTGACCGCCGGCGCAAGCGGGGCGACCGTGGCCGCTTCCTTCCCCACAGCACTCGGCGCTTGCGAAGATTGTTCGCCGAGCGAATCACCGCCCGGCGGCGCGACGCTCGCAACCTGCTGCGCACGCAAAGCCGCTTGGCGCTCGCCTTGGCCGTAGTGGACCAAGAGCAGTCCCGGCGCCAAGAGAATAAGCAGGAGCAAGTCCAGGTTCCGCACGCTCCAAAAGCGGTTGAACTTGAAGTACAGCCCGAGCATCAACAGCGACGATAGGTAGGCCCACGTCGTTGGCTCGACCGGATGATAAAAATACAGGAATTCGTTCATACGCGTGAGCGCGGAACTCCTCCGCTGCCAGCACGACCGGACTCAACCGCGCGCGTGCTCGCTGATATATGGACGTCTGCGACCGGCAACGCCAGCGACAGAGCGGCTAATTAAAGGTTGCGGCAAACCGCGGCGCAACTTGAGCGCTCCGAGGTCAACCAACTCACCAGCATATCCCTAAGGGGGATGTTTGCAATCCCCCCTGCGAGCCGCGACACGGCGCCGATCCTGCATTGCAACCGCTGGCGCAGTAAGCTGTTACGATCATAGACCGCACCCGCCGCCCAGCCTCCGGCCCTCAGTTAGTTGCCGCTACCGTTGCGGCGGTCACATCTCGAACGTGAATCGTGGGACAGCATCACATGAACGCTGAATCTTCCGTTTTCGATTGCGTCTGCCAATTGCTGGATGCGCGAGGCGTGGTTTACGACATCCTGCGGCACGTTCCCGTCTATACGAGCCAAGAGGCGGCAGCGGTTCGCGGAACTTCGCTCGCCAGCGGCGCGAAAGCACTCATCTGCAAAGCCGATGAGCGGTTCGTGATGTTTGTGATGCCGGCAGACCGCAAGCTCGACAGCAAGCAAGTCCGGAAGGCCTTCGGCGTGAAGAGTCTCCGGTTCGCCACGCGGGAGGAAGTCCTGGAGCGCACGCGACTCGCGCCGGGGGCGATTCCTCCGTTTGGCCAACTGTTCGAATTGCCGACGTACTGCGACGAGCAATTGGCGAACCAACCGCGAATCAACTTCAACGCAGGCGATCATTCGGCGAGTGTGAGCATGGCCTACGCCGATTACCTCCTCGTCGAGCGCCCGACGCTGGGAACATTCGCCGTTCTGGAGGCGCCTGGGTAACCGCCTGCCGGTTCCATGTGAAAAGGAATCGCCCTGGCGCGGCGCCAAAACCGCGAGCGCAGCCATCGGCCGGTGGCAAGAAACGCACTTGCAATGGGAATCTCCAGCGACGCGGGAGCGAACAAGTCCCAACCTTGGCCAGAACTAGGCCACGCAGCGCTTGGCAGTTCCTGTACCGCAGTTCCCGCGTCTACTCCTCCAACCGCTCCCGCGCCTCTTCGCCCCAGGGACTATCGGGCGAGAGTTCCAAGAACCGCCGCCAATGTACGAGCGCGTCCGCGCGCCGCTGCGACTCGTCGAGCAGGCGAGCGAGGTGATAGTGGGCGTCGGCGTACTCGGGGTGGAACTTGAGCGCGCCTTCGAGCGCCGCGAACGCGAGCTCATTTTGGCCCAACTCCGCCAACACGCAGGCCAGATTCGCCCGCGCTTCGACAAAATCTTCGTCCAGCTCAATGGCCATATAATAGCGTTCGCGGGCGGCGCTCAAATCGCCTTGACGATAGAGCAACTCCGCCAAGAGGAAGCAAACTTCCGCGCGCGGCCCACGCGCCGCCTGCGCTGCGCGATACATCTCGGCGGCGGCGGCGAACTGATCGTCTTCTTCGAGTTCCGTGGCAAACGCCAAGAGTTGTTCGGCCGTAGGCGAACTATCGGCCACGCGCGCCGGGGCCGCAAACGAAATCGTCGCCGGCGCGTCGTCGGCGGCGCAGTCGTCGGCCGGGTTGTCCGGCTCATCGAAATCAAACCGCCGTTGGCCACTGGTCTCAACGAGCGTTTCGTCTTCCCATAAGAGCAACTGCTTCCCTTCGACGACCGTGGATAAATCGGCCAACGGCCGCACGACATGGGGCACGCGGCGCTGCAAGCCGGCGATCGTCTTCTCGATCTCGCCGAGAGACGCGCCGGCGGATGTCAACTCGGCCAAACGTCGCGCGACGGCCACCTCCGTGAAGTCAAAATACGGCAGGCGATGCACTTCTCGCACCGGCTGAATGAACCCCCGCCGATGCCAACGGCGAATCTGATTCACAGGCACGCCGACGAGTTCGGCCAACAGCGCCGGAGTATAAAGCTGCCGCATGTCATGGTCGACGTCGACCAACCCCAGCCGTTCCCACAACTCGGATTCGCCGACGATCTGAATGCGTCCGGCCGCGAGCGCGGCGCGGGTCGGCTCGTCCAGCAAGCTCGCCTCCGCACCGGCCGGTTCTTCCGCGCCGAGCACGAGAATATTCGTCGTTGGATCCGCTTTCTCCAGCGGCACGCCGCCAAGTTTGCGCACCAATTGGGCTGCCTGACGTCGATTGACGCCCCCCAGTCGCCCGACAAACGCCACGCGCTGCCCGGCCAGCCACCGCGCTACATCGGCCGCATTTTCTTCCGTAAGCACCATAGGAACTTCATCGGGATCAGGTTTACGAAGCGCCTACTATCGTATCAACTTTTGGGGTCCGCAGAGGTGAGCGCGCAAGGTTCCCGGCGGTTGTGCATATTCCCTCCGCGCGACTGGGGCAGTAAAATCCCTCGCTTATCGTTGGCCCCGCAAACGCCGCGATTGTCCATTTTCTCCGACTCGTAGACGACGGCACGCAAGCACCATGGCGAAATCCAAAACACTCCCCCCCCGCAGCAAAGTTAAGACGGAAGACACGTGGGATCTCGCGAGCCTCTACGCGAGCGACGACGCTTGGGAAAAGGGCTTTCGCAAGCTGGAGAAGATGTTTCCCAAGTACGAATCGTTTCGTGGCCGGCTCGGCGAGAGTGCGCAAGTGCTCGCGGAATGCCTCGCATTCGACGAGGAGTTCGAGCGCCTCTCCGAGCGCGTGGGAACGTATGCCTTGCTCAAAACGACGGAAGACCAGGCGGACAGCACCTACCAGCGAATGCAAGGGCGATTTCAATTTGTCGCGGTCAAAGCGAGTCAGGCGGCGAGTTATATTCGCCCGGAGATTTTGGGGCTGGCGGCGGCGAAGATCAAGAAATTTATGGCCGCCGAGGAACTCGCGCCGTATCGGCTCCTCTTGGAGCGTCTCCTCCGCTATCAGCCGCACACCCTCAGCGCCAAGGAAGAAAACCTCCTCGCCATGCAAGGCGAAATGGCCGGCGCCGCGAGCAAGGCGTTTCGCCAGTTGATCGACGCGGATCTCAAGTTTGGCTTCGTTAAGGACGAGCACGCGCAAGAGGTGGAGCTGAGCAACACCACGTTCATTCAACTCCTGCATTCGCCACAGCGCAAAGTGCGGCAGACGGCCTTCCATCAGTTCTACGAAGTATACGCAGGCCACGAAAACACGCTCGCCGCCACGCTCAACGGCTCCATTCAAAAGGACATCTACTACGCCCAGGCCCGCAATTATCCCAGCGCGCTGGAATCCTCGCTGTTCGACGACAAAGTCCCCGTCAGCGTCTACGACAACCTCATCGCGGCCGTGCGCGAGGGGCTACCGGCGGTGCACAAGTTCTACGAGCTGCGCAAGAAGAAGATGAAGCTTAAGGAGCTGCATCACTACGATACCTACGTGCCGATTGTGCCCGATGTCGAAAAGAAAACCACCTGGAATCAAGCCGTCAAGCTCGTGCTCGACGCGCTCGCGCCGCTGGGGAACGAGTATTGCTCGGCCCTGGCCCAGGGAATGGAAAGCCGCTGGTGCGATCGCTATCCCAACCGGGGGAAGCAAAGCGGCGCGTTTAGCTGCGGCACGTTCGACGGCGCTCCATACATTTTGATGAATTACAAGCCTGAAGTCCTCAACGAAGTCTTCACGCTCGCGCACGAGGCCGGGCACTCCATGCATACGTATTACTCGAAGCGGAAGCAACCGTTCACCTATTACAACTACACGATCTTCGTGGCCGAAGTCGCGAGCACGTTCAACGAGCAGCTCCTCACCAAACATCTGCTCGATCGCGCCCAATCCAAGGCGGAGCGGGCGTTTCTGCTCAACAAGGAACTCGACGGCATTCGCAGCACGATCGTCCGGCAGACGATGTTCGCCGAGTTCGAAAAACTCACGCACGCCTTAGCGGAGTCCGGCGAGCCGTTGACGGTCAAGCTGTTCAAGGAAACGTATCGCCAACTGCTGAATGATTATTTCGGCCCCGACTTCGCCATCGACGCCGAACTCGAACTGGAGTGTTTTCGCATTCCTCACTTCTACCGGGCGTTTTACGTCTACAAATACGCCACCGGACTTTCCGCCGCAATCGCCCTCAGCCGCCGCGTGTTAAGTGGTGGGGAGCAAGAACTCCAGGACTATCTCAGCTTCCTCAGCGGCGGCTGCTCGAAGTATCCGCTCGAACTGTTGCGCGACGCCGGCGTCGATATGGAGCAGCCAACACCGGTCAGCGCCGCCATGGCCCAGTTCGCGCAGATGACCGACGAACTCGCGGAGCTATTGTAAAGATAGTGGGCGGGACGGCGGGGTGTTAGAATGGTTCGATTGTAACCCCGCCCTTCTTCCCGCGAGAACTTGCCATGTTTACCTTGCTCTTGGTCGCGCTGCTGGCCGCGAATCCCGCGCCACAGCACTTGAAGCTCCAGGTCGGCGACTTGGAGCGCGAAGCGCTGATCTACGCGCCGGCTTCACCAGAAAAGGACGCCAAACTCCCCGTCGTGTTCGCCTTCCATGGCCACGGCGGCAACGCGGCACAGGCCGCGCGGAGCTTTCAATTCCAAAAGCATTGGCCGGAAGCGCTCGTCGTCTACATGCAGGGAATTCCCACGCCGGGCCGCTTGACCGATCCAGAAGGGAAGCGCAACGGCTGGCAGTCCGGCGCCGGGGATCAAGACGATCGGGATTTGAAATTCTTCGACGCGGTGCTGGCGAAGCTCAAAACAGATTACCCAATCGACGAGCGGCGCATCTATGCGACCGGGCATTCCAATGGCGGCGGCTTTACCTATTTGCTCTGGTCGCAACGTCCCGACGTGTTCGCCGCATTTGCGCCGTCCGCCGCCGTCATGCGCGAGGTGCGCGGCCTCAAGCCCAAGCCGGTCATGCACGTCGCTGGCGAAAACGATGACCTCGTCAAATTCGTGTGGCAAAAGCTGATGATCGGTGCGGTGAAGCGCGCGAACAAGACGGAATCCGAAGGCGAACAATGGGCCGCAGATTGCACGCTTTACAAATCCGCGGACGGCGCGCCGCTGGTGACTTACATCCATAGCGGCGCGCACAACTATCCCGCCGCCGCTCCACCGCTGATCGTGCGCTTCTTCAAGGAACACGCCTTGCCTGAGCCCAAGCCCGCCGACAAATAATCCCACTTCAGCGCAGTTCGTCCCGCCGCGAAAGGTCACTCCATGCCACGCCTCTCACGTCTCGCCTCGCTCGTTTTCTCGGGGTGTTTGCTCGCGCCGCTGTTGACCCTCGCAGTCGCAGAGGAGCGTCCCGCATCCAGCAGCCAGCCGAACATCGTCGTCATTCTGGCGGATGATCTTGGCTATGGCGACGTGCAGTGCTACAACCCCGAGCGGGGCAAGATCCCGACGCCGCACATCGACCGCCTGGCCAGCGAGGGGATGCGATTCACCGACATGCATTCCAGTTCTGGCGTTTGTTCTCCTTCGCGCTATACGCTTCTCACGGGGCGCTATCATTGGCGCAGCCGTTTGCAGTCAGGCATCGTCGGCTATTTGGAGCGGCCGCTCATCGCACCGGATCGCTTGACGATGGCTGGCCTCTTGCAGCAGCACGGTTATCACACCGCGTGCATCGGCAAGTGGCATTTGGGTTGGGATTGGAACATCCCCAACGACCAGCGTCGACTCTTTGCGCCGGGACGAAACGCCAGACCACAGGCGACGGATGAGCACCGCAAGGTTTGGGAAGCATACTTCGCGGAGCCGATTGGCGGCGGACCAACGACGCGCGGGTTCGACACTTACTTCGGCACGGATGTCCCGAATTGGCCGCCGTACTGCTTCATCGAGAATACCCGGACCGTCGGCATTCCCAGCACGTTTCTCCCCCAGCGGCTCGTCGGCAACAACCTCGCGAGCATCAACGGGCCGGCGCTGGAAAATTGGAATTTGGAAAAGGTGCTCCCCACGCTCGCCGAGCGCGCCGCAGGTTACATTGCCGGCCGTGCGAAGACCAGGCAGCCGTTCTTTCTTTATCTCCCCCTGACTTCACCGCATACGCCGCTCGCGGTCAGCCAGCCATGGCGCGGCAAGAGCGGCCTGGATAGCGCCGTCGCCGATTTAATCATGGAAACCGACGATGTCGTCGGCCGCGTGCTCGCGGCGCTGCACACTTCCGGCGTCGCTCAAAACACGCTGGTCATTTTCACTAGCGACAACGGCTTCGCCCCCTATACCGGCGCCAAGGAACTGCAAGCTCGCGGGCATTATCCCAGTGGCCCGCTGCGCGGTTACAAAGGGGATGCGTGGGAAGGCGGGCATCGCATGCCCTTGATCGCGCGGTGGCCAAACCACATTGCCGCCAACACCGTTTGCAATCAACTGGCCCATCACGCGGACCTGCTCGCGACCGTCGCGGACGTGCTGGACGCCGAGCTACCCGCAACCGCCGGCGAGGACAGCTTCAGCCTGTTGCCGCTGTTGCAAGGTTCAAACCAACCGGTGCGCGAACATGCAATTAGTCACGGTTCGCAAGGCCTCGCCGCGCTCCGTGTGGGCAAATGGAAACTCATCGTCGGCCCCGAAGGCGGAGGCGCCTGGAGCAATCAGTCGGCGACCCGGCCTGATGGGCAGCCTGCGCAACTCTACAACCTGGCCGACGACCTAGGCGAGACGAAGAACCTCTACGCCCAGCACCCCGAACTCGTCGAGCAGATGCTGGCGCTCATGGACAAGCTTGTCTCCAACGGCCGTAGCACGCCGGGCGCACCACAAGAAAACGATGTTGCCGTGAACTGGCGACGGTTTATGAAGCCGGCGAAAGCGAAGCAGCCGTAAATCAAAATTCCGCCTGGGCGCGAAAGGCCGCAACCGTGGCGGCGCTGGGGCCGGTGTCGGGATCGTCGAGCAGGGCGCGGACGATGTTCACCTGAAATTTGACGTGGTTGTTCAAGTAGCGATTCACGCCCATCGTGAAGGTCTGCATCGTGCCCCCTTGGATATTCTGATCGTTGAGGTCGATATACGACCACGCCGCGACACCTTCCCAAGCACCGCCGCCAAGACTCAGGAACGAGCCCGGTTCGGTTGGTTGCACCCGTCGAAAAATGCCTTCCTGGCGATCGTAGGCATGGGTCTCCCCGGTGAAGACATAAGCCATCTTCGCCATCGCCCCGCTAAACGCGAGGCGGGGTCCGTCGATCTGCTCGACAAACGCGCCGACCGTTTCCGCCTGCAGGTTGAGTGAGCCGAGTTGCGCGGCGAACTCCAGTTCGCCGACGTTCACATAACTCGTGGGAATATTGCCGGTATCGACAAAGACGGGGACCGTCGAGCCACTGGCGCTCGATGTGGGATCCTTGACAAAGAACCCCGGTTCAATCGCGTACTGAACTTGGTTCGTACCCGGATCCGCAAAGCTATAACTGGCGCCGAAATGCACCAGCGAGTTGTTTTCCTCGTTGTAATACGGAATCGCCGTGCCGCGGGACGCAAACCCCCAGCCGCCGCTCCCCCCTTCGCTCACGCCAAACGAGTCCGTCGGATAGCGATAGCCGGAGTAGAACCAACTCACCGTCTCGTTTAGCGCCGTCCCCCGCGCCCCAATGCCGGTCTGCCGAAACGGCGCGAAGGCGAACTGCAGTTCGCGCTCCATCAACAAGAGCTCGCGCCCGCTGGTCATGGCCTCCAAGCCAAACGGCTGCGCATAATAACCGATGACAATGTTCTGAAAAATTGGCTGCTCATGGAGTGTGAACTTCACGTCGCGAAAGCTCGGATGACCGCTGGCGGCGAAGTCGAGATCGACCACATAGGACGTCCGCGGCAGCAGTCGCCCGCTGGCGCGCAAGCGCACGCGGCGGAGACCCGTCGTGTCTTCGATATCGCCCACAGCGGCAATGTTGGCCGCGTCTTGCGCGATCCAACCGGAGTCGAGTTGAATGAAGCCGCTCCAGTCGATCGTCGTCGCCCGCTGAGACTCGCGGTAGAAAAGCGCACGCCCGTCGTCGTTGCATAGTGGGTCGGAACAAACGGGCCAGGCATCCGCAGCGCCTGGTTCGCACCCAGGACAATCGCGCGCGGCCGCTTCTGTCTCCAGTGATTGCAACTGCGCGCGAAACTCCGCGTTCTCCCGCTCCAACTGATCCAAACGCCACACGACGTGTTCCCAGCTCGGCGGCAACAACCGCGTGGACGGCGCTTGCCCACAAGCCACATCCACCGCCAGCGCGCATAAGAACAGCGCCAGGGCATGGACCGACAGCTTGGGGAGACATAGCGAAAGCACGCGCGGAGTCCTTGCGCGATGAAAAACCCAATGAGAAGAGGAGTCTTCGGCCTACATCGGATGGGCCGGCGGCGCGGCTGGAGCCAATTCGTGCGTGTGGAGCGAATAGCGAAACTCTGCCGCCGCTAGCCATGCTGGTGGTGCTTCGCTGGCGAGGACTCGCTAGCGAAGCGGCCAAATCTGTGGAGCAAGCGGATTTTCGACTACAATAACAGCCGGCTCCAGAGGTTGAAACATTTCGCTATTTGCGACCGATTGCTCACGCTTGCATGACGACCAAGGTTGATATTTCGACGCTTTCCTCATCTGCGGCGCAGCGCCAGCGGGCGGTCTCCGTGGTTGTCCTCGCCGCCGAGAAGTCGCACGCGCAGGCTTGGGCCGCCATGCTGGATGGTCCGCGGTTTGAAGTCCACGCGCGTTTGGCCGACTACGCGCCGAGCCACCCGCCGGATGTGATCGTCACCGACTGCGCGCTCGCTGATGAGGCGCTCGCGGAGTTTCACGAGTTGATGATCCGGGGCGACATCGGCGTGATCCTCATCGGGCGCGATTTCCCGGCCGATGTGCAACTGCCGCGCGATGTCTCGCGGCGTGAATTGCGCCTGGCTTGCCGGATGCTGGCGCAAGTGGTCAACCTGCGGCGGCAGAATCGGCAACTTGCGCGTTTGGCGGCGACCGATCCGCTGACCGGGCTTCCCAATCGCCGCGCGCTGGAAGAGCATGTTGCGACCGCCGCGCAGGACGCCCCGCACAAACTCCTCGCGCTGGCGATCTTCGATCTCGATCAGTTCAAACGGATCAATCGCGAGTTTGGCTTCGCGTATGGCGACAACGTCCTCCAGAGCGCGGCGAAGACTTTGGCGGCGCGACGCGGTGCGTCGTTTGTTGCGCGCTTAGGGGGCGACGAGTTTGTCATGGTTTGGCCGGTGACGTGCGCATCGGCTGCGATGGAGCAGGCCGATCAATGTCGGCGCGCGATTGGCATTGCCGCCGGACTCGCCGCCGAGCGTCCCCTCTCAGCCAGCGCCGGCGTCGCCTGCCTCCCCAGCGGCGCGCCGCTCGAAACACTCCTCGCGACCGCAGACGAAGCCTTACTACGAGCCAAAGCCGCCGGTGGGAAGCAGTGTCAGTAGGGTCCGAGCCAGACCCGGCATGACAACTGGATGCCGATCTGTCGCTGGCCTCGAACGTCTTCCCGAACCCCATCCAGCTCGCCTGGCTGGTGAACCAGATGGTGCGCTAAAGGCGTTGCCGCTGCGCTTTTCTTAACGGTAGCCCACAGGACTTCTTCACCATCGGGGGCGAGCCCGATGGGGTCGTGATGTTGGTGCGTCTTGCTTTAGCTCACCAACTTGCTCACCGTCCGCACAAGGCGGATGGGGTTGTGGTCTTGTGGCAGGCGTGAAACGCGGAAACTTATTGATCGGTTGCCCCTGAACAACCACCGGGCTAAGCTCCGCGACCGCATGACCACTGAGGCTTTCGTTAGCTACAGCCATGCATGTCTCTTTTGCTTTTTTGCCTGTTGACATCGTTTGTAGGCTGGCGTGGACCCATCACTCTCGCAATTGTAAACACGCCAAACTTCCGCTACCATTTTGAACGACGACCAAAGAGCATTGCTTTGTGCGGCCAGGTCGCGATGAAGCGACGAACGATCGTGGCGGGAGTGGCGAACGATGATTGAGAAGAACACGATTACTTGCGGAGATACCTTCGAACTGCTCGACAGTGTCGAAGACGCCTCCGTAGACCTTGTCGTCTGTGATGGCCCTTACGGCGTTACGCAAAATGAATGGGACAGAATCGACTCGATTCAAGAGTTTAATCTGGAATTGATCTCCCGATTCTCCCACAAGCTCAAAGAAGGTGGAGCGCTCTATTTATTTGGCAAGCCAGACTGTATCGACTTCGTAGATTACAGGCCGTACTTGAACCTGCGAGCGAAAATTGTTTGGTATCAACCTAGCCGTTTGGCCCAGGGCAGGCTCAACTACACTAACAACTACGACATCATCTGCTACTTCATCAAGGGCAAGAGGCCAGCGAGCTACAACCTGGATGACATCCGAGTTGCGCAGCTTGTCGAACTAGAGCACCGACTCAGGTGCGAAAACGTCCCTTCCGTCCGTACCGGACCGTTCGGGAAAACGAAATTCAACGAAAAAGGCAAGAACCCCGGCGATGTGTGGGGTGACATCAAACAGCTCACATATAAATCCAAAGAGCTTGTTTGCCGTGAGGCGTTAAACACGATT
Organism: Planctomycetota bacterium; assembly: GCA_963205385.1. Taxonomy (GTDB): domain Bacteria; phylum Planctomycetota; class Planctomycetia; order Pirellulales; family Pirellulaceae; genus JAEZGD01. The sequence goes on along the minus strand of CAUJKE010000333.1, from coordinate 4,546 downwards.
CAAAAACCAGAGCGGCTCATCGAAAGGCTTATCCTTGGCAGTTCGAACGTCGGCGACCTTGTTTTAGACCCGTTTGCTGGAGTTGGGACGTGCCCTGTGGTTTGCCGCAAGTATGAGAGAGAGTTTATTGCGTTTGAAATCAATCCAGAATATGTAAAACATGGAATCGAGCGACTGGACGCCGAAAGTACAAAAATGGGCCTCTTGAACTTCAATCATGGCTCGTGAGGTTTACAAGAAGATCGTCGAACTTGTGCGGGAGGCTGCCGAGCTGGCCCGAACTGTTGGTGTTCATAACATTCTTCAGCCGGGACTCATCAAAGAGATGATTATGGCTGAGGTTTTGGGCCATCAGGTAATCACCTCCAAGCGGGCTGCCGATGCCTGTGATATCAATGATGAATCAATCCAATACGAGTATCTTTCATGCAAAGAAGGCGGTGCTGGTCAGCTTGACCGCATGTTCAAAGAACCATCAGATAAACGGGCGGAATCGTTGCATCGCATTCGGCGAAATCGCAAGGTTTACCTGGCCATTTTTTACGCCTCAAACCAAACCAAGATCAAGCTTATTTACGAACTTGATCCGGCCGTTGTAGTGACCGAAATCGAACGGCAGTTGGACAGAAGCCGCAATGTTATTTCGCATGTTGGCTTGTCTGAAAACTGGGCGAGACGGAATGGAACCGTTGTTTATCGAGACGAGTGAGTCAGTCTCGTTCAGGCTAGTGGGGGCGGATTGTTGCATGCCTGGGGGATCCTTGCGCAATGCGTTCGCGGAATTGCTCGTCGCGTTTGCCGAGCATCAGTGCTCGCCGTAGTTCTGCTTGCGTCACGAGGTCCAAGTCCGCGAGAAAGTCCACCTGGCTCGCTTCCTTCATGGCAATGACGACGCCGTCGCGGAGAATGAAGGCGTTTTTGTGGGTGGCGGGCAGTTTGTTGCCGGGGTGGAGGATGCCGATGAGGTTCAGCGGATCGGCGGCGGAGATGACGCACCACGCGCCGGTCGGTCCCGCTGCGCGAATTGCCCGCAGGCGTTCGATGGCGGAATCGCTGCCGTACTGTTCGCCCCCCACGCCGCTGACGAAGCGGCCGCCACGAATTTCTCCCTGCATCTCCAAACGGCGGAGCACAGGCACGAGTTCCCACCAACGGGGCGCGGCCGATTCGCGCGCGAGCAGGTCACGAAAGATCACGCCGTAGCGGGCCAGCAACTGCCGGCACCAGCGTTCCAAATAGTCGCGGCGCTCAGGCGGCGGCAACTCACCCGGAAAGAGTGACCAACGGCCGATCGGCGCGGCGAGCCCGCGGAACACCTGGCGCTGCGGCCGCCGGCGATTCGAAACGGACGGCTTGCTTTCCACAATCGAGCGCACGGCGGCAAACGCATCGCTCGTGACCAGGCCGAGCGCCGCCAAATCGCGGAGCGCCACTTCCAGCTGCGTGGTCAGCAGGCCCGAGAGCGTCTTGAGTTCGCTGAAGAAGAGCGCGCCGCGACGCTGGAGTGCCGCGAGCACGGTGCGAGCGTCCCCTTGGACGAGCGCGTCGGCCGCGATCCGCTCCGGCGGCAACAGCCACGGCAGGTCTTCGCGGAGCGCGAGCGAGAGCGGCATCGTGCGCGACAGGGTCGCCATGCTGGGCTTCGCGTCGGCATCGCACGTCGGCGGTTGCAAACGCCCCCAGACACTTTCCCCCATGAGAAACAACTGATCGAGCCACTGCGGGTCATAGTCCCGCACCCGCGCGGCGATCACCCGCGTTTCCCAGGCCCCAGCGGGAAGCTCGAAACCTTGCAACTGCGCCACGACTTCGCGCACGCCCTGCGGTCCTTCCGCGTGCATGTCTGGCAGCAGGCGCTGATGCGCAGCCAGAAATTGCCAGAACTCGGCCGGTTCGACAGGCTGAATCCGTTTGCGGAGGCCATCCAGCGTCAAGCGATGAATCCGCGCGAGCAGGCGACGATCACACCATTGCACGCGGCGACTGTCAGGCGTCTCTCCCAGCAAGGCGAAATTGCCACGCAGCACGAGTCCTTGCCCTTCGAGCGCCTCGAGCGCCGCCGTGAGATGGCTTTCGGCGATGCCCAAGAGCGTGGATAGTTCCGCCGCGGAGACCGGGCCGCTCACGGCGACGCGCCCCCGCAAGAGTTCCACCCACGCGGCCGACTTTTCCCACGGCGCGTCCAGCGCCGCAGGCAATTGGACGTCCGGCCAGCACGTCGCATCGTCATACACCGCGCGGACCAGCGGCCAGCGTTCGGCGGCGATCCAGAGGTCCGGCTGGCCGCTACGTTTCACCACGGTTGCGCGCCCGGCGCGGACAAGTTCGCGGAAGTAGCGCTCCCACGGCGCGCCCTCGTCCGCCAAGAGCACGACCAGCGACAGGAGCGTGTCGTGCAGTTCCTCGCGACTCCGTACGATGGGCCAGGCTTGTTCGCGCACGGTGCTGACAGCGGCGGCGTCGAGTTGCGCCAAGTCGCGCATTTCATCGACCGCCAAACCGCGGCGCACGTTCACCGCCCGCGCGCGGCGCTCTTCGAGCGGCGCGCCGTCGAGAAACGTGTAGGGACTGGAGTTCAAGAGTTCGGCGCAAAACGGGGACGGCTCGCGCGTGTCGCGCGGGATCAGCTCCACCAGGCCATCCCGGCAGGCGGTCAGTATTTCGAGCCAACGGGGGAGATCCATCGCCTCGTGCAAACAGTCGTGCATCGTTTGCCGCACGAGCGGATGATTCGGCACTTCGATATCGCCGTGGTGATTCTCCAGGCAGCCGACGGTTTCGGGAAACGTGGCGGCGAGCAAGTCGTCGCTGCGAAAACGGAGCAGATGCGGCGGCACGCGTTTGCCGCCACTAAAGCGCAGCACGGCCAGCGCCCGCGTGATGTTCCACCGCCATCGAACCTGAAACAGCGGCGCCGCGAGTACCGCTTGCGTCAGCAGATACTCGGCGTTGTGCGGCCCGAGCATCTTGAACAACTGCTCGATCGGAAAGCTATGCTGCGGCGAGAGCGAGAGCACGATGCCGTTGTCGTCGGCGGCGGCTTGCAGTTCGAAATCGAAGCTGCGACAGAAACGTTTGCGCAGCGCCAGCCCCCACGCCCGATTGATGCGCGAGCCCAGCGGCGCGTGGATTACCAACTGCATCCCGCCTGACTCGTCGAAGAACCGCTCGAAGACAATTTGCTCCCGCGAGGGAACCACGCCCAGCGCGACCTGCTGCGCGGCGACATAGGCAGAGGCTTGTTCGGCGGCGTAGACGCTGGCGTTGCAATGCTTCTGGAGCCAGCCGACGGCGCTTAGTTCCCGTTTTGCCGGCAAAGTGCCCTTGGTTTGGCCATGGCTATTGCCGCGCACGCGGGACGCAATCTCGCGGCGCAGTTCGGAGACTTCGGTGGAAAGCTCGATCGTGCGGCCGGGCGCTTCGCCAAACCAGAACGGAATCGTCGGTGCGGCCCCTTGGGCATCCGCAACCAAGACGTCGCCGGCGCGAATGGCGATGATCCGCCAGGAAGTGTTGCCCAGCAGAAAGATGTCCCCTGCGGTGCTGTCGATGGCGAAGTCTTCGTCGACCGTGCCGACAACCTGGCCATCCCCCTCGTTGACGACGCGATACAGGGCCGCGTCGGGAATCGCGCCGCCGGAGGTGATCGCCGCGAGTCGCGCGCCGCGCCGTGCCCGTAGCTGGCCATGAATCTGATCGCGATGCAACCACGCGCCCCGCTTGCTCGCTCCCACGCCTTGGGCCAAAAGCTCCAGCACCTCGCCATACTGCTCGCGCGACAAGTTGCGATACGGCCACGCGTGGCGAACGAGTGCGAACAGCGCCTCCTCGTCCCAATCATCGCAGGCGACTTCCGCGACGATTTGCTGGGCGAGAATATCGAGCGGTTGTTGCGGAATTTCGATACGATCCAGATTGCCAAGCTTGACTGCGCGGATCAGGGCCAGCGATTCGAGTAGTTCATCGCGCGTCAGCGAAAAGAGCCGCCCCTTGGGGAGCGCGCCGAGGGAGTGACCGCTACGGCCGACCCGCTGCAGGAAGGTCGCGATCGATCGCGGCGAACCGATTTGACAGACGAGGTCGATGTAGCCGACGTCAATCCCCATCTCCAGCGACGCGGTGGCGACAATCGCTTTGAGCGTCCCCGCCTTGAGACGTTGTTCGGCGTCCAGTCGCAACTCGCGCGAGAGGCTGCCGTGATGGCTGGTAACGGCTTCTGGCCCGAGGCGTTCGGTGAGTTGGTGCGCGACGCGCTCGCACACGCGCCGCGTGTTGACGAAGATCAGCGTGCTGTGGTGCGATTCGACCAGTTCACGCAGCCGATCGTACACTTCCGCCCATTGTTCGTGCGAGCAGACGGCGGCGAGTTCGCTCGGCGGCACCTCGAGCGCGAGATCGAGATCGCGAATATGGCCAGCATTGAGAATGTGACACGCCGGCGTCTGGAGCGCGGGAAGCGGTTGCTTGACGATCAACGCTTGCCTGGCGCTTTGCTCCGCGACCTCAAACGCGAGCGCTCGTTGCTGAGGTTGACCGTTGACCGGTT
>CAUJKE010000332.1 GCA_963205385.1 Planctomycetota bacterium | reverse complement strand
ATCGTAGCCGGTTGTGCGGTTGCAAACTGGCCATTGACCAGGCGCTCGCTCGCGTTGCCGATTTCACCCAGTGCAATCGTCTGGCTGCCGCCGTCGGTCATGTCTTCGAGCCGCGATGTCAAACCACAACCAAACGCACCGCGAAGCGTTTGCGGCTGATGGATCTGCTCCGCGACGTCGCCGATGCAAAAAGCGTAGTTGGTGCGTCCAAGCTGCGTACGAGCGAGATTCTTGCGGCCTGAATCAGGCGAAATGCGGGTCGTACTGGGACATGCGAGCGCCTGTAACTGCACGCGCCACGGCTCGTAGGCGGTTATCCAAGGGGCTGGCCCCATCGCTGGATAGCTGGTTCCGTCGAATTTCGCCGGACTCGAAATTTGTTCCCAAAGTTGGGCTTGCTCCAAATAGGGGAGCAAAGCCACGAGCCCGCTGAGCCGGTTCCGATTGCTTTGCAGGGGCGTCGCTCCCTCGCCGGTCCCGCCCATCGCGGAGGGAAAGCGCAGGTGCGCTTCGTGATAGTTGTGCAAGGCCAGAGCGAGTTGCTTGAGATTGTTCGAGCATTGCATTCGCCGCGCCGCTTCGCGCGACGATCGCACGGCGGGTAAAAGTAACGCCACGATCACACAAATGATGAACAGCACCACAAGCAGTTCTACCAGCGTGAATGCGCGGGCAGGAACAGCACGACGATGTGTAGCGTTAGCACTCATGGAAGGACTCGGAAATGGCCAGTTCGGGAACGAGGCTAGTTTGCGCGGGCGACGATGTATGCTCGCCGTGATGCGAAGCCCTGCGCCACCATGCTTCGTAGATTGCCAACGGGAGCAACCAGCTTAACCAGGCGTTCACGCAATAGGCATTTGCGGATTCCATCGCGGTGACGATCAAAGCCCCGGATGCCAGACGAAATATCAGCGGTGAGAGGAGCAATAGCCAGCAGCGAGTCGCCCACAGTTGATGCTGCGTGAATAGTCTGTTGCAGGCAAAATAAACTGCCGCGACGGCGCAGACGCCCGTGGCGACCGAGAGCGACGCGAAGCCGAATCCGGCTATGGGACCGGCCAGCGCCTGGGTCGCCATGACCAACCCACTGGGGACGAGCACCACGAGAATGAGCGGAATCTGCACGCGCCCCGCCCAGCGATGGAACGCCGGAAACCGGGCCCGCGCTCCGCTCCAAACTAAGAACGCACCCAACAGAATTGCCACCGGGCCACCGAGGATATGCGCATAAAAGGCCGCGCGATACAGGCCCACAAACGACTCCCGCCGACCGGTGAGAAAGGCCGACTCGAAATTCGCGGGAAAATACCAGCGATACTCAAGCACAATGCTGAGCAGCACCTTCGCGAACAAGATCGTCGTGGCGACAAAAGCGAGTGTCTTCAATCTCCGTAAACGGTGCGGCATAGCAGGCTGACTCCCGCGAACTTTCGGCGTTTCCGATCCGCTCTCAACCCCTTGAGGCTACCGCAACTGCCGCGGGCACGCCAGCGTAGAGGGCAAGGGATCCAGTTTCCGATTTTCACGCCGTGCAAAAGACCACGCCGCCATCCGCCCTGTGCGGATGGTGAGCGAGATTCTGGGTGAAGGGGCGGCGGGTGGCGCCGGTACTCCAAAGGACTTATTCAACATCCAGGCAAGCCGGCTTGTCGCTTGACTTGACGTCGCCCTGTGACAAAACTTGAAGGTATTGGGGAATTGTGCGCTTTCGACCCGAATCCAGACTCGAACTACTTAAAGCAGTTACCATGAAAATCGGCATTTACGTTTTGGGCCTGATCGCGGCGAGTGTTTTGGCAGGGCCTGCGGTGCAGGCGCGCGAGTGGAAAAACGCTGCCGGCGAGGTCGTCATTGACGCGGACCTGTTCGGATTCGATGGCGAGAACGTCGTTCTTAAACGGGCCGACGGCGAACTCGGCACGCTCAAAGTCAAGGATTTGTCGGACGCCGATCGTGAGTTTCTCAGTTCGCCTGAGGCGCAAGCCATTCACGAGAAAAACCTCAGCGGGGAACAAAAGTGGACCACGACCAGCGGCGTTGAACTCGTGGGGAGGATTGTGGACTACACGCGGAAGGAGATCACCATTCAACAACGCCGCGGTCGCACCTACGTCAACGATCGCCGCCTGACGAATCTGCCGGAAATGATTCAGCAACTCGTGCCGCGGATCATCGAGCACTTTGATGAAGTGGAGCTTCCCAATCAACGGGCGATGCAACTATGGTTGCGAAATCAGCGCGGTCTGCCGCGAACCTTTCTCATCGAAGGCGTGATTCTTGAAACGGCAAGCGGCGATGAATACCCGATTCCGTTCTTCGTGTTCAAGGACGCCGATCGCAAACTGCTGAAGGATGGTTGGACGGAGTGGCTCGCGCGGCAAAATAGTTTAGACCCGCACGACGACCTCTCGTTTCGCTTGGAAGCCTTCACGGCCGCCCATCTTCAAAACCAAGCGCTGCAACGCGAGATCGCCCTGATTAACTTGAACCTGCAGGCGGTGCAGGCAGGGCTGACTTCGATTTGGGAAGTTACGCTCTATCCCGATTTCGGCAATCCTCACCCGCCTATGTGGGTGCTTATGCCGGGCCGAAACAGCGAGCAAGCCGCTGCCCGCGCGCTGATCAACAACCCCGGTTTTGTCGTCGGCAGCATACGCCGCGTTAGTCGCTAGCACGGAATTTCGGGAAAAATCCCAAGCGAACTGCAATTCGACGGTTAAATTCCAGCGTCGTAAGTTGACGGTTAGACTTCTGCGACCTATGGTCACTTTGGGTGAACATCGTCGCTAAGACTGCGCGCGTTCAAGTGGGATTTCGCCCAAAATCCACCGCTTGAATCGTGAACTCTCGGCCGATTGAATGCCGCTACAAATGCGTCGATTGGCGCTCGCACTCGATTTTCGCAACTTGACACATCGCTCGGAGACCGACCCATGGAAGCCTCGACCTCACCTCACTTGCCTGAAGTTCTCGCCCGCGAATTGAGCCGCCTGCGTCCTTTTTGGGCCTGGTTTTTAGCATTGGGCGTGGGCCTGGTGGTGCTCGGCATGTTTGCGATTGGGTGGTCGTGCATTGTGACCGTGACGGTGGCGGCGGTCTGGCTGATTGGGTTTCTGATGCTCGCTAGCGGCATTTCGGAGATCGTCAACTCGTTCTGGGCGGGTCGCTGGAGCGGAATGCTAATGCATTTATTGATCGGCATTCTTTACGTCGTCGTCGGCTTTTTGATTATCGATCAGCCTGCGGAAGCCGCGATCAACATCACTTTGGTCATCGCCGTGTTTCTCATTATCAGCGGCATCTTTCGCATGGTCTTCGCCGTGAGCGAGCGGTTCACAGGCTGGGGCTGGGTGCTGCTCAACGGCGCCGTCACGCTGATGATGGGGATGCTGATTTACAAGCAATGGCCCGCCTCGGGTCTATGGGTCATCGGCCTGTTCATCGGCATCGACCTCATCTTCAACGGCTGGTCCTGGATCATGCTCGCGATCACCGTGCGCCGCGCCCCGGCGATTGTGTAACCCGCCTACAATCGAAAACGTAGCCAAAGTCGCCCAGACGTCGGGTCTCGGCAAACGAGAGATACGCCACTTGGCTCAAATTCTCGGCGGCTTTCGCTACGGCTTCACGCTGGCCTTCTTGCCGCCTGTTGCGATTTTAGTAGAATTACGCAACCACAGCACTGCAACTTTCAGGCTACCGCCGGTGTCATTGCCGCCCACCGGTCAAACGTTGGTAGGTGTCGCACTGAACCGTCAGGCTCCCGGAAAGGCTTGGAAAGTCGGTCCACGCGCATCAAGTGCTCAAAACGACCCCAAAATGGCAGCAGCAGACAACTCACAAGTCTTGAAATAGCCACCACTTAGAACAATTCGGCGGAGTAGCTCAGTTGGTTAGAGCAGCGGAATCATAATCCGCGTGTCGGGGGTTCGAATCCCTCCTCCGCTATTTTTGGAACCAGTTCGCCGCGATGCGCGGTGGACTGGTTTTTTGTTGGGTGCGTGGGTCCAGGCATTGTATTGGTGGATGATTTATGATTTCGCTCTCGGATCATTCATTCCCCGGCGGAAATCTCCTGTCATGGCTCGCAACGAACAACTTATTCGCCAGCACCGCGTTTTGCAGATTTTGGAGCGGCACCGCTTTGGCCGCACTTTGGAAGAACTGCGCGATGACCTGATGCGCGAGATGGGGCTCCCTTCGCTCCACGAGCGGAGCGTCCGCCGTGATCTCGACGCACTGCAAAAGGCAGGCGTCGATGTCATCATCCAAAATTCCAAGCGGGGAAAGATTTGGAAGCTCGGGGCGACCGCGGGGCAATCGCATAAAATCACCGCCTCGGCGACCGAACTGATCGCCCTCTCGCTCAGTCGCGATCTGCTCTACCCGCTCGCCGGCACGCCGTTTTGGATCGGCATCGAATCGTTCTGGAACAAGCTCCGCGAGCAGTTGCCGGCGGCGGTGTGGAGTCACTATGAAAAGTTTCGCCAGGTGCTCTGCGTGCGCGGGATGCCGGCGAAGTCGTATCAGTCGCAGCACGGCATTTTGTCGACGCTGCATCGCGCGATTCTCGAACATCGCGTGGTGGAGATCGAATACCAGTCGCCGGGCAAGGATCCGAAGCGGCGGTCGATCGAGCCGTATGCGGTTGCGTTTTACCAATCGAGTCTCTACATCATCGCCGCCGCGCACGAAGTGCCGCAGGGCGAGGAGCGCATCCGCCATTGGAAGCTGGATCGGTTTCTCAAGGCCGAAGCGCTTGATCGGTGGTTCACGCGCCCGCTGGACTTCGACTTGGAGCAGCACCTGGGGCATAGCCTGGGAATATTTGCGGCGTCGAAGCCAGCAAACTTTCGCATCAAGATTAGCCAGCACGCCGCGCCGTGGGTGATCGAGGATCCATGGCATCCGGCGCAACAGGTAGAGCGGCTCAAGACAGGCGAGGTTATTCTGGCGGTGAAAGCGGCGCATGAGCTGGAGATCATTCCCCGCGTGCTCGCGCTGGGCAGCGAAGCGGAAATCCTGGCGCCAGCAAGTTGTCGGCGACAAGTGGCGAAGGTAATTCGCGAGATGGCGGAGAAGTATGCCGATGTGGAAGACGCGGCAGAGTAGCGCCGCCTGACGCTCAACGCTGTCGTTGCCGCCAGGCTTCGTAGAATAGCACGGCCGCAGTGGCGGAGACGTTCAAGCTATCGACCACGCCTAACATCGGCAGCGCCACCGCGCGCACGTCGTCGGCGTACCAGGCGTCGCTGAGCCCCTTGGCTTCGCTGCCGAGAACAATTGCCGCAGGCGATTTGAAGTCGCACGCGGAGTAGCACGTCGCGCCATCCACGCGCGCCGCAAAGATGTTGAGCGACCTGGCTCGCAGCCAGGCGAGGGTTTGCACGGTGCTGGCGGCGCACACAGGCACGGTGAAAATCGCTCCCAAGCTGGCCCGAATCGTGTTGGGGTTGTAAAGGTCGGTCCCGCCATCGGCGACGATCAGCGCTGAAACGCCGGCCGCATCGGCCGAACGCAGCACCGCCCCAACATTCCCCGGCTTTTCGACATGCTCCAATACCGCCACGAGCGGAACGTCGGGAAGTTCTAGATGGTCGAGCGTTTTGCACGGCGTCTGTGCCGTCGCGATGATTCCTTCCGCACGCTCGCCGTAAGCTAGTTTCGCGAACACCGCAGGCGTGGTGTCCAATCGTCGCACGTCGGAATCTCGCAAGCTTGCAATGAGAGCCTGAGCTTCCTCTGTATGGCATAATGCCTCGCAGATGAACAGTTCATCGAGTTCAATGCCGCCGGCCATCGCGCGGGCGACTTCGCGAGCGCCGTCGATGATGATTCGCCCTTGCGCATCGCGCCCCTTGCGATCGCGCAGTTGAACCGCTTGCTTGACGCGCGGATTGTGCAGGCTGGTAATCGGTGGGATCATGATGCGACTTGTGCGGGGAGCCAACGCGCAGCAACGCCGCTAGGGAGTGTGCGACCGCTGGCGGAAACGAGATCGAGGCTTTGCACCTTGACCTGGCCGGGGCCAATGTGCGCGCGCAGGAGCTCTCGCAACTGGCGCGGGCCATAGCCGGGCGTATGGCAAGATAGCAGGATGAACGCGCGCCGTGCGGAGGTCAATCGGCGGCAGTCGGCCAAAAGCGCCGGGAGATGATCGGCCAGTTTCCAAACTTCGCCGCTGGGGCCGTGGCCGTACGAAGGAGGATCGAGAATCACCGCGTCGTACGCATGACCCCGCTTCAATTCGCGGGCAACAAATTTCGCCGCGTCCTCCGCAATCCAGCGAATGGGCCGATCGGCCAGGCCGGAAAGCTCCGCGTTCCGCCGCGCCCATTGCACCACATTGCGCGCCGCGTCGATATGCACCACTTCCGCGCCCGCCGCCGCGGCCGCGAGCGAGCTCCCGCCGGTGTAGGCAAACAAATTGAGGACTTTCAGCGGCCGCTGGGCACCGCGCACCACTTGCTCCAGCCAATCCCAATTCGCCGCTTGCTCGGGAAATAGTCCCACCTGGCCAAAGTCGGTTCGCCGTAGCTCAAAGACGAGTGAACCGTGATGAATCGTCCATGTTTCCGGGGCGTTGGCGGGCGTCTGCCAGGCGCCGCGTTCTGCATCGAGGCGTTCGTAAGTTGCGTTTGCCCCGCGCCACGCCTCGACACTTGCGATCGACGCCTCGTCCGCCGCAGGCGCAGTGCGATCGAGCGTGTAGGCGCCGAATCGCTCCAATTTGCGGCCGCGGCCAAAGTCCAACAAGGCGTATTGATCGGGGTTAAACATCGGTAGGGGAATGCTCTCGCTGCTGCACTACTTCGCCTTCGCCACTAATTCGCGCAACGTCCGCAGATTGACTTGATCCCCAGGTTCGCCATCCAGGTCTTCCTTGGGCGTTTCCAGATACATCGGCACTTTGCGAAAGCGACGATCGTTCAGCAAATGACGAAACGGCTCCAGCCCGAGTTGGCCGCGGCCAATGTGTTCGTGCCGATCGACGCGCGAGCCCAGTTCGCGTTTGCTGTCGTTGAGATGGAACGCGCGAATTCGGTCGAGACCAACGACCTGGTCGAAGGTCTTCATGGTCGCCAGATAATCGCGCCGCGCGCTGAACGGATAACCGGCAGCGAACGCGTGGCAGGTATCGAAACAGACGCCTAACCGCTCCGGCAACTTGACCTGCGCGAGTATGGCCGCGAGATGCTCGAACTTCCAACCAAGATTGCTCCCTTGGCCCGCAGTGTTTTCCAACAACACTTGCGTCTGGGCTTGAGGCCGCCGCTGGTGTACTTCATCGAGCGCCGCGGCAATGCGCGCGAGGCCGGCCTCTTCGGAACTGGTGGTGTACGCGCCTGGATGCATCACTACGTAGGCAATGCCGAATTGTTCCGCCCGCTCCAACTCCACCACCATCGCCGCAATCGACTTTTCCCACAGTTCGCCATCCGGCGCCGCGAGATTAATGAGATAGGAACTATGTGAGAGCGGATGCGTCACCCCGGTCCTCGCCACCGCCTCCCGAAACGCCTCCGCCTCCGCAATACTAATCGCCTTCGCGCGCCACTGGTTGTTGTTCTTGGTGAATACCTGCACAACATCCATATCTAACGCGGCGGCAGCTTCCACGGCTTTGTGGTAGCCGCCGGCAATCGACATGTGAGCACCCAGCATGACCATCAACGCACCCTTTTACCTCAAATACCAACAGGACAGCGCCGGGTTCTTGGATGCTTGCATTCGTTACTTCCAAGAATAGCTTCACCGCATGATCGTGTTCGAACTACCCGTACACTTTGCGGTTGTTGGAACATGTCAGGTTTTCATTTCGGTGATCTGCTTCGTCGCGATGCCGATCGGGCGATCGAGCGGAACGCCGGCGCACGAGAGGAGCGTGGTGAGCAGGTCGCCCTGGTTCCCCTTGGTGTCGGGGAGGAAGCGGCCGGTCTTGATCGCGCCGCCACCAGATCCCGCGATAATGAAGGGGAGGTTCTCCCGCTGGTGCTTGTTCCCGTCTTCCAGACCGGAGCCCCACATCATGATGCAGTTATCGAGGAGCGTGCCCTCACCTTCCTTGAGGGCGTGCATCTTTTTCACCATGTAGGCGAACTGCGCGATGTTGAACTCGGTGATCGCCGCCACCTTTCGAACCATCTCCTGCTGGTTGTTGTGGTGCGTTTGGGAATGGTGCTTATCCGTGAAGCCGAGTTCCGGGTAGGAGACGCCGTTGGGCGTGGATCCGATGTAAGTGCTGACGCGCGTCGTATCGGTCTGGAAAGCCAAGACGGTCAGATCGCACATGACCTGCATATACTCGCTGCGTTTGTCCCCTTCGGGGATCTTCACCTCGATCGGGGGCGAGTCGTTGGCGTCCCGCTTGGCCGTTCGGACGCCAGCTTTCTCCAGGGCCGCGTCCTGTTGGCGCTGCTCGATCGCGGCAATGCGCCGCTCCACGGCGCGCACGCTATCGAGGTACTCGTCGAGCTTTTGCTGGTCGGTCTTGGCCAGTGACCGGCGCAAGTCCTTAGCGCCGTCGAGCACGCGGTCGAGCATCTGGCGATCCAAGGGGGTGGTCTTGGTGACGCGCTCGTTCTCGCCGCGCTTACCGAAAAGCCGGTTCAGAACGTTCGGGGGATCGATCTCAGCGGGGACGGGCTGCGTGGGTGAGCGGTAGCTGCAGTGCGAGTAGTACGCCTCATGCAGACCCTCTTGGTTCTCCTTCCAAGTCTGGGGCATCGTCGCCAGCTCCAGCGAAGGGAGCAACGTGTGCGCGCCCACGTAGTTGGCCATGATCTGGTCGGCCGAGATCGCGATGTTGACGCGGCTGCGTGTGTCCGGGTCCGGGAGCCGCGCGGTGAGCCACGTCGATAGCTCTAACGCATGCGGCGCGCCGTTGAACGGCGAGATCGGCACGCCGGAAATGCCCTTCATCATCAAGCACTGGTCTAAGATGGGGCGCAAAGACTCAACTGCCGGCGGCGGCGACGTAAGAAAGCTCTCAGGCGACTCGGGCCAGAACTGATCCATGATGACGCCGTGCGGCATGTACATGAAACCGAGCCGCACCGGCGGCTTAGCGGGTTTGGCGCCGGCCGCTCGCGCCAGGGAATCCATCAGCGGCAGCGCGAGCGTAACGCCCATGCCCTTTAGCAAGGTGCGACGATTGATAAGAGTATGGTTGTTCATCGTCTTCATCCTTTGACCTTGCGGTGTGTAAACAAGTAACTGGTGATGGCCTCAGTGATCATCGTCCGCACTCGGTAATCGTCCTCGGCAAACTTAACCATCAACTGGTCTACGATAATCTCATCGTAGCCTTCCAACTGTCGCCCCAGTGCGTAGGCCATGAATCTTTCGGTCAGGTTTCGAGCCAGGTCTGCTTCGCGCTTGGCGAGGAGGGCCTTCAATTGCGCGGGGTTGGCGAAGCTTTCGCCTGTGGGAAGTTTCCCCGCGGAGTCGATCGCAACGCCAACGTCGTCTTTCTCACGCCAGCGGCCGATGGCGTCGAAATTCTCCAAACCAAAGCCAATCGGGTCGAGAACTTTGTGACAGTTTGCGCAAGTGGGATCCGATTGGTGTAACTTCGTCCGCGCGCGCAGCGTCAATCCCTCGATGCTTTTCTGTTCCTGCTCTTCGAGTTTGGGGACGTCGGGCGGAGGAGGCGGGACGCGCTCTCCCAAGATCTGTTCGAGCACCCAGACACCGCGCCGCACGGGGCTGGTTCGGTTGGGAAACGACGTCGTCGCCAGCGTGGCCGGCATGCCAAGGATGCCGCCCCGGTTAGGGTTCTCCAGTTTGACGCGACGCATCTCGGAGCCTTCAACGGATTGCTCAAGGCCATACAGCTTGGCAAGCGGCTCATTAACGAAGGTGTAATCGCTGTCCACGAACCGGGTCACCCTTTGGTTCTCGCGCACGATGCTTTCGAAAAACAGGCGTGCTTCTTCCAGCATCGCCTTGCGCAACTCAGGGGTCATTTGAGGAAACATGTCCGGGTCAAACGTCTGGCGTTCCAAACCACCCACGCCTAACCACTGGGCGCCGAAGCCGTCAAACAGGGCTCGCGAGCGGTCGTGCTTCAGCAGCCGCTCCACCTGGGCGCGCAGCACTTCGGGCTTGTGGAGCTCGCCTTGGTCAGCCAAGGCCGATAGCTCGGCGTCGGGGGGCGCTGACCACAGCAGGTACGACAGGCGCGAGGCCAATTGATAATCGTCCAGCGGTACGATGCGATCCTGCGAGCTGACTTTCTCCGCAGGCATGATGAAGAGGAACTGCGGAGAGACGAGGATCGCCTTGAGCATTAGCCCCAGCGACGCCTGGTGGTTGAGTTTGTTGTCTCTGGCGAGATCGTAAACATCAACCAGAACATCCAACTCTGCTTCCGAAGGCGGCCGACGGTAAGCATCGCGGGCCAGCGAGCGCGCGACCCGGCGAGCCGCATCGCGGAGTTCGGTGTTGTTGGATGGCGCCTCGCCAAAGAGCCGCTGCTGAACCGCGGTGGGCGCCTTACCCTCCGGCGCCATAACTTGTTCGATAACTTTGTTGGCGATGTCGAGGAACAGTTCCGACTGTAGCGGGGAGAGCGAGTTCAGATAACCTTCCCCGGCGACTTCCTCAGGCAGGCCGTCGGCGATCGACGGATCCACGCCGTAGAGGTCGTGTAGCGTGTTGCCGTACTCCACTTTGGTCAGGCGACGGATGACGAACAAACCCGGGTCACGTGGGGCCAGGTACTTCAGTTTGCTAATCCACTCGATGAACTCGCCGCGTTCAGCATCGGTAGGGATCTTGTCGGCATGTTCCGGCGGCATGTCGTTGACTTTGACATTCGCGACCGCCTTCTTCCAGTGCAAGAACGAGGACGTATTGCCCGGGTTCTTCAGTGCCGCCTGGAGGTTGATGCCTGCCTCAGGGCGAGTATCGTGGCAATCCACGCAGTACTTATTAACGAAGGGCCCCACCTGCTCTTTGAAGGTTTTCTCAGCATCGGCCCGGAGCGCCGCCTCGTCCGCACCCTGCTCGCCGGTCTCTGCCCGAGAGGGCGAAACCAAAGACAAGACCAGAGCCACGCCCAACGCCCAGCCCAGCGCTGCGGCCGCCGCAGGAACAAAATGGATCACGCCAGATTGCTGAATCTTGGCAGTCCGAATGCGACGGTATGACGCCCAGACAAAGGGAAATCTCATTTGCAACATGGGCGTGTTCGACTCCGGTCAGAGTGGACCTTGAGGCCGGGGGGGTGGGAAGACAGACGCTGGCAGTCGAGACCCTTCGGGGCCGTTGGCGAGCACGACTTTTTGGCCAAGACCCCCTCGAAATCCTTTGTCTTAGAGAGTTTACGCATTTCGGCCGGCGGTTGCAAACTGTCTCACACTGAAGCAGTCAAATCGCAGATAGGGCGCACTGCCGTTGGGCGAATGCCCCAAGAGGACGTAGTCTTCCAGAAAGCACTGCATCGCGTCCGCCCGGGTCCGCTTCTGAATAGCGACTTCTTCTCATTCTGTGTTTGGGTTTACTTCCATGCGGGCGTTCCGCCAACCTGTTACACCGGTGTCGGCAGACCTCATTTCACTGGCGTTGCACTTTCAGCACTGGTTTTCCCCTTCCGAGATGCGCGACCGGCAGCGCGAGTCCGATCCAGCGTCGCGTGCTTGTGCAAAATGCCGGTGATGTCGCCCACGCCAAAACTCACGTCCCAGGCCCAATGCCCAAACCCGCCATGCTGGTTGACGGCGCGGACCCATTCGTTGAGGAAGTGACGCTTCGCTTGATTCTGGTGCGAATCTTCACCCTTCACTTCAAGCACCAGCATCGTGCCATTGGCCAGGCGAATCAGAAAGTCGGGCCGGTACTTCTTCACCACGCCGCCATGCACGTACATCACCTCGAAGCCCAGGTGATCGTTCTTCACCCAGGCGTCGACCGCCTCGCTCGATTCAAGCACAAACGCCTCGGTCGCCTCCCAAGTGCTATCGAAGACGCACACGTTGATGTGCGAGCGCTGGGTAGGATGCGCTGGCCGAACCGTGTCCCAGGGGCGCATATCGCCCGTCGCTGCGATCGGCCGCCGAGTGTCGAAAACAGGCTCTAAGCGCTGGGTGTTCTCGAAGCGAATCCGCTCCCAAAAGTGCTGCACGATCTTGGTCATATTCATGGCCAGCATCACGCGCCGGCGCAAGTCGTCCTGCCCAAAGAGCGGAGGATCAATCACGATCCGATCCGACCGCAGTATTCGCTCGGCCAACCTTACGAGTTGCGCCAGCAGAAACTCCTTGGTCCCCTGCCAATTGGCAGGCTTCATCAAGTCGTAGGTGTCGCGGGCCGCTTCGAACATCAGGGTTTGCAAACGAAACCGGCGGCCGAGTTCTTCCAGTTCAATCTGCGCAACCTTGCTCCAATCCGGCTTGCCGGCGATCACGGGCGCAAGCTCGGCCACCATTGGCGTTTCGCTCGCCTTGAGCGTCAACTTCGGCAGCGATGCAATGTCGAGCGTGAGCGTGGGGGTGTAAACATGCTCGATGCGGATGATGTTGGGCCAACTGATGCCGTACTGCGTTTCGCGCTCCGGCAACGCCTCGACACTGGTGCGTGGTTTGGTGGGAGGAGGCGGCGCGTCCTCGCCTCCCTCATGCGGCATGAACGTGAACGGCACGCCGAACACGTTGACGTACTCAGGCTCGAAGAGGCCGGTCTCCTTGTTGACGTCATAACTTCGACGCCGCAGACCACGACCGACGACTTGCTCGCAAAGCAACTGGCTGGAGAACGCGCGCAAGCCCATGATGTGCGTGACGGTTTTGGCGTCCCAGCCCTCGGAAAGCATACCGACCGAAATCACGTTTTGAATCTGCTCGCCCCGCTGGCCAATTTGCCCCACGGTGTTAACCGTATCGCGTAACTCCTCGGCTAACTGCTTTTTCGTCTTCTTGCGCTCGGCCTCGTCATCGCCATCATCGGCATCGCTGGCGCTGTCCACAACGGCAACTGGCTCCTCGGCCGCCTCGGCCTCGTCCAGCACCTTCGAATCGATGTGTAGCGTCCTGTCCGCGACACAAAGCTCCTCCAACCGAATGCGCTCATGATCGAACGCATACTTGATGCGCGCCGCGGTTTCCGTACGGTTGGCGACGGTAATCATCACCGGGGGCGTGCGATGCCCCGCGGCCTCCCAGGCCTTTGCGGCTTCAAGCCAATCCTTGCCCAAAAAGTAATAGGCTTTGGCGAGCAGGTCGGGGAGCGGTTCGTGCGGCTCCGCTTTGCGGTTCAAGTCGTCGCGGACCTCGGGGTCCGTGTAGAGGTGGTAGAACCGCGACTTGTACTCCGCCGTGAGTTGCCCGTCGTCCCGCACCACGACGCGCGGCGTCTTCACCAGGCCCGCCTCGATGGCGTCGTTCAGGCCGAAGTCGCTCACGATCCAGCCAAACAGCGATTCTTCGTTGCTCTTCTTGCCCGTCGGCACGAACGGCGTGGCGGAGAAGTCGAAACACTGCGTGATGCCACGGGCGCGGTGGATGCGATCCAGGCCGCCGACCCACTTGGTCGCCTCTTTCGCTTCTTCGCGGCTAACGCCGGCCACCTTCTGCCCGGCAGGCACGCGCCACGCATGGTGGGCTTCATCGTTTATCACCAAGAGCCCGCGCGCCGTGGCCAAATCGCCCAGCACGTCGCGGACATAAGCCTCGTCGCTCTTCGCGCCCCGCTTGTCGACGCTGCGCCGCTTGGCGATTTTCGTCTCGTTATCCCAATCGAGGGCATGCCAGTTGCGCACCAGCACCTTCCCTTGCCGCAGCGGTTCCGCCAGGCCAGGCGGCAAAATTTCAAAGGCGTCGTAGTAGTTGCCGGGCGCGTCGGGAACGAGTACCGAGAGTCGATTGCGCACCGTCAGCCCAGGCGCGATGACCAGCGCGTGCTTGCTAAACCGTTTATCCTGTGGGTAGCACGCCTTGTTCAAGAACTGCCACGTCAGCATCATCGCCATGACTACCGTTTTGCCGGTGCCGGTCGCCAACTTGGTGCACCACCGCGCAAACGGGCCGCCGTCGCTGGGACCTTCGATCCCTTGGCGCTCGGCGGGGTCCGCCTCGGTCAGCCAGATGAGCGTCTCGATGGCTTCCATTTGGCAGAAAAAGAAGCGGCTCCCTTCACGCTGGTCGACGTCGTACCAATGCGCCAACAGGTCGCGGGTGAGACTGGTGACGCCGGGGTAATCGTTTTCGCGCCACGCCCGCACGCGCGGCCGAATACGGTTCGCCAACTCCAATTCACGGAAGATGCCCGGATCATCGAACCCGCGCGACGACTCCGGCGAGGCCGTCACGTAGCCCGCTGGCCGCCTTCCCGCGGTCCGCGTAAACAGCAGGTGCGTGCGGTCATACTTCCAATGCTCGGCCGGCTCGACAAACGGCGAGTTGATGATGAGCTGGTCGATCTGGCGGGTGTGCTTGGCCATCGGTCATTCCGTCTCGCTTCTTTTCAAACTCCTTGCGAAGGTTCCTAAGACGGTTTCGCTTGTGACATCTTCGTTTCTGTGGCCAAGATCGGCGCGCATTACACGAATCATCGTCTCGAATTTGAAAATCAGATCCTCATCTACCTCCTCGCTTATTAGCGCTTGCCGGAATTCAGAGTATCTCACGAGCACGCGGTCCGACGACCAAAGGAGCAGCTTTTGCGTCCATTTGTGCATGGAGTTCAGCGTGCGCTTCTCTTCATGCTTCATGCTCCTCTTCTCCGCGAACAGCGCATCGAAGTAGAAACTCAAAACCTGCTCGTAAAGCTCGATCTTCGTCGCGCGCTGCTGCTCCGCAATTTGAGCCTTGCGGTCCCAACGCCGCACGTAGATCAATGTTGCGAGCGGTACGGCGACCATGGCCGCGGCCGAGATGATCGCGACAGAGATGCTTTCGCTAGCGACTCCCAGGCCACGCACGATGCCGTAGAGCACGGCAACCATTGCACAAACCATCGCCGATATTATCAAACAGCCAAAAGTTGTTTCAAATCTACCTTCGTTGGTTGTCATGGCAACTCCAATAACTTCAAACTCTCAATCCCCCGATCATCCACAATCTTCACCGCCACGCGGTTGTACTTGCCGGGGGCGAACGGGAGCGACACGCTGCCGCGGTAGGCTTCGATCAGGTCTTCGTCAATTTCGGCCTTGAGGTTCTTCGCCAAGCGCGACCAGCCATCCTTGGGGCCGGACATGGGGAAGAAGACCTGCCGCGGAAAGAGGCTGCGGCCGTCGTAGTCGGTGTCGAGCAGCCAGACCGCAATCTTCTTGGTGTCGCCGGGATCGACCTTGCCGGTGACCGGGTTGTAGTAGTCGAAGCCATGCACCTCAACTTGCCACTGCCCGGCGTGCTCCCCCTTCTTCACCTGCCGCAGTTCGACATCAGGCTGACCGATGAGCCAGTAGCTTTCGTTGCTCGCCCGCTTCTTCTTCAGGTCTTCGGTAAGCAAATCCGTGTTCATCTGCGCCTTGAGGAAGACCAGGCCGGTCTTCTCGACCGTCAACTCGTCGATGTCCTTGGCCGCTTCGGGGTCGAAGTGGAACGCGGCGAAGAGCAGGATTTCGGGCTTGGGGGAAATTGTCCGCGCGTCCTCCCAGGCAAGTTCGACTTGTCGTTGTTCCAGCGGCGCATGCTCGGGGCCAAAGCTTACGGCGACGCGCTTCGCGCCGTGGCCGTTGGGCTCGGTCTCGCCTAGCGCGTGCAGGTACTTGAAGCCGGGGAGGGACTCCAGTCGTGCGAAGCGGAGCATTTGGCTCTTCTTGCCGCGAACGCCCGTCTTGGCCAGTTCGTCGCGCCACTGGTCGAGCCGGGCGGTTGCGCCGCTGCGGGCGACCGACGCATCGCTGACGGGCGCTTCTTCAATATCGTCAATCGGTAGCACGGTAATCGCGGGAACGGCCTCGACCGTGAAGGGGCCAGTGACGCGGGCCTTGCTGCGGTCGATTTCTGGTTGATCGTAGAGCGTCTCCTGATCGGCATATTTGTTGATCGCGGCGTCGATCTCGGCGCGGGTCAGGCCGGGGCGGATTTCGGGGTTGTTGGCGATGCTCTTGAGCGTGACGTGCGGCACGGTCTTGTACTTGAGGCCGCTGCCAATCCCTTCGCGCTCGTGCGCTAGCTTGTAGTAATCGAACACCGCCGTCATCAACCGCTGCTTGGCAAGCGTGATCGCGACGCGCGACGTATCGCAGGTGATCCAGCGTCGGCCCCATTGCTCGGCGACGCAGGCGGTTGTGCCTGAGCCGCAGGTCGGATCGAACACGATGTCGCCGGGGTCGGTGGTCATCAACATTGCGCGCTTGATGACTTCTTGGTTTGTTTGCACGACATACACTTTTCCCATGCCGCTGCCCGACTGGGTGTCGTCCCAAAGATTGGTGTATGGGATCGCCGGGAAGTCGGCGAGAAACCTGACATAGGTTAAAGAATTGCCTTGAACGGCGAGCCTGTTTGCGTCGCCAAGTTTTGCCATTCCTTGTTCTGTAGTCGACCAACCTCGATTCCCGTGTGGCAGATACTCGTTGCCGTCATGATTCACCGGAAAGTACATTGCAGTCCCCGGTCCAGAAGGGCGGCCCTGCCGTTCACTTTCCAATAGTTGAAGTCGAAATGGGCGTGCATTGTCCGGCAACGGCGCGACGAGTCGTTTTTCATCGTGGCCAATTCGCCGACGGTCCCCGTTCGTGAGTTCAACCAACGAATATGCGTCCGTGCCCTCTTCGCCAAAACGCCGGGTCTTGAATAGCGGACGGTACTTCGCGTGCGCGCTACTCTTTGCATACCAAAGAAGATAGTCGCAAACGCCAGATAGATGATGTGCCGTTTGGCTCGCCGTTTTCTTGAACGACACCAAGCTGATGAAGTTCTTGCTGTCAAACACTTCGTCCATCACGCCTTGAACGCGGTGTATGTTCTCGTCGCCGATCTGCACAAAACAGCTTCCACTCTCGTGCAACAACTCCTTCGCCAACAGCAGCCGATCGCGCAGGTACGTCAGGTAGCTGTGGATGCCGAGTTCCCACGTATCGCGAAACGCCTTGAGCGTCTCCGGCTCTTGCGTCAAGTCTTCGTCCTTGCCGTCCTTCACGTCGCGCTTGCTGGTGAACGGCTGGAAGTTGCTGCCGTACTTGATGCCATAGGGCGGGTCGATGTAGATCATCTGCACCTTCCCCGCCAGCCCTTCTTTTTCCAGCAGCGAGTTCATCACCACCAGCGAGTCCCCGGCGATGAGGCGATTCGACCAGCCGTGCGGGTGCTTGTAGAAGTCGAGCGCGTCGCGCAGCGGCGGGTTCTGCTGGGGCTCCTCGAAGAGCGAGCGCTGCCGTAGCGGCGCTGGGGCGGCCGGCGCGGCGTGGTGGTTGCCGTTGGTGCGGACCGCCTCGATGATTGTCTTGGGGTCGATCCGCTCGTGAACGTGCAAACTAACGACCGGAACCTCGAAGCTCGTCCGCTCCGCCTTGCCTGCCCACACGAGTTGCGGATCGAGATGGGGATCGTAGGCGTAGGTCTTTTTGGGAGGCTCAGGCGGGTCCGTCGTCGGCGTCACCAGGCCCACCGGCGGATTATTCGCCCGCTGCTTATCGGCATGATCGTACTGCCGGATATCTCGCTTGCCAGCACGCTGTTCCGCCGTGCGTTTGCCCTTGCCGCCGGCCGCGGCCTTCTTCGCGCTACGTTTGCGCGGCGCATCTTCCCCATCGCGGTCGATCCCCTGCAACGTCGGCTGTTTCGCCATCGGCTTCTTCGCCGTTTTTTTCGCCCCCTTTTTCTTGGCCACCGCACACGCTCCTTGTTGTCTCACGTCGTCCCAACGTGCTTGCCATTGTCCACTGTACGGGGGATGATTGTAACGCAATGAGAGGGACGAGCGAGGGGAGCCAAGCGGAAAAACCAAAGAATTCGCCGCCCGATCGGCACAAGCGTGAAACCATGCCTCATCAACAACGGCAAGCTTCCAGACGATGCACCACCTGATGCACCAACGCTCGCCAATGCTGTGAAATTGGAGTCAATTATGGACGCAGCGACGAGGAGTGTGTCGAGCGCCGAAAACGCCGAGGGCGTTGAAGTAAGTGTCGCTGCCGACAAAAGAAAACGCTCGCTGTCTGGTGTCGACAACGAGCGTCGTTTAGTGGAGCGAAGGGGACTTGAACCCCTGACCTCTGCATTGCGAACGCAGCGCTCTCCCAACTGAGCTACCGCCCCAAAATTGCAATGTTAGATTTTAGAGACTGACCAGGGCGTTGTCTAGCGCCCCCGGCTGGCCGCTTGTCGTGCTCGCCGCTCAGCCCGGCTGGCCGCTCTGTCACGGTCGCTCCGACACGGTCGCTCTGTCGGCCAATTGTCGCCGCGGCTATCCCCCGCTAGACTAAGCCGTTTGCCTGTTTTGCACATTTCGACC
>CAUJKE010000331.1 GCA_963205385.1 Planctomycetota bacterium | reverse complement strand
CGCTCGTCCAGGTCATCGACCAGGACGTAATACTTCTCACGGATTCCTTCCACAACTGCTGCATCCGGCATGGCCGCAGTGTGGCCGAAAACCTAAAATCAAGTAAATACCAATCCGGTAAATTACTTGCGGACAGTTCCTTATACAGCCAGGAGGGTGTCGAACATCTTGATTGTTTGCTTAGCGGCGGTCAGGCTATCCGGCCAGGGGAGCGCTTCGGCCGAGAGATAACCGTTGTAGCCAATTTCCCGCAGCGCGGTGATGATCGGCTCGTAATTCAAATGACCCAGGCCAGGGGGCCGGCGGTTGGAGTCGACAAAATGCACGTGGCCGATGTAGCCGCTGCCAGAGCGAATGGCATCCGCGATGTTCGCCTCTTCGATATTCATATGAAACAGATCCGCCAGCAGCACGACGTTGGGGGTCGTCAGTTCGCCGATCAACTCCACGCCTTGAGCCACGGTGGCGCAGAGATTGGTTTCGTAGCGGTTGAGAGGTTCATAAATCAAAGGGACATGATACTGCGCGGCATGTTGCCCGAGCGTATCTAGTGCCGTGCGCAGCCAGTCGATGGCCTGGTCGCGTGAAACTCCATCTCCCCAACGTCCCTGCATCGAACCGATGATCGCCGGAGCGTTGAGCGGGCCGGCGGCGTCGATGATGGAGCGGACGAAGTCGATCGCTTGCTCGCGAATCTTCGCGTCCGGGCTTGTCAACATCAGCTTGTGCTTGACCCAGCCGGCGCCAGTCCCTAGCGCGGCGAGCGCCAGGTTATGGTCGGCCAGCAGTTGGGCGACACTCCGTTCCCGCACCACAGCAGCCGACGGAGGAAAGATTTCGATCGCGTCGAAACCAAGTTGTTGGGCCTCGCGACAGCCTTGGGCGACGTCGTCCCACAAGACAAACGGCCCGCCGCGAGCTTCAGGCACAAGACTAATCGTAATGGCGGATTTCATGTAACGCTCATACCAATCTTCGTTTAACGGCCTGGCCATCATCCCGCGCTGGAAGATCGCGTGCGGCCGACGCTTCGAACCCATCATTCTATCCCGCAGGTCGACACTCACAACCCACGGCTCGATTCGCAACGGACAGACACGCAATGGCCTGCCCCCCTGCTCACTCATTCAGCGAACCGCTAAAATACTGACTCGCTCTTTCTCATGCCCAATTCGTTAGGAATCGCCCCCCATGCCCACCATGAAGGCGCTCGTCAAGAGCCATGCGCAGCCAGGACTTTGGTTGGAAGATGTTCCCGTACCGACCATCGGCATCAACGATGTGCTGATCCAAGTGCTGCGCACGGGCATCTGCGGCACCGACGTGCATATTTATAAGTGGGATGCCTGGGCGCAGAAGACGATTCCTGTGCCGATGGTGGTGGGGCATGAGTTCGTCGGCAAGATTGTCGAAATCGGCGCGAACGTCCACGACTTCGAGGTCGGCGACATCGTCTCCGGTGAAGGGCATGTGGTGTGCGGACATTGCCGTAATTGCCTGGCCGGTCGGCGTCACTTATGTAAGGACACCAAAGGCGTCGGCGTCAATCGACCGGGGGCGTTTGCCGAATATCTTGCGCTGCCCCAAACCAATGTCTGGGTGCATGACGGGGATATCCCCCGCGACATTCAATCCATTTTCGATCCGTTCGGCAACGCAACGCATACGGCGCTCTCGTTCGACTTGCTAGGCGAGGACGTACTCATCACCGGCGCGGGGCCGATCGGGGTCATGGCCGTCGCGATTGCCAGGCATGCGGCCGCGCGGTACGTGGTCGTAACGGACGTGAATCCGTATCGCCTGGAACTCGCCCGGCGGATGGGGGCGACGCTGGCCCTGGATGTGCGCACGACCTCCATCGCTGCCGCGCAAGCAGAACTTGGCATGAAGGAAGGTTTCGATGTGGGATTAGAAATGTCCGGAAATCCCTCCGCTTTTCGCGACATGCTCGCCAACATGTGCCACGGCGGCAAAATCGCGATGCTCGGCATTCCCGAGCAGGAGATGGCGATCGACTGGAACACGGTCGTCTTCAACATGCTGACGATCAAAGGCATTTATGGTCGCGAGATGTACGAAACCTGGTACAAGATGACCGTAATGCTGCAATCGGGACTCGATCTCTCGCCGGTCATTACACATCGCTTTGCATATGATGAATTTCAATCAGGATTTGACGCAATGCTCAGTGGCAATTGCGGGAAAGTGGTGTTAACGTGGGCGGACGGGTAGCGCTGGCGATTACACAATTGGCGCTCCACAGCCTGGGCACGCGTGCGGATCCAGTTGGCGTTCTGTCATGGCGTCACTTGAGCGTGAGGATTTGTTAGATTGTATTCCGCTCGCCGTTTTCCGCCAAGTTTGAGAAAGAATCCCTGATGGACGCCTTCCAACAGCATCTGCAATCACAACTCGCCGAAATCCGCGCTGCCGGACTCTACAAGTCCGAGCGGATCATTACCTCGCCGCAGCATCCGCATTTGCAAATCGCGCCGGCGCGGGCGGTGCTAAACATGTGCGCGAACAATTATCTGGGGCTAGCCGATCATCCCGAGTTGATCGCGGCGGCGCAAACTGCGCTGGCGGAACTCGGCTTTGGCATGGCGAGCGTGCGGTTCATTTGCGGCACGCAAGCGCAGCACAAACAGCTTGAAACCGAACTCGCGGCATTTGCCGGTCAAGCTGACGCGATCTTATATTCTTCCTGTTTCGACGCCAATTGCGGGCTGTTTGAAACGCTCCTGACCGATCAAGACGCAATCATCTCCGATGAGCTGAACCATGCTTCGATCATCGACGGCGTGCGGCTTTGCAAAGCACAGCGATTTCGCTTCAAAAATAGCGACATGGCCGATTTAGAATCGCAACTCCAGGCAGCGACCGCGGCCGGAGCACGCTTCAAGTTAATCGCCACCGATGGTGTCTTTTCGATGGATGGCACGATCGCCAACTTGCCAGGCATTTGTGATTTGGCCGATAAATACGACGCTCTGGTGATGGTCGACGATTCCCACGCCACCGGTTTCATGGGACCACACGGTCGCGGCACGCCGGAACATCATGGCGTCGTGGAGCGGATTGATATTATTACAAGCACGCTCGGCAAAGCGCTCGGCGGCGCTAGCGGCGGGTTCACGGCGGCGTCGCGGGAAGTTGTCGAACTGCTACGGCAGCGGAGTCGCCCCTATCTGTTTTCAAATTCACTCCCACCGCCGATTGTCGCGGCCGCGCTGAAAGGCCTGGAGATTCTCAACCGCTCGACCGAATTGCGCGATCGCCTCGCGGAGCACACGAAGTACTTTCGCCAGGAAATGACCGCCCGCGGCTTTAACATTGTCTCCGGCGAACATCCGATCGTGCCGATCATGCTTGGCGACGCCGTCCTGGCCGCACAAATGGCGGAAAAGATGCTCGCGCACAGCGTCTACGTGATCGGCTTTTCGTATCCCGTGGTTCCACACGGCAAAGCCCGCATTCGCACGCAGATCTCCGCCGCCCACACCCGCGAAGATCTCGACCAAGCGCTGGCGGCATTCTCCGCGGTGAAAGCGGAACTTGGAATTTAGCCGCCGCTTCCTCACCGCGCAGCGTCGATGAAGACATCCATCTGCTGGCCGACGTAGATCGGCTCGTCCTGCTTATTGAGCGCGTAAATCACCTGCAACACACGCGTATCGACTCGCTCGGTGTTGTCGCCGGTGAGTGACCGCTTGGGAATCACATACGGCTCGATGCGGACGAACGTGAGCGGGAACTCGATCTTCGGATCGCCGCGCAGCTTGGCGACGGCCTGGGCCTGTTTGTTGAAGCGGGGGATGTCGTGCTCGTCAATATCCACGCGGACGTGCAACCGCTCGATATCGCCCAAGACAATGAGCGGTTCGGTGGGGGGCGTGCCGACGTATTCCCCCGGCCGCACGTTCACTTGCAAGACCTCGAACCGCTCGACGCCTGGTTGGCTTGGCGCGCGAACTTGCAGCCGTTCCAGCTCGGTTTGAATCCGCGCAACTTCCGCCCGATTCTCTTCGACGGTCGCCTGGGCCACGGCGATGTCCTCTTTCCACGCCCCGGCCAAGAGGAGCGCGTGCTCGGCCTTGGCTTGCCGCCACTGCTTGTCGGCCACGGCATACCCTTGTTTGGCTCGAATAAACTCTTCTTCGGAAATGGCATTAGAGGGGAGTAGTTTTTCCGCCCGTTGATACTGATCGAGCGTTTGGGTCACGCGCGCTTGGGCCTCTTCGATGCGCAGTTCGCTGGGCTCGATCTCCTCTTCGCGCGGCATGTTCTTGAGGCGCTGCAATTGCGCTTCGGCCGCTTTGAGCATCGCTTGACGAACGTTGAGGTCGGCGGTCAGCGACCGATCGTCGACTGCAAAGAGCAGGTCGCCGGGGCGCACACTTTCTCCTACTTGCACAGCGAGCGTCCGCAGGATGCCTGGCACCGCGGCGCCGATAGCGATGTTGCGCGTGCGGGCCTCGGTGATTCCCGACCCGGCGACCATGTGCTGATAAGGTGATTTGGCAGGCGCATTGAACGGCGGCCGTGGCGGTTTTTGTTGCTGCGCGCTGAGCACACTATACAGCGCGAAGCCGAAGCCGGCGACCGCCAAGAGCGGCGCTAAGATCTTCGGCAGCGAACTGAGAGTCTTGATCAACATGTTTTTATCCCGCTAGTGGATGCTCGATTCGGAAGGTTCAGGCGGCGCGTCGGGGTCTTCATTGCTGTTGGATTGTGAATTGAGTTGCGGCAGGTTGCCGGCGGTGGAATCGCCCAGGGTGAAGGACGGCGTTTGTTCACGGACCCCTTCGATGTGGCCGTCGTTCATGCGAATGATGCGATGGCCGAATTTGAAAATACGGCTATCGTGCGTCACAACGATCACCGCGCGATTGGCTTGCACGGCGACTTCGTGAATGAGCTGCATCACTTGATGGCCGGCAAGCGCGTCCAACGCCGCGGTTGGTTCGTCGCAGACGAGCAGTCGCGGCTGGTGCACGAGTGCGCGCGCGATCGCGACCCGTTGTTGTTGTCCGCCGGAGAGTTCGTGGGGCAAGACTGTGAGCTTGTCATCCAAGTCGACGCGGCGCAACATCTCGCTCGCCTGGGCGACGGCGGCGCGGCGTTTCATGCCGGCGATCAAAAGCGGCACCGCGGCGTTCTCGGCCGCCGTCAGCGCAGGGAGCAGGTTATATTGCTGAAACACAAAGCCGATGTTCTGACCGCGAAACTGGATGAGCCGGCGACTGGGAAGGTCGAGCAACTTCACGCCGAACACCTCCACCTCCCCGGCAGTGGGCGCGAGGAGTCCGGCGATAATGGAAATGAGCGTCGTCTTGCCGCATCCGCTGGGTCCGACCAAGAGGGACAGTTCGCCACTGGGCACATCGAGATCGATCCCCCGCAGTGCGCGGACCTTGGATTCGCCACGGCCGAAATCCTTGGTGATGCCACGGCAAACCACCGCATGCTCGCGAATCGCG
>CAUJKE010000330.1 GCA_963205385.1 Planctomycetota bacterium | reverse complement strand
CAACGCAGTTAGCTCACCATCTGGTTCACCATCCAGACGAGCTGGATGGGGTCCGGGAATTCATTTGGGGCCAGCCACAGATCGGCATCCAGATGTCACGCAAGTCGCGACTTTCGTATACACAAGCCCAGAACGTTATTTACCGAACGCCCCTAAGGAAGGAACTTGACAGGGCAGGCTTTCAACTCGTCGCCCTGGAACAATCACCCAGCAATCACAGGCAAAGACTCATGGCCGACAGTGCCAATGACTGGAAGAAGCAGTGGGATCTGCGCGCGGACACGATCTATTTGAATCATGGATCGTTCGGTCCGCCGCCGCGCGCGGTGCAACAAGCGCGGCAGCGGTGGCAAGCCCAACTCGACGCGCAGCCGATGGATTTCTTCGTGCGGCAGTATGAAGCGGCGTACTTCGCGGCGCGCGAAAGTCTGGCGAAATTCGTGGGGGCGGAGGCGCACAACCTCGTCTTCGCCGAGAACGCCACGGCGGCCATGAACCATGTCGCCGCGAGCGTGCGCTTGCAGGCAGGCGATGAAGTCTTGCTGACCGATCATGAATATGGCGCGGTGCAACGCATTTGGGAGCGGGCGTGTAACGCAGCGCAGGCCACGATCGTGGTCGCCAAGCTGCCGCGACAACCACAGAGCGCTGCCGATGTTGTCGCCGCCATCACAAGCGGCGTATCGCCCCGCACGCGCATGGCCGTCTTCAGCCACATCACCTCGGCCACCGCGATGACATTGCCGGTTGGCGAGATTTGCATGGCACTACGCGAACGGGGCGTAATCGCGTGTATCGATGGGCCTCATGCTGTGGCGCAGGTGGAATTGAACTTGGATGCGCTCGACGCCGATTTCTATTGCGCTAGTTGCCACAAGTGGCTATGCGCGCCGTTCGGGTCGGGATTCTTTTATGCGGCGCCGCGCCAACAAGCGCGCGTGCGACCGGCAATGCTCAGTTGGGGGCGTGTGGTGGGGGATGACCGCCGCGTCTGGTCCGATGAATTCGTCTGGAGCGGGACGCGCGATCCAAGCTCGTATCTGGCCGTCCCGGCCGCGATCGAATTCCTCGAACAGGCTGGCCTGGACACGTTTCGGCAACAGACACACGCCTTGGCGCAGTATGCCAGGCGTCAACTCCTCCAGTTTGCGCCGCGCGAACCGCTCGTGCCGGACGACAGGCAATGGTATGGCAGCATGGCTCATCTGCCCCTCCCCCCTGGCGACGCCCGGTCGCTGCAGCGTGCGCTGTGGGAACAACACCACATTGAGGTTCCGGTCATCGAGTGGGACGGCGAGCGGTGGATTCGCGTCTCCTGCCATCTTTACAACACCTCCGACGACGTGGACCGCCTTGTGACCGCGCTGGCGAAGCTGTTACCCCGAGAATAATTAATCTCCCGCAGCGCCAACAGCTTGAAACGAGGCGAAGTTTCAAGCAAACTCTACTCTGTTCCCGCCTCCCCTTGGTTCCCTACCAAGAGCTTCCACTTATTCTGGAGCCCTCTCCTCATGCCGCGCACCGCTGTTTCGCTTTGGCTGCCGATCCTCTTGTTGACGCTGGCCGGCATCGTTCGAGCCCAGGAGCCGGGGACGCCTGCGCCGGAGGCGCAAGCCCAGAAAGAACCGCCGAAGAAGGCCGCCCCGCAGAAAAAGCCAGCGCCAAAGAAAGCGGCCGTCACGCGTGTGGCAGACGCCGATGCCGACTATCCCATCCAAGGCGAATACATCGGCCAGGTTGCCGGGCTCGGAGAGGCCGGTTTGCAGGTGGTCGCGCTGGGTGACCAAAAGTTTGATGCCTTCCTGCTGCGCGGCGGCTTGCCGGGGGCGGGCTGGGATCGTCAGGCGAAAGAACAGTTTAGCGGCGCGCGCAACGATGGCGTCGCGACGCTGACCAGCGATCAGCATCAGATTTCGATCCAAGGAAGTCAGGCGATTGTGCGCAATCCGGCCGGCGCCACCGTCGGGCGACTCTCCGAAATTCACCGCGTCAGTCCCACGCTGGGACTTCCCGCTCCCGCCGGCGCGACGGTGCTATTTGCCAACGGACACGCAAGCGAATTGGAAGGGGCGACTGTGAGCCCGGAAGGTCTGCTGCAAGTGGGGGCGACGACCAAGATGCCGGTGGAGGACTTTCGCCTGCACGTGGAATTTAAGACGCCTTACCAACCTGATCAGCGCGGCCAAGGGCGCGGCAACAGCGGCGTTTATATTCAGCGGCGGTATGAAGTGCAAATTTTGGATTCCTTTGGCCTCGACGGCGTCTTCAACGAATGCGGCGCACTCTACCGACAAACCCCGCCGGATGTGAACATGGCCTTGCCGCCGTTAACCTGGCAAACGTACGACATTTGGTTCACCGCGGCGCGGTTTAACGAGGCGGGCGAAAAGACCTCCAATGCCCGCATCACCGTTTGGCACAATGGCGTGCCGGTTCACAATAATCGAGAAATTCCAAGTAAAACGGGGGCTGGGCAGGCGGAAACCGACAAGCCGCTTCCGATTCACTTTCAAAACCACGGCAACCCCGTCGAGTTCCGCAACCTTTGGATCATCCTCGGCGCGCAACCCCATCCGGCCGAACAAGCGGCCATGCAGGTCAGTCCCTCATGCTGTCGCTGCGTCTGCCACTGTCAGCGCCGCTGTCAGCGCGTCGGCCTGTTGCGAAGACTCTTTTGCCGGCGTTAAGTTAAGAACACAACTCCCCTTCTTCCCTGCCACCATTTTGCGAGTAAACCCCATGAAAAGTTCACGATACCTCTTAACCTTGTTGATGCTGTGCATCGCCCTGCCACTGAGCGCGGCGGAGCAGGATGGTTGGAAAACGCTGTTTGACGGCAAGTCGCTCAAGGGGTGGAAGGCCAGCGAAAACAAAGATAGCTGGAGCGTCGAAGATGGCGCGATTAAGGTCAATGGCGAGCGGAGCCATCTGTTCTATGTAGGCGACGACAAGCCGTTCAAGGACTTTCACTTCGAATGCCAGGTGATGACCAAGGAAAACTCGAACTCCGGCATCTTCATTCATACCAAATTCCAAGACTCCGGCTGGCCATCGCAAGGGTATGAAGCGCAGATCAATAATACTTACAACAAAGATCCTCAAAAGACCGGTACGCTGTATAACACGGTCAAAGTGCTCGAAGCGCCGGCCAAGGATAACGAGTGGTTCAAATACGAGATCATCGTCGAGGGACAGCACGTGCAAATCTTGATCGACGGCAAGAAGGTCATGGATTACGTGGAGCCCAAGGACAAGGAAGGGACCGTGAAACTTTCAGAAGGCACTTTCGCCCTGCAAGCGCACGACCCCGGCAGCACGGTGTATTTCAAGGATATTAAGGTCAAGCGATTGGATTAGGGGCGTCCCAGCGGCGTGCGACGAGGCGTGTCGCGCCGCGCACCGAGAGACTGATTCACCATCCGCACAAGGCGGATTGGGCCTTCGGATGGGGGGCAACAAGGGGCCGCGGCTTTAGCTCACCAACTGATTCACCATCCGGGCGAGCCGGACGGGGGCTTTCGAGCAGGTCTGGGTTGCAATCGCGATTGTTTCGACTTGGGTAATAACTCTGTCTGGCGACGTCGGCTACGGAGTTGGTGATACGCTATCCTTGTAAATCGCGGGTAAGTCGCTATTCTGGAGCGCTTTGTAGCCCAGATTTGCGGGATCAGGAATCGCTCGCCCATGACGCAGCCCATCACCGGAGTTTCGCCAGCCTCTTTGCAGGAAACCACCGTTATGACGGTATGGCCTGGCATTACGCGCTTTTGGCTGGGCCGGCTGTTTGGCCGGTTGTATGAGAACAAAACCGGGTTTTATGTCTTTACGCTCGGGAATTTGGCGGCTTTGCTCACGGCCCCCGTCGGGGCGATGATGTATTTACTCGGCGTCGCTCCGTGGGTGGCGACTCGCTACCGGCTCACGAATCGACGCATCATCGTCGAGCGCGGTTGGTCGGCGGCGGAAGAAAAGTCGGTTGATCTCGACCGTTTCGATTCCATCGA